>NZ_DATJWR010000142.1:0-63602 GCF_035501035.1 Paraburkholderia sp.
GCGCGTGCACCGAAACGATATCCACGTCGAAGCCGAGCGCGCGCAGCGCCGAGTAGTACTCCACAGCAAAGCGCGGATAGTGGAAATCCGCGCCTTGCGGATGGATCTCGAAGAGCCACTTGGCCTCGTAGTCGAACACGAGCGCAACGGGTGTCTTCACGTCGAAGTCGAAGTCGCGGTCCGCCTTTGCCGCCGCGAGCACCGCGTCGATTTCCTCGGCCACGCGCGCCGCCTCCGCGCTGGCGAGATCGGGCCGGTTATCGGGCGTATTCAGGCCCGCGTGCATCTGCTCCTGCGCAAACGGCGCCTGGCGCCAGCGAAAATACGACACGCAGCCCGCGCCATGCGCGAAAGCCTCCCAGCTCCACAAGCGCACCATCCCCGGCAGCGGCGCGGGGTTCCACTGCGCCCAGTTCACGGGACCGGGCTGCTGCTCCATGACCCAGAACGGCAGCTTCGACATGCCGCGATACACGTCGTGATTGAACGAGGCGAAATCCGGGTGACCCGTGCGCAGATAGCGCGCCTTGACTTCGGGCGCATACCACTGCTCTTCGAGCGCGCCGAGCGGATAGCTGTCCCAGGTGGCGACGTCGAGATCGGCGGCAACCTTGTAGTGGTCGAACTCGGTGAAGAGTTGCATGAAGTTGTGCGCGATGGGCCGGCCCGGCGAATGCGCGCGCAAGATGTCGACCTGCATGCGGTTGTAGCGCCGCACTTCATCGGAGGCAAAACGGCGGTAGTCGAGCCGATGCGAAGGATGCGCCTCCGTCACGGTGCCGATAGGCGCGTCGATCTCGTCGAAGCTGCGGTACTCCATGCTCCAGAACACGGTGCCCCAAGCGGTGTTGAGCGCCTCCACGCTGCCGTAACGCTCGCGCAGCCATTCGCGAAAGCGCCGCACGGCGGCCGGCGAGTAGCTGACCACCGTTTGATGGCAGCCATATTCGTTGTCGGTCTGCCAGTAAGCGACGGCGGGATGCTGGCCGTAACGCGCGGCGACCGCTTCGCAGATGCGCCGGGACGCCTCGAAATACGTGGGCGATGAAAAATCGTAGTGCCGCCGCGAGCCGAACGCGCGCACGCGGCCATCGGCGCCAACGGGCAGGATGTCCGGGTGCCGGTCGATCAACCACTTGGGCGGCGTGGCAGTGGGCGTGCACATCACCACCTGCAGGCCCGCCGCGCCGAGCGTGTCGATGGCGCGATCGAGCCAGCCCCAGTCGAACTCGCCGGGCGAGGGCTCGATGCGGCTCCACGCAAACTCGCCGATACGCACCTGCGCAATGCCGAGCGCCTTCATGCGCGCAGCGTCGTCTTTCCACATGGCCTCAGGCCAATGCTCGGGGTAATAGCAAACTCCAAGACGCATTCTTATGTCCTCGCTCGTTGTTCTCATGCGGTTTGATCGACGGTGGCGAGCGGCGCGACGGCGAAGCCGTCCTCCGCGAACAGGTGGCACGCGCTCACGCTCGCGCGAAAGCGCGCGGTTTCGCCGGGTTGCAGGCGCGCGCCGCCGGGCGCCTTGGCGATGAGCGCCGCGCCGCCCGGCTGATCGAGGTGCACGTAGCTGTGCTCGCCGAGTTCCTCGACGAGCGTGATGGTTCGCGTGATGGTCAAGACATCGCGGCCGTCCCGCGTGCCGTCTTGCGCGCCCGGCGCGGCGTTCTCCACCGGTTCGAGATGCTCGGGACGCACGCCGAACGTGACCGGCGCGCCGACGGCGAGGCGCGCGCCCTGCACGGGCAGACGCACCGTCTCGCCGCTTTCGTCGAGCGTGACGCTCACGCCGTCCGCCTCGATGGCCACCACCCGCGCGGGCAGAAAATTCATGCGCGGCGACCCGATGAAGCCCGCCACGAAACGGCTCGCGGGCCGGTGATAGAGCTCGAGCGGCGCCCCCACCTGCGCGATGCTGCCATATCGTTCGGTATCCTTACCGCTGTGCAGCAGCACGATCTTGTCGGCGAGCGTCATCGCTTCGATCTGGTCGTGCGTGACGTACACCACGCTCGCCTGCTCGAACTGGCGATGCAGGCGCGCAATCTCGATGCGCGTCTGGCCGCGCAAGGTCGCATCGAGATTGGAGAGCGGTTCGTCGAACAGGAACACGCCGGGCTCGCGCACGATCGCGCGGCCAATCGCCACGCGCTGCCGCTGGCCGCCCGAAAGCGCCTTCGGGTGACGATCGAGCAGCGCTTCGAGTTGCAGGATGCGGGCGGCCTCGCGCACCTTGCGGTCGATCTCGGCCTTCGGCGTTTTCGCGAGCTTCAGGCCAAACGCCATGTTCTCGTACACGCTCATGTGCGGAAAGAGCGCGTAGCTCTGAAACACCATGGCCACGCCGCGCTGCGCGGCGCTGACCTCGTTCACGAGCTTGCCGCCGATCGAAATATCGCCTTCCGTGACATCTTCGAGGCCCGCAATCATGCGCAGCAGCGTGGACTTGCCGCAGCCCGAAGGCCCGAGAAATACGCAGAACTCGTTCCTGCCGATTTCCAGATCGACGTTGCGAATCACCGGCGCGTTGTCGCCGTATACCTTCTGAACGCCACGTAACGATATGCTCGCCATCGTCTCCTCTCCATGTTCTAATCAGCACGAAGCGGAGATTAAGCGCTTAATCAGCAAGCCATAAAAAAACGATCGCGCGCGATCCAGGCCTGCCGTGTCTCCGATAATCGTTCTGATAGTCGGGCAATACTGCAGCGTGACGCGACCATCAGGCAAATATTGAATGACCATCCCATATTTTGAGATTACATGCCGACCCTGAGCGAAGTCGCGCGCCGCGCCGGCGTTACGCCGGCCACCGTGTCGAACGTGCTGCGCAACCGCGGGCGCGTGGGCGAGGCCACGCGTGAGCGCGTGCTCGAAGCGGTCGAGGCGCTGGGATACCGCCCGCATCTGTCCGCGCGCGCGCTCGCCGAAGGCCGGCCGCCCACCATCGCGCTGATGGTGTCGAGCATCGCCAATCCGTTCTACCCCGAGTTCGCGCTCGCCGTGGAAAATGCGCTGCGGCGCAGCGGCCAGTTCCTCATCATCTGCAACACCGACGGCGACCCGCAAACGGGGCGCGCCTACCTTGAGCAGATCGCCGGCACGCTTTCGGCGGGCGTGCTCGTGATGAACGCCAACCTCGACTTTGCCGACCTGCGCGCCACCGAGCGGCGCGGCGCGCCCGTCGTGCTGTGCATGTGGGAGCGCCCGCTCGATCCGCCGGGCCTCCCCTGCGTGGCCGTGGACTTCCGGCTCGCGGGCGAACTTGCCGCGCAGCACCTGCTCTCGCTTGGGCACCGGCGTATCGGTGCGATCGTCGGCAGCAAGGTCTCGGGCATCCACGCGGCGCGCTATGAAGGCTTCGTCGCGGCCATGCAGGCGGCCGGCCTCGACGGCGCGCTCGCGCCCGTGCGCCAGGCCGCTGACACGACCGAAGGCGGCTACGCGGCCGCGCGCGAACTGCTCGCGCAGCGCCCCGAGCTCACCGCCCTGTTCGCCACCAACGACCTGCCTGCGCTCGGCGCGATGCAGGCCGCCGCGGACCTCGGGTTCGACGTGCCGCGCAAGCTCTCCGTGGTCGGTATCACCGATATCCGGCTCGCGCGCGAGTCGCGTCCCACGCTCACGACCGTTGCAGTTGCAACGACCGAGGCGGCGGAACTGGCCGTGGCCCTGCTCACGGAGCTGATCGAAACGCCGGCTTCGGCCACGGCGGCGGCCTCGCGCGTGCGTGTGACGTCGGCGCCGCGCCTCGTCGTGCGTGCCTCGACAGCGCCGCTGCGGCCGTAAGGCAAACGTCACGTTTGGCGCCACGAACCCGCATCAGGCGCAAGGAACGTCCGAACGAGCCCTCATGTTTCCAGCGGCCTGTCCGTTAAACATGTCGGCGCCGCGGGTCCCCGCCGCCACGAGAACACAATCGAGGATGGCTGGAGAAAAGGGAACGTGAAGCGAATAACGTTGAATCAGAAGGCCTGGAGCATCGTCGCGCTCCTGTGGGCCTCACTCGTCGTGCTGGTGGTCACCAACGCCTTCATGACGCGCTCGGGCTTGCTGGCAGACCGCAAGGCCCTGCTCGAGCAGGAAACGCAAACGGCAATGGGCGTCGTTTCGTACTACCAGAAGGAAGCGGCTGCCGGGCACATGAGCGCCGACGACGCAAAGCGCCTCGCCATCGCCACGCTGCGCAGCATGCGTTATGGCGAGAACCAGAGCGGCTACTTCGGCATCTACGACAGCAACGTCATGGCGGTGCTCGTACCGCCCAAGCCCGAGATGGAAGGCAAGAGCCAGGCGAACACGACCGACCCGCGCGGCACTCGCGTCGCGGTCGAAATCGTCAAGAGTTCGTCGCCGGGCGGCGACGGCTTCAGCAACTACTGGTGGCCGAAGCCAGGCAAGGACGCGCCGGTCGAGAAGATCTCGTATTCGGCCTTCGCGCAGGACTGGGACTGGCACGTCTTCACCGGCGTCTATACCGACGACATCGACGACGCCTTCGAGGCCGCGCTGATCCGCAGCCTTCTGCTCGTGGCCGTGATCGGCGCGGCGGTGACGCTCGGCCTCATGTGGCTCATTCGCATCATTCGCACGAGCCTTGGCGGCGACCCCGAGTACGCCTCGGAAATCTGCCGGCGCATTGCCGAAGGCGATCTCACGGCCCACGTGAACCTCGCGAACGGCGACCAGCAAAGCCTCCTCCACGCGATGCACCAGATGCAGCGCCAACTGGTCGGGACCGTGCAACGCATCCAGGCTTCGGCGGAATCGATCACGACGGGCGCGCAGCAAATCGCGGCCGGCAACATGGACCTCTCCTCGCGCACCGAGGAGCAGGCCGCCTCGCTCGAGGAAACGGCCGCCAGCATGGAAGAGCTCACGGCCACGGTCAAGCACAACACCGACAACGCGCGCCAGGGCAACACGCTCGCCGTCAACGCATCCGAAGTAGCGGCACGCGGCGGCGAGGTCGTGCGCCGCGTGGTCGAGACGATGAACGAGATTTCGGGCAGCTCGCAGCGCGTGGAGCAGATCATCGGCGTGATCGACGGCATTGCCTTCCAGACCAACATTCTCGCGCTCAACGCGGCCGTCGAGGCGGCGCGCGCAGGCGACCAGGGCCGCGGCTTCGCGGTCGTGGCCGGCGAGGTGCGCAGCCTCGCGCAGCGCAGCGCGAGCGCCGCGAAGGAGATCAAGGACCTGATCGGGCAGTCGGTGGCGCAGGTGGCGCAAGGCTCGCAGCTCGTCGACGAAGCGGGCAAGACCATCGACGAGGTGGTGATCTCGGCGCGCCGCGTGGCCGACCTGATGGGCGAGATCGCGGCCGCATCCGAAGAGCAGCACAGCGGCATCGAGCAGGTCAACCGCGCGGTCGCGCAGATGGACGAAGTGACGCAGCAGAACGCGGCACTCGTGGAGGAAGCCTCGGCCGCGGCGCAGTCGATGGCCGCGCAGTCCACCGGGTTGCGTGAGGTCGTGACGGTGTTCCGGGTTGGGGCGCAAGCGGCGTCGTCAGCATCGTCAGTATCGACGGCGGCGGCTCGGCCCGCGCGTGCCGCGCGCCCCGCTGCTTCTGCAGCACCCGCCGCAGCGCTCAGGCGCCCGGCGCCGGCGCGCATGACGCCAGCTGTGAGCCCGGCACCGCGCAAGGCCGGAACCGGGGCCCCCGCAGCCGCGACGGCAACGCCCGTGGCCAAGGCGTCGAACGACACCCCGGACTGGGAAACGTTCTAGATCGCCGCGCCGGCCGCAGCCATGCGCCGCCCGGCGCGTGGCCTGCACTCACGCGAACTCACGCAGGCTCACGCAGAATCACACGAAATCACGCGAAGCGGCCGCCCCCACCCGGCGCGCCGGTCGCGGCCCGCCACGCCGCGAACGTGATCAACCCAGACGCCAGGCCCGGGTCGCCGATGCGGGTCCAGCTCGTATGCGCGTCGTCGAGGCCGGGCACCGGCTTCGGCGTTGCGAACTCCACGCGCGCCATGCCCGGGCGGTATGCCTCGTGCGGCCAGAACACCGGCATGACGCGGCGCGCCGCCATCTCCTCGCGCCATGTGCCGGGGCCGCCTTCGTCGGCCACCACGTCGCACTGCGCCGCCCAGTCGCGAGCGTCCCACGCGAGAAACACGCCCGCGTTGCCCTCAACATCGAACGTCAGCACGGCATTCTGGTCGGGCCGCCAGTAGTACTCGACAAGACGTTCGCGCTGCGCGAGTTCGTGCAGCACGTCGGCCGTGCGCCGGTTCGCGTAGACCGCACCCACCCCGTGCAAGCCGATATGCCCGCGCCGCGCGCAGAACTTGCGTTTGGCATCGTCGATCGCGCCGCGCAGCTTGCGCGTCATGGCGGGGTCCGACTTCTTCACATAGAAGTCGATCAGACCCGCGTTGAAGGCCTCCACGGCGCGCGATTCATCGGCCACGGCCGTGAGCAGGATGCGCGTGCACGCAAGGTCCTTCACGGCGGCGAGGAATTCGA
This sequence comes from Paraburkholderia sp., assembly GCF_035501035.1. Classification (GTDB taxonomy): domain Bacteria; phylum Pseudomonadota; class Gammaproteobacteria; order Burkholderiales; family Burkholderiaceae; genus Paraburkholderia. Next base: position 6,481 of record NZ_DATJWR010000142.1, read on the forward strand.
GGCCGTTCATCTCCGGCATTTCGTAGTCCACAACGAGCGCGGCGATGTCGCCAAAGCGCGCCGCGTCGGCCATCACGTCCTCGCCCAGCGCGTTGCCGCCGTTCTTCTCGAACGCCGACCACACGGCGCCCGCTGCGAGGTTGGCCGCCGTCTGGCGGGCCTCTTGCGAAGCGACGAAAGCCAGCGCCTCGCGGGCGCTCGTGAAGTAGCGGTCCGTGGGCGCGTCGGGAAAGAGACCGCGCAGCGCGTGGAGAAAGTCGGCGCTGTCGTCGAGGAAAACGACGGAGACGGGGTGGTACACCGGCTGTCTCAGGATGGCGCCCATCTCCAGACTGCGGCGACCGAACCGGTCGAGCGCGAGCGAAGCCAGCGACATTTCAACCACGGTGCTCGTGCTATCCACCTGGCGGCGAATCGACGAAGCGAGCGAGCTGAGCCGCTCGACCTGCCCCGGATGAAGCGCGTCGGCACACAGCCCGTGCTGCACGGCCAGCTGGTAGCCGCGCATGAGTTCGGGCAGCGCGTTGCCGATCTCCTCGGCATGCATGCCGATGGCCGCGAGCGGCGTGGCGACCTCGTGCGCAACGGCGGCCGCGATCAGGTAGGGCCGCATGAGGCCATGACGCACGATCGTGACCGCGAGTATGCCCAGGCTGATCGCGATGAAAACCGCCCCCATGGGATAGAACGCGGCGCCGTAATTGACGGCGTAGTCGGAGGCGGCGAGCCCATACAGGCAGAGGCTGAAGAGGCACAGGTCGAGCAGGCGGCGGCGTTCGTGCGCTTGCGTCTGGCGGCGCGCGACGAACAGCAGCCACGCGCTGCGGCACGCGAGCACCACCGTCTGCGCCACGTGCACGGGATGCAGCGTGCCTGCCTGCGGATATTTTCCGAAGAAAAACGTGCCGTAGCCGTCCACGACTTCGTTGCCCGTGCGCAGCAGCACCGCAAGCAGCAGACTCAGCGCATAGGAGCCGATGAGCAGCGAGCGCTCGCCGCGCCGCCCGCTCACTTCGATCACGAAGTGATAAAACGTGGTGGGCAGAAACAGGATGAAAAAGTAACCGGCCTTGACGAGCACGGCGGCCAGTTCGGCATCGGATGTCTGAAACAGAAAGGCCCACGTGCCCTGCCAGAAGAACGTGGTCGCGCACATCAGCGCGAACGGCACCGAGAGGCGCGTCACGCCTTCGGTCAAGAGCACGTATGCGCCGAAACCCAGAAAGAGTGCGGACACGAACGCAGGCAGGATCGAATACATAGTCTGGTCTCGTATGGCTTCTTGTTTTACCGACCGGAATGGCGCAGCGCGTTCCCCGCAACGAAGCAATGGTGACGACGCGCGGCGAGCCGCATGGTCATGAATCGCTGTCCCAGGCGGCCGCTACCCGACTCGACGGTCACGGCGCCGTTTCGCGGCGTATGCATCGTGCATTGAGAACGCGCCGATCGAATCGATTTTGGCGATTATCGCCGCGAATGCCGGGTCGTAGCGAAATTTCCCTGCCGGCGGCGCGGGCGCGATGCGACAGGTGAAGCCGGCACCGCCGCCACCGCGACCCGTATCTCAAGCGAAATGGCAGAAAACCACGGCATCCGTTGATTGAGGACGCGTCTGGCACAGACCACAATGAATCTCACCACCCACCCCAACGGAGCACCAAGATGAACCTGACCCTCGCCGACGTCGCCATCCCCGACAGCAAGCTCGCGCGCGAAATCACCGAACTCGTGCGCGACACCGAATCGCCGCTGCTTTTCCACCATTCGAGCCGCGTCTATTACTTCGGCGCGCTGGCCGGCCGCCGCCGGGGCCTGAAGTTCGACAGCGAACTGCTCTACGCAGGCGCGATGTTCCATGACATGGGACTCACGCACGCGCACAGCAGCGAGCATGAGCGCTTCGAAGTGGACGGCGCGAACGTGGCGCGCGACTTCCTGCGCGGGCACGGCATCTCGCAACAGGACATCGACCTCGTGTGGACGGCCATTGCCCTGCATACGACGCCTGGCATTCCAGAGCACATGCATCCCGTGATCGCACTCCTCACCGCCGGCGTGGAAATGGACGTGCTCGGCATTGCCTACGACCAGTTCAGCGAGGCACAACGCGAAGCCGTGGTGCACGCGCATCCGCGCACCGAGCATTTCAAGGAGGACATCATCCAGACCTTCTACAACGTCATCAAGCACAAGCCTGCAACAACCTTCGGCAATGTGAAAGCCGACGTGCTCGCGGACAAGGACCCGCATTTCCACGCCGGCAACTTCTGCAGCGTGATCCGCCATTCCGCATGGCGCGGCTGAGTGCGGCTGGGTGCAGCCGTGTGCGGCCGAGTAAGGCTGAGTAAGCCTGAGCGCCGCTAGCTGCGGCTGCGCTTGGTCGAGGTGCGCCGCGCGAGCCCCGCCTGCCGTGCAATGCTATGCTTTTCGCCACGCCCGGTTCGCGCCGCCGGGCCACGCAGCAGTACCCGCGCGTCCATTCGGCGTCCGGAGGGTTTCATGCAGCACACGCCAGGCCGCACGCGGCCTGCTCGCTTCTCCAGCATGGTCATGAAACGGCCGTACCTGGTGGTGACGGTGTGCTTCCTCGCCGCCTTGATACTCGTGAGCCTCGTGGGCCTGAGGCAACTCTACAGCATGACCCGCTACGACCTCCAGAGCCGCCAGCGCGACCTGGAAGTGCGCGCCGTGGGGGTGAATGCGTTGATCTCCGCGGAGCGCCGCCGTCTTTTCTTCCTGCGCGATTACGCCGAGCACGTGCTCACCTCGCCCAGCGAACAGCGCAGCGGCCTGCAGAATCCGGCCGTGCAGGCCGCGCTGCGAGCGAGCACGAAGCCCGCATGGGAAGTCCCCGGCGCGAAGGACGGCCCGAGCGTGTTCGGCACCAACGCACAGGCGCTCGTGGGCCTCGAAGGCTTTCACCGGAACACGGCCACGCTGGCCTCCGACATCGTGCTCGCCCACGCCATCAGCCCGCTGCTCGCGATCAGCCAGCATGGCGACGTGGTGCAAAGCACAGTGGCATTCGTCTCCACCAACGGCGTATATGTGCTTTCGCCCGAGCGCCGGGACGTGCAAGCGCCCGACCTGCTGCAGCGCTTTAGCATCATGCCGTACTACCGCTTGCAGCTCCCCGAACACAATCCCGAGCGCAACGTCATTTCGACACCGATCTATGCCGAATCGAAAAAGAGCGAGGCGATCGCCACGCTGAGCGCCCCGGTGTATGCGCACGGCAGTTTTCGCGGAGCGGTGTTCATGGACGTCGTGCCATCGCGCCTGCTCGCACTGCAGCTCGCCGCAGCCGGCTCGTCAGAAGACGACGAACCCATAGAATTCGGTCTCCTGAATAGTAACGGCGACCTCGTCTACTTTCTCGATGGCCGGATCACGACGCAGCGTCCTGCAGACTTCGATGCACAACTGCTCGACACGGCACGGGCACAGGCCGCGCTCTGGTTGAAGCGCGGCCAGGGCTATGTACGGCACAAGGGCAACTATCTGCTCTACCAGCACGTGGGCGATTCGAAATGGATCCTGCTCGCGACCACCAGCGACCGCGAACTCACGCTCGCGGCGGCGCGTACCGTGTTCAGCAGCCCGCTGATCGTCGCGTGGGTGGCGATCGCCGTGCTCCTCGTCGGCACGCTGCGCATCGTCACGAGCATTTTCGGCCACTACGTCGAAGCGAGCACGCGGCTCGAAACGCTCGCGCGCAGCGACCCGCTCACCGGTCTCGCGAACCGGCGCCGCTTCGAGGAAGTCTTCGACGAGACGCTCGAGCGCGCCGGGCGCACCCAACCGGGGGCGAGCGCCCTGGCGATGCTGATGCTCGACATCGACTTCTTCAAGCGCGTCAACGACCGCTTTGGCCATGCGGCAGGCGACCGCGTGCTGGCGATATTCGCGCAGATCCTGCGCCACAGCCTGCGCAGCGTGGACCTGCCCGCGCGCGTGGGCGGCGAGGAGTTCGCCGCACTGCTGCCCGGCGCCGATCTCGAAACGGCGGCGGCCGTGGCCGAGCGCATCCGCGCGGAGGTCGAGGCGCACGCGGCTCACGCCCCCACGCCGGGCGACGCCGCCCACCCGGACGCCATTGCGTTCACGGTGTCGATAGGCGTCGCGGCAACTCCCACGGACTGCCCCGCCAACTACGACACGCTCATGTCGGTAGCCGACCGGCGGCTCTATGCCGCGAAGGCGGCCGGCCGCAACCGTGTCGTTGCAGAGGATTCCAGAACGATCGATCCGGCGCGTGCGTGAGCGCGCCTGCGCGGGCGTTCATGCGCCGCGCATCGGTTGGCTCATGCTGGCCATTCCGATCGCACCGGCATCCAGCCGGGACAGCAGCACGTCGACACCGGGCGAAAAACGTTACCATCGGCTGCAGCGATCAAAGAACGTGTCAAGGCGCAGCGCATGCCGTTGATCTTCGCGACCCGCCGCCTTCGTTCGTGCCCGCCGGAGCCCGACACGCCATGAGCAACCGACTCGCCGCCTTGAGGACGTTTTGTGTCGTGGCGTTCGCCATCCTGACGACGCTCGCGCTCGCCGTCTACGCTTCGAACGCCGTTTCGGAGCGCCAGCAGCGGCACCAGATCGACGCGTTCTCGCGCCGCGCGCTGCTGCGCGCAGAGCTGGTGACCTCCGATGCCGAAGCCGCTTTGCGCATGCTCACACCGTTCGACGGCACGCCGTGCACGGGCGAGCACCTGCAGCATTTGCGCCGCGCCGAGGAGCAGTTTCGATACATTCGCGAAGCTGGCTGGACGGATGGCGAGCGGCTGCGCTGCACGTCGCTGCGCGGCCTGATCGACGAAGCGCTGCCGCCCCCCAAATGGACCTATGCAGAAGGCTTCACCGCCTGGCATACGGAGGTTGGCGAGCCCGGGCACGAGCAGCGCATGCTCAACATGCGTCTCGGCAGCCACATAGTGGTGATCGACACGCGCTTCTACCTCGACATCGTGTCGCTCGACGACACCATCGAGCTCGCCGTGCTCGAAGCGCAGGACGGCACCATCATCTCGCGCTGGCCGCGCACGGACCCCGACCTCATGCGCGCGGCGCTGCTGCGCGAAACCGGCAGCCCCTACTTCGAGGGGCGCTATTACGTCGTGGAGCGCTCGCGTCGCTATCCGATCGCCGTGGTCGCCTACGAGCCCGAAGGCCGCGTGCGCAGGAATCTGCTTGCGCAACTCAGGGCGATGCTCGCGCCCGCGCTCGTCACGAGCGCGATCGGCACGTGGCTCGTCATGCACTGGCGGCGCATGCAGCGCACGCCGCGCAGCGTGCTGCTGCAGGCCATCCGCCAGCGGCAATTCGAGGCCTGGCTGCAGCCGCTCGTCTCGCTCGAAAGCGGGCGCTGCGTCGGCGCGGAAGCACTCGTGCGCTGGAAGCTCGAGGACGGCACCGTGGTCGCACCCGACACGTTCATCCCGATGGCCGAATCGCTCGGGCTCGTCGAGCCCATCACCGATCAGGTCGTACAGTCCGTATTCGAGGGCGTGGGCAGCCTCCTTGCCCGGCGCCACGACCTGCACGTTTCGATCAATCTTTCGGGCGAGGATCTCGCGGGCACGCGCTTGCTCGACACGCTGAAGGCCAGCCTCGCGAAATACGCGGTGCGCCCCGAGCAGATCTGGTTCGAAACGATCGAGCGCGCGTTTGTCGACACGGCAAGGGCAGCGCCGGCAATCGAGGCATATCGTGCGGCCGGCCACCTCATCTTCATCGACGACTTCGGCACTGGCTACTCGAGCCTCTCCTATCTGCAGGAGCTGCCGGTGGACGGCATCAAGATCGACAAGACATTCACCCGCTCGCTCGCGAGCGGCGCGCAAGCGAACAAGATCGTGCCGCACATCATCGACATGGCGCGCAGCCTCGACCTCGCGATAGTCGCCGAAGGCGTGGAAACCGAGGCGCAAGCCAACTACCTGCGCGAGCGCGGTGTGCAGTATGCGCAAGGCTGGCTCTACGCGAAGGCAATGCCCGCCGCTGAATTCCTGCGCTATCTGGCGCGCGAAGCGCAAATGGCCCGCACGGCGTGAGCGTTGCGGGCATGCCTCACAAGAACGGGCTCGCCCCCAGCGCATGGGGCAGCGCGCCGGGCGCATGCGGGAACCCGCCGCCGCCATGCAGCGCCGCTGCCTTGCTGAGCACCGCGCTGTCGTAGCCACGGCCGGCAAAGCGCACGACATCGACCAGACTGAAGCCTTGCGCGCGATAGAACGCGATCAGGTGGTCGGCCGGGAACGGCGTGTCGAGCGCGATTTGCGTGTACCCGCGTGCGGCCGCCCAATGGCCCGCGAAAGCGAGCAGCGCGCGGCCGATACCGCGGCTTTGCCACTTCGGCTCGATACCGAACTGATGGACCGAGGCAACGCCGCGCTGGCGATAATGTTCGCACTGCGAATGACTGTCGCGCCCTTTCACCGTGAGCGTTCCGACGATCCTGCCATTGCAGACGGCCACGAAGCAGTCGCCGGCCAGCGCGCGCTCACGCGTGATGTTCGCCGACTGATCGGCGCACAAGCAATGCAACCCGAGTGCCGCGAGGCGCGCGAACGCCCGATTCAGGAGCCGCGTGAGCGCCTCCCATGAATCGTGGCGCGCATCGAAACGCCGCAGCACGAGCCGGCCTATGCCGGGCTGAATGCAGGCGATCCGTTCATCCAGGCGCTGTGGGGCACGCGCGTTCGACATGGCGTCTCCAGTGGTTTCGATGCACCCAGTCTAGATTTGCGCGGTAAGGGCCTCAAGAAAAAATGTCGTAAAAAGCGCGGTGATCCGTGTGAATGCGCCATCATATGCGCCCGCGCGCATACGCGTCGCGATGGCCGCGAATGGCCGCGAGCTGGCGGGCATTGCCGCACGCACGGTATAGCAGCTCACCAGCTGTCATAATTGACCCAAACGGTTTGATCACATGGAGAGCGACATGGCGCACGGCGAACACACCTACCGCGTTTCGGTGCAATGGACCGGCAATCGCGGCAGCGGCACCTCGGGCTATCGCGAGTACGGCCGCGATCACGTCATCCGTGCAAGCGGCAAGCCGGATATTCCCGGCTCGTCGGACCCTGCCTTTCGCGGCGACGCCGCGCGCTGGAACCCCGAAGACCTGCTCGTGGCTTCAGCCTCGGCGTGCCACAAGCTCTGGTATCTCCATCTTTGCGCCGACGCGGGCATCGCGGTGCTCGCCTATGAGGACGATGCCGTTGGCACGATGGCCGATACACCTCAGCGCGGCGCCTTCACGCAGATCGTGCTGCGCCCGCGCGTGACGATCCGCGCGAGCGACAATCGCAGCCTCGCCGAGCGCCTGCACCATGCGGCGCACGAACAGTGCTATATCGCGAACTCGGTGAACTTTCCCATACTCTGCGAGCCGACCATCGAGTTGGGCGCGCCCGGCGAAGCGTGAGCGGCGCAGGGTCGTGGCCGCCCCTGCGGGCGGCAGCCCCGTTTGCCAGTGCGTGAAATGCGTCTGGCAGAAAGGTTCATGCGCCTCGATATGCCAGCCAGCAGATTCGCAACGCAGCGTTTTATTTGGCTTGTTTCGACAACGTGCGGTTCTGCAAGCGCGTGTATCCGTTCGCATTGCAGATACATTCGAAAGCAAACGCAAAGTCATCCTCCCGCCTCACCCTACGTCGCGCCATGCTGGCGGGCGACAACATGCACTCGCGTTCCGCCTCTCGATCCACGAAAAGGCGCGCAAATCCCCTCTGATACTCGCCCGGTGAAAGCACCGTCTTGCGACTGAGCAGCTGGTCAAACGTATCGAGAACGCCATACCCGGCGTACTGATCGTAGCGCCCCCTCTCCCCGTCCCCGATTTTCGATCGTCCGGTTTGTTTCCCAATGTATATGCGGGCACGCGAGATACACGACGTTGCACGCGGCGCCCCTCCCGGAAACAACCCAGATACACGCGCGCGCTTCAATGGCGTCAACGCCGGACGGCCTTTGCCCGCCGCCCCGGCGCCGTGAAAGTAGCCCGTAAGCCTGAGCGCCGCCAGCCCTGCCCGCGGCGCGCCTGGTCGCCGATCCACCCTTAGCCGCTGTTGCCCCAGGAGAACACCATGAACCGTACCCGAGCCGGCCTCGCCGCCGCCTTTGCCCTCTCGATCAGCGTGGCCAGCGGCCTGGCCCACGCCTCCGACGCGGACAGGAAACCGCAGGAAAAATGCTTCGGCGTCGCGCTCGCCGGCAAGAACGACTGCGCCGCTGGCCCCGGCACTACGTGCGCTGCCACATCGAAGGTCGACTATCAGGGCAACGCCTTCGTACTCGTCGACAAAGGCACCTGCACGACCATCAAGACACCGAAGGGCTACGGCTCGCTGAAGGCCACGTCATGAGCACGCGCGCAAAGCCGGTGGCGCAGCCACCGCTCCCGCACATCGAGACAGTGCTGCAGCGCGCGTTGCCGCCCGCGTTGCTGCTGCTCGTGGCGAGGCTTGGCATCGCCGCGATCTTCTTTCTCTCAGGTCGCACGAAAGTCCAGGGACTACTGACGATCAAACCCTCGACCTATGAGCTGTTCCGCTCGGAATACGCGTTGCCGCTCATTTCGCCCGAACTCGCCGCGCACCTCGCCACCTACACGGAACACCTGTGCCCGATCCTGCTCGTGCTCGGGTTGCTCACGCGTCCCGCGGCTTTCGTGCTGCTCGCCATGACGGCAGTGATCGAGATCTTCGTCTATCCCGACGCGTGGCCCACGCACCTGAGCTGGGCGGGGCTGCTGCTGCCGCTCATTGCCTATGGCGGCGGCGCATGGTCCGTCGATGCCTGGCGTACCCGCCGTTCCAACACGTAGCGCAAGATGTCGGCCGCCAGCTCGGCGCGCCGCCCCCTCTTTCATCAACTCAACAACTCATCAACCTCATTGGCCGATCGAGGCCCCCCGGAGACAACGCATGCGCATTCTTTCGTCCATCGCCGCCGCCTGCATCGCGCTGGCCGCGCCCGTCCTCGCGTCCGCGCAGACGCCGAGCGCGCCCGCCGGCGTGAAGAACATTGTCATCGTCCACGACGCCTTCACCGACGGTTCGGGCTGGCGCACCGTGGAAGACATCCTGACCCACAAGGGCTACAACGTGAACGTCGTGCAGGAGCCGCTCACGAACTACGACGAAGACGTCGGCGCCGTGCGCTTCGCCACGCTCGCGGCCGTCGGGCCTGTCGTGCTGGTCGGCCATGGCTACGGCGGCGAGGTGATCACGGCCGCGGGCGCGCGCGCGAAAGTGAAAGCGCTCGTCTACGTCGCGGCGTATCAGCCCGACGTGCTGGAGAGCGTGACCCAACTCGTCTCTTCAATGCCGGCGCCCAGCAACGACTGGGTGACGACGCGCGACGGTCACATCTACTTCAATCAGTCCCATTACGCCGCCGACTTCGCCGGCGACGTGGCGCCCGAACGCACTGGCTTCATGGCCGTCTCGCAGGTGCCGGCCACCCTCGCGGCATTCGGTGCCGCGCCATTCGAGGCGGCCTGGCACGACCATCCGAGCTACGCCATCGTCGCCACGCAGGACCGCGCGCTGAGCCCGGATCTGCAACGCTGGATGGCCGCACGCGCGCACTCGAAAGTCACCGAGATCAACGCAAGCCATTCCGTCGAGATCTCGCAGCCCGAAGCGGTTGCACAGGTCATCGAGAATGCAGCGCTCAACGCTCACTGACCGCGTTCGCGCCTGCACGCTTTCACCAGCCGATTTTTCGAGTCGTTCCCTCAACAAGCCATGGAGAAATCATGAGCATGACTATCAAATCCCGCGCGAGCTTCGCGGCCGCCGCCGCACTGCTCGCCCTCGCTTCGGCCTCGGTCGCCACTGCCGCTAACGCGGCCGGCACCGAGCAACCGGGCCGCTGCTATGGCGTCAATGCCTGCAAGGGCCAAGGGCTCTGCGCGACTTCGCAGAACGATTGCAAGGGCCTCAACAGCTGCAAGGGCAAGGGCCTGCTCGTCAAAACGCCGACCGAGTGCCATGCACTGGGCGGCACGCTGACCGAGCCGAAGTAACCCGAAGTCACGCGCCTCCGGGCCCGGCTCCTTCGAGCCGGGCCGGCGCCCCTTCAATGTCCCGACCGGATACCCGCGATGCCCGCTTCCAACCCCCGCTTTTCCGGCTATGGCCTCGGCCTGCGCAAGGAGCATTACCGCGACTTCCTGGAGACGGCCGTGCCGGTCGACTTCGTCGAAGTCATTTCCGAGAATTTCATGGTCGACGGCGGGCAACCGCGCCATATCCTGCGGCAGATCCGTGAACGCCATCCGGTTGCGCTGCACGGCGTTTCGATGTCGATCGGGTCGGCGGACGGTCTCGACGCCGGCTATCTGCGTCGGCTCAAAGCACTCGTCGACGAAATCGAACCGCTATTCGTGTCCGACCACCTGAGTTGGTCGCGCTTTGGGGGCTTCAATTCTCACGATCTGCTGCCGGTTCCTTATACAGAAGAAGCACTCGACGTCGTCTGCACGCACATCCAGGTGGCGCAAGACGCACTCGGACGCACGCTGCTTGTCGAAAACCCTTCGAGCTATCTGGTGTTCGACGACGCCTCCATGACCGAATGGGAGTTCGTCGCACGCATGACGCAGCGCACGGGATGCGAACTGCTTCTCGACGTCAACAACATTTTCGTAAGTGCTACGAATCATGGATTCGATCCGCTCGAATATCTCGAGGGCATCCCCGCGCAGCGCGTGCGCCAGATTCATCTCGCAGGCCATACGCAGGGGCGCGGCCTGCTCATCGACACCCACGACACGCCCGTGCGCGACGAGGTCTGGGCGCTTTACACGCATGCCGTATCGCGATTCGGCCCCGTCGCGACGATGATCGAGCGAGACGGCGATATTCCGCCGCTGCAGCATCTACTGGATGAGCTCGCCATTGCGCGGCGCACACGTGCTGCGGCCCGTAGCACCGCCGGCGCTACCTTCGGCAACGTTCATGCGCTGCACGCCACCGAGCGGGAGGCCGCATGACGCTCGCCCAGATGCAGGCGCAGTTTCGCGCGTGGCTCGTCGAAGGCAATGACGCTCCCATGCGAAATGTGGCGCGCCACGCAGGCGCCGGCCTGGATGTGTACCAGAACAACTACCGCGCGCAACTCGTCGGTTGCCTCGAAACATCCTTCCCGCAGGTGCGCAAATGGCTCGGCGAGGAAAATTTCATCCATGCGGCGATCAGCCATATCGGCCGCCAGCCGCCGCATGCCTGGACGCTCGATGTCTACGGCAGCGCTTTCGATGAAACGCTCAAGGCCGTGTTCCCGGACAACCCCGATCTCCATGAGCTCGCATGGATCGAGTACGCCGTTTCGGATGCGTTCGTCTCAGCGGATGCTTCGCCGCTTTCACTGGACGGATTGACGGACATCGACTGGGGTACTGCGCGCATCCACCTCACGCCGTCGCTCAGAAGCCGTGTCGCGACCACCAACGCCGAGGCCATCTGGTCGGCCCTGTGCGCGGAACAAACGCTGCCCGAAAGCGAGATGCTTGCCGAAGCGCGCGGCCTGCTCGTCTGGCGGGTTGGCTACGCCACCTGGTTCAAGGAGGTCGATGCGCTCGAGCACGCGGCACTGCTGCGCCTGCAGCGCGACGCCAGTTTCGAGTCGCTGTGCGAGTGGCTGGCTGTGCGGCTAGGCGAGGATGAAGGTGTGGAGAAAGCCGGCGCGCTGCTCGCGAGCTGGCTCAACGCAGGGCTGATCGTCGGGACCGAAACGATGCAGTGAGGATGGATCATGCGCCGGATAGATAGGCGTGCAACCCCGAAACAAGCGCTGCGAATGTCACGGCACAGCGCGCGCTCGTGCGCAAGTCTTCGTGCATGGCCACCCACGTGTCCAGAGTCAGCGAGAATTCTCGCCGGAGCACCCGGACCAGGCCCGGATCTCTTGCCGCCAGGGGAGACTGGCACGCGCCGACACCGAACCCGGCGCGTATTGCGCCCAACTGGGCGAGGTCGCTATCGGCTCGAAAAGCAAAGCGACTGCGCGTGAAAGCTTCAACCTTATTCTTGACCGAGCGAATGTATGCGGTCTCCTGATCGAAGCCGATGAGCGTATGACGTGACAACTCTTTCATCGACCTGGGCACGCCGTGAACCGCCAGATAGCGTTCGTGGGCGTGCAGACCGACTTCAATCGCACCGATGCGCCTGGCTATCAGTGCCTCCTGCACCGGGCGGAACATGCGTACCGCAATATCGGCTTCACGACGCAGCAGATCGTCCGCCTTGTTTGACAGCACCAGTTCTATCGTCAGCTCTGGATGTTCATTGCGCAGGACTGCCAATATCGGCGGCAAGACCTCGACGCCGATGACCTCGCTCGCGGTGAGCCGAACCGTACCGCGGACTCCCGTTCCATGACTGCTCGCCGCCCGGCGCAATGCGGCCGAGGTCATCGCCAGTCCCACGGCGTACGGCTTCAGTGCATTGGCGGCTTCGGTGGGCGAGAACCCGTCGGACGAGCGCGTGAAAAGCGTGAGCCCCAGCGCCGCCTCCAGACTTTCGATGTGACGTCCAACGGTTGGCTGCGTGATGCCCAGCGAGCGGGCGGCCGCCGACAACGAGCCACTCTCCAGGACCTGCAGAAAACTCCGGTACCACTCCCAGTTCGGTTCCCTTTCGGCCATGATATGCAAATCTCCAGAGCCACAAGCTCGATGACAAGGCCCGCCTTCCGTACGTCCCCGATCACATCTGCCCGCCGGAATGAACACAAGCGGATTCGGCGGCTACCGATTTCCAGTCCAGATCGGAAGCTATACATAAATGTATAGTCTCCCGTCTATTTTCGCCAATTTTCTATTGGTGGGTAACAGCGCAGAATGGCCTTCATGACAGCTGATCCGCGAGGAGAATCCGCATGAACGGCATCCCCCTGAATCCGCGAAGCCGTGCGCTCGTGCTCGGCGCGAGCGGCGGTATCGGCAGCGAAGTGGCGCGCCAGTTGCGCGAGGCCGGCTGGCAGGTGCGCGCGTTGCGGCGCGGTGGAGCGCCCAGCCCGGCGTCCAGCTCCGCGCCGGGCGTGCAGGCGACAAATCCGGCGCTCCCCGAGGCTGAGCACATCGAATGGATCGACGGCGACGCGCTCTCGCGCGACGCGGTGCTACGCGCGGCGCAAGGCTGCGCATTGATCGTGCACGCCGTGAACCCGCCCGGCTACCGGCGCTGGGCGCAAGTCGTGCTGCCGATGATCGACAACACGCTCGCCGCCGCGGCCGCCACGGGCGCGACCGTCGTGCTGCCGGGCACCGTCTACAACTACGGGCCCGACACGTTCCCGGTGCTGCGTGAAGACGCGCCGCAGCAGCCGCTCACCCGCAAGGGCGCGATTCGCGTCGAACTGGAGCGGCGCATGCAAGCCGCGAGCGAGCGCGGTGTGCGTTCGATCGTCGTGCGCGCGGGCGACTTCTTCGGGCCACGCGTGGGCAACAGCTGGTTCGCACAAGGGCTTGTGAAGGCGGGCGCGCCGGTGCAGGTCGTGCGCGAACCCAGCGCGCGCGGCATCGGTCACGCCTGGTCGTATGTGCCGGACGTGGCGCGCACGATGCTCGAACTGATCGCGCGGCGCGACACGTTGCCTGCGTTCGCCACGTTCCATATGGCCGGCCACTGGGACGCCAATGGCATGCAGCTCTCCGAAGCGATTTGCCGCGTTGCCCGGGGTCACGGACTGGAGCCGCAACGCAAGCCCTTCCCCTGGACCTTCGTGCGCGCCGTGTCGCCCTTCGTCACGACCCTGCGTGAGCTGATGGAGATGCGCTATTTGTGGCGCGAGCCGTTGCAGCTCGACAACGCGCGGCTCGTGGCCGAACTCGGGCGCGAGCCCCATACGCCGCTCGACGAAGCCGTCGAGGCAACGCTCATGGGGCTTGGCTGCCTCGGCGCGCAGGAGCGGATGCAAAAAGCGGCGTGAACGGCGGCGTGAACAGCGGCGATTCGCTTCGGCATCCTCAATGAGAATGGCTCGGCACCTCCGCGCCGCGGCAGCCCACGAGGAAGTCGAAATCGCAGCCTTCGTCGGCCTGCAGCACGTGCTCGACATAGAGCTTGCGATAGCCGCTGCGATCCGCTGGTACCGGCTGCTGTTGCGCGGCCCACGCATCGAGCCGAGCGCGAATTTCCTCGTCGCCGATATCGATGCGCAGCAGCCCCTTCTCGCAGTCGAGTTCGATCCAGTCGCCGTCGCGCACGATCGCGAGCGGCCCGCCCGCGCGCGCTTCCGGCGCGACGTGCAACACCACCGTGCCATACGCGGTGCCGCTCATGCGTGCATCTGAAACGCGCACCATGTCGGTTACGCCCTGCGCGAGCAGCTTGGGCGGCAGCCCCATGTTGCCCACTTCGGCCATGCCCGGATACCCCTTCGGGCCGCAGTTCTTCATGACGAGCACGGAATCGGCCGTGACCTGGAGATCGGGGTCGCCGATGCGTGCCTTGTAGTCGTCGAAGTTCTCGAACACGACGGCGGGCCCGCGATGCTTGAGCAGCTTCTGGGTCGCCGCCGAAGGCTTGAGCACCGCGCCGTTCGGCGCGAGATTGCCGCGCAGCACGCACAGCGCGCCGTCCCTGACGAGCGGGCGCTCGAGCGGACGGATCACCTCGGCGTTGTGAATGGGCGCTTCGCGCACGTTCTCCCAGAGCGACTTGCCGTTGGCCGTGAGCGCATCGGGATGCGGCAGCAGGTTCGCTTCACCGAGCCGCCGCAGTACCGCGGGCAAGCCGCCCGCGTAATAGAACTCCTCCATCAGGAAGCGGCCCGAGGGCTGCAGGTCGACGATGGTCGGCGTGCCGCGCCCGATGCGCGTCCAGTCGTCGAGTTCGAGCGGCACGCCAATGCGCCCCGCGATCGCCTTCAGGTGGATCGCCGCATTGGTCGAGCCGCCAATGGCCGCGTTCGTGCGGATCGCGTTCTCGAACGCTTCGCGCGTGAGCAGCTTCGACAAACGCAGGTCTTCCAGCGCCATCTCCACGATGCGCATGCCCGACATGTGCGCGAGCACGTAGCGGCGTGCATCGACGGCCGGAATCGCCGCGTTGTGCGGCAGCGAAACACCCAGCGCCTCGGCCATGCACGCCATGGTCGAGGCCGTGCCCATGGTGTTGCAGGTGCCCGCCGAGCGCGACATGCCCGACTCGGCCGACATGAATTGATGGATCGAGATCTTGCCCGCCTTCACCTGTTCGCTCAGTTGCCACACCACAGTGCCCGAGCCGATATCGTGCCCTTCGTGCTTGCCGTTGAGCATCGGGCCGCCGGTCACGACGATGGCGGGCACGTCGCAGCTCGCCGCGCCCATCAGGAGCGCGGGCGTGGTCTTGTCGCAGCCCACCAGCAGCACGACCGCATCGACGGGATTACCTCGTATGGATTCCTCAACATCCATGGAGGCGAGATTGCGGGTGAACATGGCCGTGGGCCGCAGGTTCGATTCGCCGTTCGAGAACACCGGAAACTCAACAGGAAAGCCACCCGCCTCATACACGCCGCGCTTCACGTGCTCGGCGAGCTTGCGGAAATGCGCGTTGCAGGGCGTGAGCTCCGACCACGTATTGCAGATGCCGATGATCGGCTTGCCCGCGAACTCGTGATCGGGGATACCCTGATTCTTCATCCAGCTCCGGTACATGAAGCCGTTCTTGTCCGTGGTGCCGAACCACGCGGCCGAGCGAAGCTTGGGCTTACGGGTGTTCATGGTTTTGCCCACTTAGTGAGAATATTCAATAAATAGCATGACTATATGAGGGGGGATTCTCGGGAAAACGCTAATCGAAACCCATCATCGCGTTGCATATAGTTTGTCTATTGTGGTCAGCAGGCGACGACCAGGGTCCCCCCGAAAAGGGCGGCCCTGGCTTGGGATGGCGCGATACTTCTCGTGATACTGTCCGGCCGTGATGGACGCGGGTGTAGCGCCATGTTTTAAAGAAATACAACGAACAGGCTACATCGGAGACACGCATGAAACTGGTAACTCGCATGATAAGCGGGCTCGTCGCTGCGGCGGCCGCATTCTCGCTGGCGGCCGGCGTCGCCCACGCGGAAGACAAGCAGATCACGCTGGGTTTCGCGCAGGTCGGCGCGGAAAGCGCCTGGCGCACGGCAAACACCGTATCGATCAAGGCGGCCGCCAAGGACGCCGGCATCAACCTCAAGTTCTCGGACGCGCAGCAGAAGCAGGAAAACCAGATCAAGGCGATCCGCTCGTACATCGCGCAGAAGGTGGATGTGATTGCCTTCTCGCCCGTGGTGGAGTCGGGCTGGGAGCCGGTGCTGCAGGAAGCCAGGCGCGCGGGCATTCCCGTGATCCTCACCGACCGCAACATCGACGTGAAGGACACCTCACTGTACGTGACGATGATCGGCTCGGACTTCATGGAAGAAGGCCGGCGCGCAGGCAAGTGGCTCGAAGACCACTACAAGAACAACCCCGGCCCGATCAACATCGTCGAGCTGCAGGGCACCGTGGGTTCAGCGCCGGCCAACGACCGTCACGCGGGTCTCATCGAAGTGATCAAGAACGATCCGAAGTTCAAGATCATCGCGTCGCAGAGCGGCGACTTCACGCTTGCAGGCGGCAAGCAGGTCATGGAAGCGTTCGCCAAGACGTATGGCAACAAGATCAACGTGGTCTACGCGCATAACGACGACATGGCGCTCGGTGCGATCCAGGCCATGGAAGAAGCGGGCATGAAGCCGGGCAAGGACATCAGCGTGGTCTCGTTCGACGCCACCAAGGGCGGCTTCGAAGCGATGATCGCGGGCAAGATGAATGTCGACGTGGAGTGCAGCCCGCTGCTCGGGCCGCAACTCATGACCGCCGTGAAGGAAGTGGTGGCGGGCAAGCAGTTGCCCAAGCGCATCGTGACCAACGAAACGGTGTTCCCGATGGACGTGGCGGCGCAGGTGCTGCCGTCGCGCAAGTACTGAACTCGCTGCAAGCGGCGCGGCGCGCTTCCTGGCCTTTCATCCTGAAGGGCTCCTGAGGCGCGTCGCGCGCACTGGCCTCTCTCACGGTTGCCTATGAGCGCTTCACCGATACTCGAAACCGTCGGTCTCACCCGAACCTTCCCCGGCGTGCGCGCGCTCGACCGGGTCGATTTTCGTCTGTACCCCGGCGAGATCCACACGCTGATGGGCCAGAACGGCGCCGGCAAGTCCACGCTCATCAACGTGCTGACCGGCGTCCACGCGCCCGAGGCCGGCGAGATCCGGCTGGCGGGCGAGGCGGTGCACTTTTCGACGCCACAGGAAGCCGAAGCCGCCGGCATCCAGACACTCTACCAGGAGGTGAATCTCTGCCCGAACCTTTCGGTGGCGGAGAACATTTTCGCGGGGCGCCAGCCGCGCAAGCGCGGCCTGATCGACTGGAAGACGATCCACCGCCGCGCCGAAGCGGCGCTCGCCGAGCTGAACCTCTCGCTCGACGTCACGCAGTCGCTCGACACCTACCCCATCGCCATGCAGCAGATGGTGGCGATTGCGCGCGCGATGTCCGTCGACGCGCGCATCCTGATTCTCGACGAGCCCACTTCCAGCCTCGACGAAGGCGAAGTCGCGCGCCTCTTCGAAGTGCTGCGCAAGCTGAAGGCTTCGGGCATTGCGATTCTCTTCGTCACGCATTTTCTGGAGCAGACCTACGCCATCTCCGACCGCATTACCGTGATGCGCAACGGCGAGCGCGAAGGCGAATATCTCGCGGCCGACCTGCCCGTGCAGACCCTCGTCGCCAAGATGGTGGGCCTGCAGGACGCGGGCGAGCGGCTCACGCACGCCGAGGTCGCGCACGGCCCCGCAACTGCTACGGATGCCGAACCATATCTCGCCGCGCAAGGGGTGGCGCGCCGCGGCGTGCTGAACCCGCTCGATCTCGAAGTGCAGCCGGGCCAGATTCTGGGTCTCGCCGGCCTGCTCGGCTCGGGCCGCACCGAAACGGCGCGCCTCCTGTTCGGCGCAGATCGTGCCGACGCGGGCGCGGTGCGCATCCAGGGCAAGGTGGTGAAGCTCACCTCGCCGCGCGACGCGGTGCGCCACGGCCTCGCCTATTGCCCTGAAGACCGCAAAAAGGAAGGCATCGTCGCCGATCTTTCGATTCGCGAGAATATCGTGCTCGCACTCCAGGCACAACTCGGCTGGTGGCGCATGATCCGGCGCTCGCGCCAGCGCGAACTGGCCAACGAATACATCGAGCAGCTCGGCATCAAGGCGCGCGACGCCGAGCAGGCCATCGGCCTGCTCTCGGGCGGCAATCAGCAGAAGGTGCTGCTCGCGCGGTGGCTGGCCACGAAGCCGCGCCTCCTGATACTCGACGAGCCCACGCGCGGCATCGACGTGGCCGCCAAGTTCGAGATCATGGACCGCGTGCGCGCGCTCTGCGCGAAAGGCCTCGGCATCCTGTTCATCTCGTCGGAGATCAGCGAAGTGGTGCGCGTGAGCGACCGCATCGCCGTGCTGCGCGACCGCCGCAAGGTGGCCGAGCTTTCGGGCGCGGCGCGCTCGGAGCGCGAAGTCTACGACCTCATCGCCGGAGATCGCCGATGACACGCCCGGCCCTGCCCCTGTGGCTCACGCTCGCGCTCAGGCATCCGCTCGTGTGGCCTGCCGCGACGCTCGTGTGCCTGTTCGTCGTC
Organism: Paraburkholderia sp.; assembly: GCF_035501035.1. GTDB lineage: Bacteria > Pseudomonadota > Gammaproteobacteria > Burkholderiales > Burkholderiaceae > Paraburkholderia. The sequence continues at coordinate 25,146 of NZ_DATJWR010000142.1, forward strand.
GACGTCGTCCATCGCGGCAACTTCCTCTCCATCACGCTGCTGGGCGGCCACCTGTTCGGCGCGCCAATCGACATCCTCATGCGCGCCGCGCCGCTCGTCGTGGTCTCGCTCGGCATGACGCTCGTGATCGCCACGCGCGGCATCGACATTTCCGTGGGCGCCGTCGTCGCGATCGCCGGTGCGGCAGCCGCCACGGTGCTCGCCGACGACCCGAGCCGCGTGGGCGCCGCGTTCGGCGCGGCGCTCGTCGTGGGCCTCGTCGCCGGCATGTGGAACGGGCTGCTCGTGGCCTTCGTCGGCATGCAGCCCATCATCGCCACGCTCATCCTCATGGTGGCGGGGCGCGGCGTCGCGCAACTGCTCACGGGCGGGCAGATCATCCCCATCGGCGCGCCCGGCTATCTGTTCGCGGGCGGCGGGTATTTCGCGCTCGTGCCGTGCGCCGTGTGGATCGCCATCGCCGTGACCGTGCTCACCGCGCTCATCGTCAATCGCACGGCGCTCGGCCTCTTCATCCGCTCGATCGGCGTGAACCCGGTGGCCGCGCGCCTCGCGGGCCTCTCCTCGCAGGCCGTGGTGTTCGGCGCCTACGCCTTCTGCGGCGTGACCGCCGCCATTGCCGGCATCCTCATCAGCTCGAACGTGCGCAGCGCGGACGGCAACAACGCGGGCCTTCTGCTCGAACTCGACGCGATCCTCGCCGTGACGCTCGGCGGCACGTCGCTGCTGGGCGGACGCTTCAGCCTGGCGGGCACGGTGCTCGGCGCACTCATCATCCAGACGCTCACCTACACCACCTATTCGATCGGCGTGCCGCCCGAGGCCACGCTCGTCGTGAAAGCCGTGGTCGTGCTGCTCGTGTGCCTGATCCAGTCGCCCGCCGCGCGCGCCTTCGCGTTTCACCAACTCAGGCGCATCGCGCTCGCGCGGCGCGCGCGCGCCTGAACGCCAGTGCGCACATTCGGGGGAAACCCAGCATGACCCGCCCTGCCCTGTCCTTCTCGAACACGCTCGCAGCGTGCCGGCGCGGCGCGACTCGCTTCGTCGATCCGCGCGTGCTGCCCATCGTCGTGACAGTCGTGCTCTTCGCCGCGCTGTTCGGCTTCGGCTCGGTCATGTACCGGGGCTTCTTCTCGCTTCAAGTCGCCTTCGGGCTGCTGGTCGACAACGCGTTCCTGCTGATCGTCGCCATCGGCATGACGTTCGTGATCATCTCGGGCGGCATCGACCTGTCGGTGGGCGCCGTGGTCGCGCTCACGACGATCCTCTGCGCCGTGGGCACCGAGAAGCTGCACTGGCCCGTGGCCGTGGTCGTGCCGCTCGTGCTCGCATGCGGCGCACTCTACGGCGCGGGCATGGGCGCGCTCATTCACTTCTTCAGGCTGCAGCCGTTCATCATCACGCTCGCGGGCATGTTCCTCGCACGCGGCACCTGCTTTCTCATCACCACGGAATCCATCCAGATCAACGACCCCGGCTTTCATGCGCTCTCCGAGTTCAGCATTCCCGTGGGCAGCGGCTCGCTCACCACGGGCTCGCTCACCGCAATCGCCATGCTCGTGGCCGGCATCGTCATCGCGCACTTCACGCGCTTCGGGCGCAACGTCTACGCGATCGGCGGCAACGAACGCTCCGCATTGCTGATGGGGCTGCCAGTGGCGCGCACCAAGATCGGCGTATACGCGCTCTCGGGCTTTTGCTCGGCGCTCGGCGGCGTGGTGTTTACGCTCTACGTGCTCTCGGGCTACGGCCTCCAGGCGCAAGGCATGGAACTCGACGCCATTGCCGCCACCGTGATCGGCGGCACGCTGCTCACGGGTGGCGTGGGCTATGTGATCGGCTCGGTATTCGGCGTGGGCATACTCGGCACGATCCAGACGCTCATCACCTTCGACGGCACGCTCAGTTCGTGGTGGACGCGCATTGTGATCGGCGCGCTGCTCTGCGCGTTCTGCCTGCTGCAGCGCGCGACCGAGCGCCACGCCGCGCGCCGCAAATCCACGGGCACGGGGCGCGGCGCACCGCGCGCCACCCAGCCGCGCACGCAAGCCGCCACTTCGATGGACCAGGCAAAGCTCGCTTCGGCTCCACCGCGCATGCAAGGGGCAAAAGGCGCGTAAGCCCGTTGTCATCCGCGCAAGGCGCTGTGGATTAGTTACGGGTATACATGGATTAGGAGGCCTCATCACACTGCACTAAGATTTTTTGCGGTACCGTCGGCGCCAGGCGAACGCGCGTTCGCTGCGGTTGTCCATCGCGTCATCGCTGTTTGCCCTCGTGAGCGGCGCACGTGCGAACCACCGGTACTGTCCAGTAGCTGCACGCTTTTCGACGATAAGTCGACCATTCGACCACGAAGACAAGAACGGAGGAAGACATGGCGCAGGATCGGGATGACGCAAAAGACGGCAAGAGCTTGATCGACACGGGCCGGCGCGGCCTGATGCAAGGTGCGGGGCTGGGCGCGGCGCTCTCGCTGCTCGGCGCGGTGAGCGGCGGCGGACTCATTTCGACGGCTCAGGCCGCCGAGGCGGCGTTCCCCGCGCACAAGAAGTGGAAGATCGTGTTCGTCAATCACGTCACCACGAACCCGTTCTTCGTGCCGACCCAATACGGCATTCAGGACGCGTGCTCGTTGCTGGGCATGGACTACCAGTGGACCGGCTCGGCCACCTCCGACGCCGGCGAAATGGTGCGCGCCGTGAATTCCGCGATCGCCGCGAAGGCCGACGCGATCGCCGTGCCGATCGTCGACCCCACCGCGTTCGACAAGCCCATCCAGGCCGCGCTCGACGCCGGCATTCCGGTGTTCGCCTATAACGCCGATGCGCCGCGCGGCAAGAAGAATCCGCGCCTAGCCTATATCGGCCAGGACCTGTATCTCTCGGGCTACCAGATGGGCGAGCGTATCGTGAGCCTCATCGACAGCGGCATGGTGGCGCTCTTCATCGCCACGCCTGGCCAGCTCAACATCCAGCCGCGTCTGGATGGCGCGAGCGACGCCATCAAGAAGTCCGGCAAGAAGATCGACATCCAGACCGTGGCCACGGGCGCGACCGTCAACGAAGAGCTTTCGAAGATCAAGTCGTTCTATCTCGGTCACCAGGACGTGAAAGGCATGTTCGCCGTCGATGCCGGCAGCACGCAGGGCGTCGCGCAGGTGATGAAGGACCAGAACCTGCCTTCGAAGGGCGTGCACGGCGGCGGCTTCGACCTGCTGCCCACCACCGTCCAGCTCATTCACGAAGGCTTCCTCGACTTCACCATCGACCAGCAGCCGTACGTGCAGGGCTTCTATACGGTCATGCAGGCGTTCGTGACGCTCGCCTCGGGCGGCCTCGTCGGCCCGGCCGATACCAACACGGGCCTGAAGTTCGTGACGAAGGACACCGTCGAGCCCTACCTGAACACCTCGACGCGTTATGAAGGCAAGACCACCAAGCCGCAAATCGTTCCGATGAACGGCGCAATCAAGTCGTGATGAATACAGTGGACGAAACTGGCAACGCAGAAGTTTCCGCGCGGGCTGCCCGCCCGCGCGGGCAATGGCTCTCCGCCTGGGCACCCGAGCTGCGCATCCTCCTCGTGGCGGCGCTGCTCGCGGCGTACTTCGAATTCTCGAACCGCGATTTCCTGCTGACGAACGCGAGCCTCGTCAACCTCTCGCAGTTCATCGCGCCGGTGGCGATCATCGCGTTCGGCGAAATCATGCTGATGATCGGCGGCGACATCGATCTCTCGGCGGGCATGGTGTTCGCGTTCGCGCCGTTCATGATGGTGTTCGCCAACGACGCGGGCGCGCCCATGTGGCTCGCCGTGATCGCGGGGCTCGTGGCCGCCGCGATCGTCGGCTTCGTGAACGGCGCCGTGACCGTGTGGCTGCGTCTGCCCTCGTTCGTCACGACGCTCGGCACGCTCTTCCTCATCAACGGCATCACGCTCACGGTCTCGCGCGGCACGCCGGTCCAGACGCCCGGTTCGCCCGAGTTCTCGGCCTTCATGGGCGCGTGGGGCTATAGCGAAATCATCTGGACCGTCGTCATCGCGTTCTTCATGCACGTGCTGTTGCGGCACACGCGCTGGGGCCTGCACACGCAGGCAGCGGGCGCGAATCCGCTCGGCGCGAGCGAGGCCGGCATACATGTGAACCGGCTGCGCCTCGGCAACTTCATCATCGCCGCCGTGCTCGCGGGCTTCACCGGCATACTCGAAGGCTTTCGCATCACCTCGATCGACCCGCAGGCGGGCGGCAACCAGATCATGTTCCTCGCCGTGGCCTCGGCCGTGATCGGCGGCACGCCGCTCACGGGCGGCTCGGGCACGATCGTGGGCGGCCTGATCGGCGCGGCCGTGCTCGGCATTCTCAATGACGGCTTCACGCTCATCGGCATCAACGCCTTCACGTTCAACATCATTCTCGGCGCCGCGATTCTCGCCGCCATGATCTTCAATATTCACGTAGGGCGCCTGCGCCGCAAGGGAAGCCGATGATGGACGAATCACAAGGCTCACCGGGCGGCCCGGGCGCCACGGCTGTGACCGCCGCCGCGCCGCTCGCGCTGCGCGGCGACAACATCGTCAAGCGCTTCGGCGCGGTCACCGCGCTCGACGGCGTCTCTTTCACGCTCGGGCGCGGCGAGATACTCGGCATACTCGGCGACAACGGCGCGGGCAAGTCCACGCTCGTGAAAATCCTCACGGGCTTTCACCAGCAAACGAGCGGCACGTTGCAGATCGACGGCAACGAAACGCTGCTGCGTTCGGTCGACCATGCGCGCTCGCTCGGCATCGAATGCGTTTATCAGGACCTCGCGCTCGCGAACTCGCTTTCGATCTATCACAACATGTTCCTGAACCGCGAGATCGTGCGCCGCGGCCCCTTCAAGCTGCTGCTCGATCACAAGCAGATGCGCGAGCGCGCGGCACAGCTCCTCGACGACATCGGCGTGCACGTGCCCTCCGTGGACCTCCCCGTGGAGCGGCTTTCGGGCGGACAGCGCCAGGCCATCGCGGTGGCGCGGGCGGTGCGTTCGAACGCCAGGATCCTGTTGCTCGACGAACCGCTCGCCGCAATGGGCGCACGCGAAGCGGGCCTCATCATCGATCTCATCATGCGGTTGAAGGAAAAGGGCGGCCTATCGATTATCATGATCATGCATAATTATGCGCAAACGCTCGACATTGCAGATCGCATCATGTTGATGCAGCGAGGCCGCGTGACGTACGAGCAGCACAGCGCCAACACCTCGGTGGCCGAGCTGATGGACATCGTGCGGCGGGAATACCGGGCGATGCGCGCCACCAGCGCGCATTGACCTCATAACACAGGGAGACGCTCCGACCGGGCAACCCCCGGGCCGGACAATCATGGATTACCGCAATCTAGAGAAACGCAAGAGCATGCACGCGCGCATCGTGCAGGAGCTCGGCATGCAGATCGTGAGCGGCGCGTTCGCGCCGGGGCAGCGCCTGCCCGCCGAACCCACGCTATGCGAAACCTATGGCGTGAGCCGCCCCGTGCTGCGCGAGGCGACGCGTGTACTCGTTGCCAAGGGCCTCGTCGTTTCGAAGCCGCGCGTGGGCAGCGTCGTGCGCGCGCGCGATGAATGGCACATGCTCGACCCCGACGTGCTGTACTGGACCGTCAACAGCATTCCCGAAGGCGAGTTCTTCCGCTCGCTCATGACCGTGCGGCAGATCATCGAGCCCGCAGCCGCGGCGCTCGCCGCCATCAACGCAAGCGATGAGGACCGCGCGCGCATCGCCGCGGCGTATGCGCGCATGGAGCAGGCCCAAACGGCTGCCGACCTGCTCGAACCCGACCTGGAGTTCCATCGCGCGATCATGGCGGCCACGCACAACAACATGCTCGCCTATATCGGCAACATGCTCTCGCTCGCGCTGTCCGAGTCGATCAAGCTCACGAGCCGCCACCCCAACACGCACGCACTTTCGTTGCCGCGCCACAAGGCCATTCTCACGGCGATCGAGCATCGCGATGCATTGGCGGCGCGGCAGGCGAGCGTCGTGCAGCTCGACAACGCGCGCGTGGACGCCAATTCGATTCTGGGCGGGGCGGCGCTGGAAACCTGGGCGCCCTCCGTGCCCGATTGATCCACTTCTCGAACGGTTTGCCGCGCTTCGCATAGCCTTGCGGCGAGGGATCGGTTTCGGTCTCCTGGTCACCCGTGGGCCCGCGAGAGCCAGGGGCCGATGCCGGCCCTGGCTCTCGCATCGCGCCGCCAATGCCGTGGCACGAAACATCTGAGGCTGTATCACCGGAGAGCGGACAGGCACGCCGGCAGCGCACCTGTCCTCGACTTCAAGAGCCTCACACCGCCCGCTTGCTGCGCCGGAACTGGTCGAACAGCACCGCCAGCAGCAGGATGCCGCCGCGAATCAGGTATTGATAGAAGGTCGGCACATTCATGAGGCTCATGGCGTCCTGCACGGCGCCCATGATGAGCACACCCACCAGCACGCCCGAGATCGTGGCCACGCCGCCCGTGAGCGACACGCCGCCCAGCACGCACGCCGAGATCACGCCGAGTTCGAGGCCCACCGAAGTCTTCGGGTCGCCAAGGCTCATGCGCGAAGCGAGCATCACACCCGCGAAGCCCGTTATGAGCCCCTGCAGCACGAACACCGTGATCTTGATACGCGTGACCGGCAAGCCCGCGAGCCGCGCCGCTTCGCTGTTGCCGCCCACCGCGAGCACGTTCTTGCCGAACACGGTCTTCTTGAGCAGAAAGCCGAACACCACGAAGCCGACGATGTTGCTCCAGATCGGGAACGAGATGCCGAGGAACGAGCCGCCGCCGAGATCGAAGAAGCGTTCTTCCGAGATCATCACGGCGTCGCCGTTCGAGGTGAGGAACGCTAGGCCGCGCACCGCTTCCATCATGGCGAGCGTCGCGATCAGCGAGTTGATCTTGAAGCGCGCGATCAGCACGCCGTTTACGAGGCCGACCGCGCCGCCCGCCAGCACGCCCGCTGCGATGCCCAGCAGCACGCTATGCGACTGCGTGATGACCGTGGAGGCCACCACGCCGGAGAACGCGACGATCGAGGCGACCGAAAGATCGACCTCGCCTAGCGCGAGTACGAACATCATCGTGACGGCAATCGAGCCGATCAGCGTGACGGAGAGCAGCAGGCCCTGAATGTTGCGGGTCGTGAGGAAGTCGGGCACCGTCGCGGATAGCACCGCGAACAGCACCACGAACACCACCACGATGCCCGATTTGTTGATCATGTCCCACGCGCGCGCGCGCGACGCGGTCATGGGCGCGGCGGCTTCGTTGACGGTTGGCGTGCCCTGTGGCTGCATGGCTTCACTCATTTCTGGTTCATCGTTTCGGATCGGCCGCGCGCCTTCATCGCACGCGCGGCCGGCAAGGCAAAAAACAAAAATTACGCTTTCAGCGCGGCAGCGCGAGCTTGATCAGCTCTTCGGGCGAGGCCTCGGCCTTCGGGACGATGCCCGCAATACGCCCCTCGCGCATCACGATGATGCGGTCCGCCACGCCGATCACTTCGGCGAGATCGCTCGACACCATCACGACCGTGCGCCCCGCTTCCGCGAGCTCGTACAGCAGGTTGTAGATTTCGGCGCGCGCGCCCACGTCGATGCCGCGCGTGGGCTCGTCCATCAGGAACACCTCGATGCGCTCGGCAAGCCAGCGCGAGAGGATCACCTTCTGCTGGTTGCCGCCCGAGAGCGTGCCGATGGCCGTATCGCCGTTGCGTGTCTTGATCGCGAGCTTCTTGATGTAGTCCTGAGCGAGTTCGCGTTCGCGCCGCGCGTCGAGCAGGAAGCGCGCCGGGCTGAAGTGGCGGCGCGCGCTGATATTGAGGTTGTCGGCCACCGAGGCGATCGCGACGATGCCCTCCTGCTTGCGGTCCTCGGGGCACAGCGCGACGCCTGCGCGCACGGCGTCGCGCGGGCTCGCGAAATCCACGCGCTTGCCGTCCAGTTCCACATGGCCCGCGCTTGCGCGCGTCGCGCCGTAGATCAGCTTCATGAGCTCCGAGCGCCCCGCGCCCACGAGACCGAAGAAACCGACGATCTCGCCGCGCCGCGCCGTGAACGAAATTGGCTCGGCAAGACCCGGCCCGAGCAGCCCCTTCGCTTCGAGCAGCACGGCGCCCGCTTCGCGCGGACGATACCCGTACACATCCTCGATCGAGCGGCCCACCATTGCCGCAATGAGGCGGTTGCGGTCGAGATCGGCCACCGACTCGAACGTTTCGATATGCTTACCGTCACGGAACACCGTCACGCGGTCGCAGAGCTCGTCGACTTCGTCCATGCGGTGCGTGACGTAGATGATCGCGCGGCCGTCCGCACGCAACGCGTTGATGATGCGAAAGAGATTCTGGGTCTCGCGCGCCGAGAGCGAGCTCGTGGGCTCGTCGAAGGCGATCACGCGCGCGTCGCGCATGAGCGCCTTGCCGATCTCGATCATCTGCCGCTGGCCGATGGAGAGGTTCTTGACCGGCGTGCGCGGGTCGATACGCTCGCCGAGGCGCTCGAGTTCGGTCATCGCGCGCTGCGCGAGCGTGCCCTCGTCGAGCACGCCGAGGCGGTTGGGCAGTTGCCCGAGCATCAGGTTTTCCGCCACCGTCAGCTCGGGCACGAGATGCAGTTCCTGATAGATGATCGCGATGCCCGCGTCGAGCGCCGCGCGCGTGGTCGTGAAGCGGTGCTCCACGCCGGCGAGGCGCAGCGTGCCCTCCTGGGGCTGGTTCACGCCCGAAAGCACCTTGAGCAGCGTGGATTTTCCCGCGCCGTTCTCGCCCATCAGGCCATGCACTTCGCCCGCACGCACTTCGAGCGATACGCGGTCGAGCGCGCGCACGCCGGGAAAGCTCACGGTAATGCCGTCGAGCTCCAGGTACGCGCGTGCCCCCTGTTGAGCGCTCGCACGTGCGTCCGCCGATCTCTGCGCGCCGTCGTCAATCGTGATTTCAGTCATTGCATCCCTGCCCATTACGCAGTCCTTAGATACCCAGCTCGCTGCGCACGGCCTGCCAGTTCTCGCGCGTCATCAGCTTGCCGGTGGTCTGCGTGTCGGCAGCCGGCTCCTTGCCGTTGCGGATCCAGTCGATGAGGTTCTCCGCGCTCTCCTTGCCGTGGTTCGTCGAGCTGACCGCGATCGTGCCGTAGAAGCCCGTAGGCTGCTTCTTCTGGAATTCGGCGAAGGCTTCACCCGCGCCGTTGATGCCCACGCCGATCACGTCCTCCGAGGGAATATGCAGCTGCTCGGTCGCACGCACGGCGCCCAGCACGGATTCTTCGTTCAGCGCGAAGACCACCCACTTCTTGATGTTCGGATGCTGTGCGAGCACGGGCGAAGCCGCGTTGAATCCGCCTTCGTCGTCGGTGGTCTTTTGCGGGGCGTCGAAAATGTTCTCCTTCTTGAAGCCGCCGGCCAGGAGCGATTGCGTTGCGCCGTCCGTGCGCAGTTTCGCCGTGGGCAGTTCATAGTCGGTGATGCGCAGCGCACCCACTTCTTCGGGCTTCCAGCCGCGCCTCTTCATTTCGTCGGAGATCGCCTGGCCCACCTGGTTGCCGATCTTGAACGCCGACATGCCGAGGTGCGGCACATTGGCGAGCGGCTTGCCCGACGAATCGACGAGCTGGTCGTCCACCGTCACGAACTTCATGTTGTAGCGCTTCGCACGCGCCTGAATGGCCGGTCCGAGGCGCACGTCGGGCGCGCAGATCACGAAGCCCTGGGCGCCTTGCGCGCCGAGGTTGTCGATGGCGGCGAGCACCTTCTCGCCGTCCGGCGTGCCGATGTTCACCACCGCGAAGTTCTCCTTCTGACCGAGCGCGGTGGCCGCCTTCTGCTCGTTGATGAACCATGCCTGCTCCGGCATCTTCACGAGGAAGCCAATTTTCACGGGCGAATCGGCATGCGCCGCCACGCTCATGCCGAGCGGGGCCACGCACATTGCCGCGAGCACGGCACGAAGGGTCAAACGGCGGATCTTGCTGGTCATGCTTCTGTCTCCTCTGGTGTGGTCGTTGCGTCTTGGTGAAACTATGAAAAAAGCGGCATTCAGTGGCCGAAGGCCTCGACTTCCACGTGGCGGCCTAGCAGGAAGGCGTCGGCCACGAGGCGCAGCGGGCGCACGTCCACGTCGTCGGTGCCGTGCGCGATGAGCCAGTGGAAGCGCTCGTAGAGCGTCGCGTATTCGCGCTCGGCTTCGAGCGCAACAGGCTCGCCCGCAATCGCGAGGCGCTTGCCGCCTTCTGCGATCGAAAGCAGGCCGTCGGTGGTTTCCACGTCGATTTCCCATTGCTCGACAGGACCATGGCGCCAGTCGAATTCGGCGCGCACGGGCACGCCGTCGGTATCGATGCAGTCGAGGTCGGCCGCAATCGGCGTCGAGCAATCGCTCGGCACGTGCAGGGTCGCGCCACGCAACAGCACTTCACGCGGCAGGATGCGCGTGACGATGGAGAGGGCGTTGATGCCCGGATCGAACACGCCGAGGCCGCCCGGCTCCCAGATCCACTGCTGGCCCGGGTGCCAGCGGCGCACGTCTTCCTTCCAGCGCACGTGCACGGCGCGAATGGTGCGCTCGGCAAGCCACGCGCGCGCCGGTTCGACGGCGCTCGCGCAGCGCGAATGCCAGGTGGCGAACAGCGTGCGGCCACGCTTGTGCGCGAGCTCGCGCAGCGCCTCGACTTCGCTCACGCTCGCGCCAGGCGGCTTTTCGAGCATCACATGCTTGCCCGCCTCCAGCGCGGCGCGCGCCTGCGCATAGCGCACCTGCGGCGGCGCGCAGAGCGAGACGGCGTCGAGATCGGCCTCGGCGGCGAGCAGCGTGCCGATGTCGGTGTAGTTGCGCACGTTCTCCACCTGCGCGTTGCGGCTCGCGCTCGCCACGAGCTCGAAGCCCGGATTGCCCGCAATGGCGGGCAGATGCTGGTCGCGCGCAATCTTGCCCACGCCGACGATGCCCAACGTATAAGACGCTTTCATGACGATCTCCGCCCCTTCACGACAGGGAGATTTTTTATTCTGGATGACGAACGATTCACTTGCCCCAGCGCAGCACGAGCGGGTCGAGCCGGCGCGCAATGGCGATCAATTCGGCACGCGTTTCGGGATGCATTGCGGGCAGCGGGTGGCGCGGCAGCTCACAGGCAATCACGCCGCCCTCCTTCATGAGCGACTTGCAGGCGAGCAGCCCCGCCTGGCGGTTCTCGTGATTGATGAGCGGCAGCCACTTCTGATAAAGCGAAAATGCTTCGTCGATGCGGCCTTCGCGGTGCGCGTCGATGATCGGACGAATGCCGTCCGGGAACCCGCCGCCCGTCATCGAGCCGGTCGCGCCCGCGTTGAGGTCCGCGAGCAGCGTGATGCCTTCTTCGCCGTCCCACGGGCCCTCGGCGTCGGTGCCCGCGAGGCGGATCAGTTCGCGCAGCTTGTTCGCCGCTCCCGGCGTCTCGATCTTGAAGTACGACACCTGCTCGATCTCGCGCGCCATGCGCGCCAGAAATGCGGCGCTCAGCACGGTGCCGCTCGCGGGCGCGTCCTGGATCATGATCGGAATGTCGATCGCGTCGGAAACGCGCGCGTAGAAGTCGTAGATCTGCTGCTCGGGCACGCGGAAGGTCGCGCCGTGATACGGCGGCATCAGCATGACCATTGCGGCGCCCTGCTCCTGCGCGCGCTTGCTGCGCACGGCGGCCACGTTCGTGCCGTAGTGCGTGGTCGTCACGATCACGGGCACGCGGCCCGCCACGTGCTCGAGCACCGTGCGCGTGATGAGCTCGCGTTCGTCGTCGGAGAGCGAGAACTGCTCCGAGAAGTTCGCGAGGATGCATATCCCGTCCGAGCCCGCGTCGATCATGAAATCGACGGCGCGCTTCTGGCTTTCCAGATCCAGCTCGCCGGTTTCGGTGAACGTGGTCGGCACGACGGGAAAAATGCCCCGGTAGCGGGGCGTACGGCTCGTAGTCATGTCAGCGGTCCTGCTTCGAAGTGATGTTTGGCCGGTGCTTCACGATTCGCTCGCGAGGTTCCCCGCGCCACGCGGCGGCGTGCGCAACGCCGCACGCACGGCGAACGTCACGAGCACCGCGAAAACCAGCGTGGCCGCGAGAAAGTAGAGACCGGCCGCCAGGCTGCCCGTCGCGTCCTTGATGAGCCCGATGCCATAGGGGCCGAGATAGCCGCCCAGATTCGCGAGCGAGTTGATCGTCGCGATGCCCACGGCGGCGCTCGCGCCGGTGAGAAACTCGCCGGGCAGCGCCCAGACCACGGCCTGAATCGAGTAGATCGAGAAAGCAGTCAGGCAAATGAACAGCAGTTGCAGCGCCGGCGCGCGGAACCACGCGCTCGCGGCCATCGTCAGCGCCGCGGCAGCCGAGACCACGACGATGTGGCCGTAACGTTCGCGATGCTTGTCCGAATGGCGCGGCACGACGAGCAGGCCCACTACCGCGAACAGATACGGCACCGCGGAAAGCAGGCCCGCCGTGGAATCACTCACGCCGAACGCCTTGATAATGGTAGGCAACCAGAGCGACAAACCATAGATGCACAGCGGAAACGGCAGGAACAGCAGCGCGAGCAGCAGCACGCGGCGGTCCTTGAGCGCGGCGAACGGGTTGCGGTGTGCGTCGAGCCGGTAAGCGCGCGTGTCGGCGGCGAGTTCGCGCTCGATCCAGCGGCGCTCGGCTTCGCTGAGCCAATGCGCGTGCGCGGGCGATTCGGGCAACAGACGCAGCGTGGGAATGCAAAGCAGCACGGCGGGCAGGCCACTCACGACGAAGAGCGTCTGCCAGTTCGACATGCCGAAAAAGCCGTGCGTTTCGAGCAGCGCGCCCGCGATCGGGCCGGTGACGATACCCGCAATGGGTTGCGCGAGCACGAGCAGGCCGATCACGCGCGCGCGGTGCCGCATGGGAAACCAGTGCGTGAGAAAGTACAGAATGCCGGGATAAAGCCCGGCTTCCGCAGCGCCCAGCAGAAAGCGCAACGCATAGAAGCTCTTCGGACCGCTCACGAACGCCATCGCCATCGTGATCACGCCCCACGTGAACAGAATGCGCGCAAACCACACTCGCGCGCCGAAGCGTGCGAGCGCGAGATTGCTCGGCACCTCGCACAGGAAATAGCCGATGAAGAAGAGACCCGCGCCGAGGCCGTAGGCGGCGTCGGAGAGCCCCACGGCTGCGTTCATGTGCAGCTTCGCGAAGCCGACCACCGTGCGGTCGACGTACGCGACCACGTAGATCAGCGCGAGAAACGGCACGAGCCGGCGCGCGATATGGCCGACGATGTGCTTTTCCTCGCTTGCCGGCTCGCCGGCAGCACTCGCCTGGGGAGCCTGGCTCTCGTGTTGCAGCGCCTGGGGGTTCGTCATCGTGTCTCCTTTGCAAAGCTGTTGGCAGCACTCGACGCTTTAGCGTCCCGTGCTGCCCCATGCAAAGCTTCTATGCTCTTTTTCGGCCGTTTCGCGCGCCTCGTGTTCTTTGCGCGTTCGGGGCACCGGCCGGCCCGCCATCAACGCATCAGTGCGAATGTCGCGGCACCGCCGCCCCCCGCTTGCCCACGAGGAAGTCCAGATCGCAGCCCTCGTCGGCCTGCAGCACGTGATCGACATAAAGGCGCGCGTAACCGCCCTTGCCCTGCTGCTCCGCAACGCCGGGCGCCGCAACCGGATCGACGTCGCTCAAACGGCGCGCGAGTTCCTCGTCGCTGATGTCGAGATGCAGGCGCCCCACCTCGCAGTCGAGTTCGATCCAGTCGCCGTTGCGCACGGCGGCAAGCGGGCCGGCCGCCGCCGCTTCGGGCGCCACGTGCAGCACCACCGTGCCGTAAGCGGTGCCGCTCATGCGCGCGTCCGAAATGCGCACCATGTCCTTCACGCCCTCGCGCAAGAGCTTGGGCGGCAGGCCCATGTTGCCGACCTCGGCCATGCCGGGGTAGCCGCGCGGGCCGCAGTTCTTCATTACGAGGATCGAGTCCTTGTCGACGTCGAGCGACTCGTCGCCAATGGTGGCCTTGTAGTGATCGAAGTTCTCGAACACCACGGCGCGGCCGCGATGCCTGAGCAGCTCGGGCGTGGCCGCCGAAGGCTTGAGCACCGCGCCGCGCGGCGCGAGATTGCCGCGCAGGATGCAGATGCCGCCGTCTTCGATCAAAGGCTTGTCGAGCGGACGGATCACCTCGTCGTTGTAGTTCGGCGCCTCGCGCACGTTGTCCCAGAGCGACTTGCCGTTGACGGTGAGCGCATCGGGATGCGGCAGCAGGTTCGCTTCGCCGAGGCGCCGCAGCACAGCGGGCAAGCCGCCCGCGTAATAGAACTCCTCCATCAGGAAGCGCCCCGAAGGCTGCAGGTCGACGATGGTCGGCGTGTTGCGGCCAATGCGCATCCAGTCTTCGAGTTCGAGCGACACACCAATGCGCCCCGCAATCGCCTTCAGGTGAATCACGGCATTGGTCGAGCCGCCAATGGCCGCATTCGTGCGGATCGCGTTTTCGAACGCCTCGCGCGTGAGCACCTTCGAGAGCGTCAGGTCTTCGAGCGCCATCTGCACGATACGCATGCCCGACATGTGCGCGAGCACGTAGCGGCGTGCGTCCACGGCGGGAATCGCCGCGTTGTGCGGCAGCGAGACGCCGAGCGCCTCGGCCATGCACGCCATCGTCGAGGCTGTGCCCATGGTGTTGCAGGTGCCCGCCGAGCGCGACATCCCCCCTTCGGCCGCGAGGAAATGATGAAGGTCGATCTCGCCTGCCTTGAGCGACTCGTGCAGCCGCCACACGGCCGTGCCCGAGCCGATGTCCTTGCCTTCGAGCTTGCCGTTGAGCATCGGACCGCCGGTCACGACGATGGCGGGCACGTCGCAGCTCGCCGCGCCCATCAAGAGCGCGGGCGTGGTCTTGTCGCAGCCGCACAGCAGCACGACGGCGTCGATTGGATTGCCGCGAATCGCTTCTTCCACGTCCATCGAGGCGAGATTGCGCGTGAGCATGGCCGAAGGGCGCAGGTTCGATTCGCCGTTCGAGAACACCGGAAACTCAACAGGAAAGCCGCCCGCCTCGTAAATACCGCGCTTCACGTGCTCAGCGAGCTTGCGGAAATGCGCATTGCAAGGCGTGAGCTCCGACCAGGTGTTGCAGATGCCGATGATCGGCCGGCCGTCGAATTCGTGATCGGGAATGCCCTGATTCTTCATCCAGCTTCGATACATGAAGCCGTTCTTGTCCGTGGTGCCGAACCACTGTTGGGAGCGCAGTTTGGGTTTGGTTGCCGACATCGTGTCCGTCTTGAGGAGCGAGTTGTTCGGCACAGTCTAGGGACATCTCTGATAACCTTCTAATGAAAAAACGGACGTTTCCGATATCGAAACCGGCATTGGTATAAACACCTAAAACTATTTGGGAAATCAGGCGAAAAGATGCTCGATGCGACCCCGTGGTACGTGCGCACACGGCTGAAGACGCGGCAATTGCTGCTCGTCGTGGCGCTGGCCGAAGAAGGCAACATTCACCGCGCCGCGGCGGCGCTCAACATGACGCAGCCCGCCGCCTCGAAGCTGCTGCGCGAGCTCGAAGAGACGCTCGGCGCGGTGCTGTTCGATCGCATGCCGCGCGGCATGCGCCCCACGCTCTACGGCGACGCGCTGGTGCGCCACGCGCGCGCCGTGCTCGGCAGCCTCGACCAGGCGCAGGAGGAACTGAGCGCGCTAAAGGCGGGGCGCCTTGGCCACGTGGCGGTCGGCGCGATCACCTCGCCGGGCGTGCGCGTGCTGCCGGCGGCCGTCGCGGCGGTCAAGCGCACGCATGCGAACCTGCGCGTGAGCGTGGAGATCGACGCGAGCAACGTGCTGCTCGAACACCTGGCCCAGGACAAGCTCGATGTGGTGCTGGGCCGCCTCTCCGCCGAGCACGACAAGCTTCAGTTGCGCTACGAACCGCTCGCGGGCGAGCCCGTGTGCGCCGTGGTGCGGCCCGGGCACCCGATGCTGGGCGGCGCACACACGCCATCGGGCAAGTCACCTCGCGCACCGATCGCGCTGGCCGAGCTTGCGCGCGCCACGTGGGTAGTGCCGCCCGTGGGCAGCGTGCTGCGCCACCGCTTCGAGCTGATGTTCCAGCGCGCGAGCCTCGCGCCGCCATCGAACGTGGTGGAAACGCCCGCGCTGCTTTTCATCACGCGCGTGCTGGAGCAGAGCGACATGATCGCGGTGCTCACCGAAGACGTGGCGCACTACTACGAGGCGCATGGCATGGTGGCGATCCTGCCCGTGCCGATGGATTGCCAGATGGACGACTTCGGCATCATCACACGCGCGGACCGGCTGCCCACGCCCGCCGCGAGCGTCATGATCGAAGCGCTGCGGGAGGTGAGCGCCGAGCTCTATGGAACGCAGCGCGAGAGGCAACTCGCGCGATAATCGTCCGATTCGTCCGATTCGTCCGATCAAAGCGGCCCAGGAGCACGCAGCCATGCAGGACAGCCAACCCGCCGCACCCGACAGCACCGCCATTCGTGTTGCGCTATGGCGCGCGCTGCACGTCGAGGTCGACGACTCACCGCACGTGCTCGAAGACGAGACCGGCATGCGGATCGCCGCGCCCGGCGCCCACTGGCGCGAGCGGCCCGACATGCACCCCGAAGGCACACGCGGCTATCGCGCGTCCATCGTGGGGCGGGCGCGCTTTGTCGAAGACCTCATGGTCGAGCAGGCGGCGAAAGGCCTGGCGCAGCAATATGCGATTCTCGGTGCGGGTCTCGACACGTTCGCGCAGCGCCGCGCCGAGATCGCCTCGCGGCTGCACGTGTACGAGGTGGACAAGCCGGGGCCGCAGGCGTGGAAGCGTCGGCGCCTCGCCGAGCCTGGCTTTCGGGAGCCGGATTGGCTGCGCTTCGTGCCTGTCGATTTCGAAGCCGGCGAAGCGTGGTGGGAGCGGCTCGCCGTTGCCGGGTTCGATGCCGCGCGCCCTGCGGTGATCGCATCGACGGGCGTCTCCATGTATCTCACTCGCGAAGCGAATCGCGCGACGCTGCAGCAGATCGCGCGTCTCGCGCCGGGCTCGACGCTAGCCATGACCTTCCTGCTGCCGCTCGAACTCATCGACGAGCCCGAGCGCTCACAGCACGCCGCCGTGTACGAGCGGGCGCGCGCCGCAGGCACGCCGTTCGTGAGCTTCTTCGCACCCGACGAGATGACTGCGCTCGCTCGCGCAGCGGGGCTTCGCGAGGCACGCCATGTTTCGACTGCGGATCTCACCGCGCATTATTTCGCACAACGTAGTGATGGCTTGCGGCCAGCGAGCGGCGAGTCGATTCTGGTGGCCACTGTATAGGTACGGTGTACGCGGGCGGCCCCATCCGCGTTATAGTCCCTTTCACTTTCCCAGCCACGGCTTTCCCCGCTTCACCATGCAAACCGCCCTGCTCGCCCCGCGCCCCATCGAGACGCTCGAACTTCCCGCCGACCTCGACGGCCACGACGGCGTGAACCGCGCAGCGGGGCGCATGCAGATCGCCGCCGCCAACGACCTGGACGCCGTGCGCGCGTGGCTCGCGCGCGTCGCCGATTCGAAGTCGACGTTCGAGAACTATCGCAAGGAAGCCGAGCGCCTCATGCTCTGGGCGATCGTGCAATCGGGCAAGCCGCTCTCGTCACTCACGCACGAAGACCTGCTCGCCTACCAGCACTTCCTCGCCGATCCCCAGCCCGCCGCGCGCTGGGTGGCGGGCGGCGGGCGCAAGCACGCGCGCAACGACCCGCGCTGGCGTCCGTTCTACGGGCCGCTCTCGCCAACCAGCCAGCGCCAGGCCATGGTGATCCTCAACGCGCTGTTCTCGTGGCTCGTGAGCGCGGGCTATCTCGCGGGCAATCCCCTTTCGCTCTCGCGCCAGCGCGCACGCCGCGCCCAGCCGCGCATCACGCGCTACCTGGAGCGCGAACTCTGGGACGAAGTGAAGGCCTATGTCGAAAGCCTCCCGCGCGCAAGCGAGCGCGAGCGCGCACACCACGGCCGCTCGCGCTGGCTCCTCACGCTGCTCTACCTGGGCGGCCTGCGCATTTCGGAAGTGGGCACGAATACGATGGGCGACTTCTTCAAGCGCCGCGATTCGGCCGGCAAGGAGCGCTGGTGGCTCGACGTGCTGGGCAAGGGAGACCGGCGGCGCCTCGTGCCCGCCACGGCCGAGCTGATGCAGGAGCTCGTGTGCTACCGGCGCGAGCGCGGCTTGCCCGCGTTGCCCACGGAGCGCGAGACCACGCCGCTCGTTCTGCCCATCGGCCAGTCGACGAAGCCGCTCACGCGCGCGGCGCTCCACGCGATCGTGAAGGGCATTTTCGCGGGCGCAGCCGAACGGTTGCGCCAACAACGCAGCGAAACCGGCTCGCCTCACGAGAACGAGGCGCGTGCGGCGCAACTCGAACGCGCCTCGGCACACTGGCTGCGCCACAGCGCGGGCTCCCACATGGCCGACGGCGATCTCGACCTGCGCCTCGTGCGCGACAACCTCGGCCATGCATCGCTGACCACCACAAGCCTCTACCTGCACAGCGACGACGACCGCCGGCACCGCGAAACCGAGGAGCGTCACCGCATCGACTGGTGACGCGCGACTGGTGACGCGCACGACGTCGCACACACAGCCAACCCGCGAAAGCCGGGGTTTTTCCGCATTCACCTGCGCGTGTGCGAGGCCGTTAAATCACTCATGGAGCATGGCAGCGGGTTCAACGACTTGCGGGCCCTTCTGCCCGGCCCCATACCCTGTCCCTGACTGTGGGGGACCACGCAGAGTCGAACTTGAGCGCCGGGAGTCCGCTTCCGGCGCATTTTTCTTTCGACGCTCGGAAAATGAACCAGCGCCTCGAAAAAACGAAGCGGGAGCCGGCATGACACCGCTCCCGCGCGAAAACTTCGTTGTGCTGGCAAATGCCCGGGGGCCCCAGGCGCTCAGCTCATGTGCAGGCCACCATTGAGCGAGAAGTCGGCGCCCGTCGAGAAGCCGGATTCATCGCACGCGAGCCACGCCACGATCGAGGCGATCTCCTGCGGCTCGCCGAGGCGGCGCACCGGAATACTGTCGATGATCTTCGAGAGCACTTCGGGTTTCACCGCCTTCACCATGTCCGTGCCGATATAGCCCGGCGAAACAGTGTTGACCGTCACGCCCTTGGTCGCCACTTCCTGCGCGAGTGCCATCGTGAAGCCGTGAATGCCGGCCTTGGCCGTCGAGTAGTTCGTCTGACCGAACTGGCCCTTCTGCCCGTTGACCGAAGAAATGTTGATCACGCGCCCGAAGCCGCGCTCGATCATGCCGTCGATCACCTGCTTGGTGACGTTGAAGAGGCTCGTGAGGTTGGTATCGATCACGGCGGTCCAGTCTTCGTGCGTCATCTTGCGGAACACGACGTCGCGCGTGATGCCCGCGTTGTTGACCAGCACGTCGATTTCGCCGACGTCCTTCTTCACCTTTTCGAACGCCGCGACCGTGGAATCCCAGTCGGCCACGTTCCCTTCGGACGCGACGAAGTCGTAGCCGAGGGCCTTCTGTTCGTCGATCCAGCGCGTTTTACGCTGCGAATTCGGACCGCAGCCCGCGACCACCGTGAAGCCGTCTTTATGCAGACGCTGGCAGATGGCGGTACCGATGCCACCCATGCCGCCGGTCACGTAGGCAATACGCTTTGCCATAGATCCTCCTTTTGCTTAGGGGGTAGGTGAGATGAAGCAGACTCTGGAGGACGGAGTCAGTTTGACGACCACAAAGAGGCGGTGCGATGGGGATAAACCCGTAGAGGGGAACACCCGTTGGCCAGTTGAAAGGCGAGCCGCCGCACAAAGCTATCGGTTCTCATGCTCGATGGCACTGCATGGCGCGCCCGCAAATAGCCATACCCAGCCACGCTCACTCATTCGCACTGCATAAGAAAAGTCGTATCATCGGGCTCATCGATACCGCCAGTGGAAGTTGGAGCGTAGCAGTGTCCGTTAAGGGACACAAGACGCCGGCGCCTGCCATGTGCGGTTAATCGCACAATTACCTGGCATCACTCAATACATGCCCGAACAGGCAATGCGCCGCGCATGGCGCATCAATGCGATCAAAGGCTCGCCGCGAAACGCTCGCTGCAGAACGCCTCGTGCAAGCCCGTCACGCCATCGAGCCGCCCCACTGCTTCGAGCAGCGAACGGCCGGCCGTCGTGAGCGAGAGCTGGCGATGACCTTCCGTCCACGTGTCGAGCGCGACCAGTTGGCGCTCGAGCAGCGTGTCCAGTTCGTGGCGGTTCATGTCGATCTGGTCCGGCGAATGGCGGACCAGCATCAATGTGGCGAATTCATGCGGGCTCAGCAACGTTGTCTCCCAGTAACTCGAATGCCGCAACCAGGGGCACAGGGTCGCTTATGTTCGGGGTTCAATGTGACACCCGCATGACTGTCACAATTTCGCCCCGGCGCTGTATGGATCCCGTGCGTCCTCGGTGACTGCCTTTTTCGGCTCCTGCGGCGTGTGCGCCGGCCGCAGCGCCGCGCCGCACTCCTCGACGAGATCGCGCAGCGTGGTGGGGAACAGCGTGCCCGGGTCGTCGGCAATGCCGGCGCCTTCGTCGCGCTGCGCCGCGCCGACGCCCACCACGATGGTCGCCTCGGGCGCGCGCTCGCGCACGCGCCGCACGAGATTGCGCAGATACGGCGGCGACTCGGGCGCATCGAGCGTCACCACGCAGATGGCCGGCGAGCGCTCGGCATCTACGAGGGCCGCGCGCGTGGCGCGCACTTCGTCGTAGGTCGTGGCCGTGCAGGGGATATTGCGCCGCAGGAGCAACTGCCCGATGATCGCCACCACCACTTCGTCGAACGCGCCGCGCCCCGGCACGCAGAGCACCTCGCCCCCATCCGGCGAGAGCGTGAACTCGCCGCCCCTCGCGCCCTCGCCTTCGCCTGTCTTGCGTGCGCTGTCGTCTTCGGGCGCCGCGTGGCGCGAATCGTCTACGGATTCGAGGTCCTCGACGATATCGAGCAACGCCTGGTTGATGCGCGCGACCTGCTCGGCCGGCAACACGCCGCGCAGCGCGTCGTTGCGCGCGAATCGCAGACCCTCGAACACCACCTGCTCGTAGTAGTCGATGAGCGGCATGCCCGCCAGCAGCCGGTCGGCCTGCAGCAGCGCTTCGTGCGGATCGTCGGCGAGCAGGCGCTGGTAGCAGGTTTGCGCGGGCGTGAGCGCGGGCTGGTCGCCGAGCAGGATCGTGAGGAAGTTCAGGCGGTCCACGTAGCGGCCGAGCGTGACGATGCACAACGTGAGCGGCGTGGAAAGCACGAGCCCCACCGGTCCCCATAGCCAGCTCCAGAAGATCGCCGCCACCACCACGGCAAGCGGCGAGAGGCCCGAGCGCCGTCCGTAGAGCATCGGCTCCGCGAATTGCCCGGCCACCACGTCCACGACGATGAAGAAGATCAGCGTCCAGACGGCCATGGTCCACTGCGGCTGCGTCGCGGCGGCGACCATCGTGGCCATGATCGCGGCGATCCAGATGCCGATGTAAGGCACGAAGCGCATGAGCGCCGCCACCGCGCCGAACAGCAGCGCCCCCGGCACGCCGATGCCCGCGAGCCCGACCGCGATGATCCCGCCCACCGAGACGTTCACGCCGAGTTGCGCCACGAAGTAGCGCGAGAGCCGCTGCGAGGCGTCGTTGATGGCGGTGGTGGTGCGGTGCAGGTCGTCGGAGCCGAACACGCTGATAAGCCTGTCGCGCAGATCCTCGCGCTGGAACAGGATGAAGATCGTCACCACGAGCACGATGAAGCTCGTTTCGAGCGGCGCAACCACCGGAGCGAGCGCTCTTTGCGCGAGCTGCAACGGCGTGGGCACGGGCGTGTGGACCTCCACGGGCATGGGCTGCTGCGGCTGGTTGCGCGCCGCGCGCCCGCGCGGCTGCGGCGGTGCGGGCGGCGGCGTGGGGGTGACACGCTGCAGCGTGGCGGCGGCGCGCGACATCAGCGAGTCGGCGCGGCCCACGGTCTTTTGCTGCACCGTTTGCACTTTCTGTTCGATCTCTTCCTGGTACTGCGGCAGGGAGGCGGAAAGCTGGTAGACCTGCGCGGCGATCAGCGCACCCACGCCGGCCAGTGCGAGCACGGCGGCGAGCACCGCGACGAGAATGGCGAAGAACTGCGGCACGTGAAAGCGCCGCAGCATGGTCACGAGCGGCGCAAGCAGAAAGCTCAGCAGCACCGAGAGCGTGATGGGAATCAGCACCTCGCGCCCGAAGTACAGGCCACACACCACGACCACGCCGGTAATGACCGAGGCGAGGCTATGCAGGGTGGGCGGACTCGGCGGAAACACCCGGTTGCGTCGGCCCTGCGGCGGCAGCGGGAAATTCATGTCGGATCGAACTGGAAAGAAATGAAATGGACTGAAAGGCTCGCGACAGCTCGGGCAAGCGTGCAGCCATGGGTACGCGCACGCGGCGCGCCTGGAAATGGTACTGCGCCCGCGCGTCAGGCGCGGGGCATGATGAGTCGAATTTTCGCAGGCAACGCGCTAATCGGGTTCCGAACGGCGCCTTCGGATCGGTCCTGCTCGATAGTCGCAGCCGGGGGCGCGGGTGCGGGCGCGGGCGCGGAGCAAGCCGCGTATCACTGCGCCTTACCCGTGACGAGTTCCTGATTACGCGAGGTGAGGAACTGGATGAGCCCGTCCACGCCGCCTTGCTGGATCTTCTCGTTGAATTGCTGGCGGTAGGTCTGGATCAGCCACGCGCCGAGCACGTTCAGGTCGTAGAGCCGCCAGCCCTGCGGGGTCTTGTAGAGGCGATAGTCGATCTCGACGGGGTTGGTGTTCGTCTGCGCGAGCGTGCGCACCACGACGTCGGTGTCGCCGGGGGAACTGCGCACGGGCGGGTAGTTGATCTGCTGATCGGGCTTCAGTTGCGCAATCGCGCCCGAATAGAGATGGATCAGCAGCAACTGGAACTGCTGCTGGATCTGGTCCTGCTGCTCGGGCGTGGCCGTGCGCCAGTGCGGCCCCATGGCGAGCCGCGTGGTGCGGTGGAAATCGACATACGGAAGAATGTCGCGATCGACGATGTCGCGAATGCGCGCGATGTCGTCGGGTGCGATCGACTTCGTACGCACTTCGTCGAGCACCTGCTGCGTGGCGGTCTTGATGAGCGCCTGCGGGTCCGACTGGTCGACCTGGGCGAACGCCGCCGTGGCGGGCAGCAACGCCAGGCACCACGCGAGCAGCGCGGTCATGCGGAATAGCCTGGTCATGGATTTCTCTGAGGAATGGCAAAAGGGCGCAATGCGGTGACTCGCGGCACGAACCGAGCGCGGCGAATCGCACGGGTGGCGCCGGTGCGCCGAGCGCATCGCACGCCAGCGCTCAGTCTACCGGGTCGCGCCTGCGAAGGTCGGCTCGCTGCGCGAGCGCTTCGACCCCATGCACGAACGTGCGGTAAAAACTACAACGGCGCCACGGAAAATCGGAAAGCCATGCAATTCAAGGCGCCCGGTGCTCGTTGCAAGAACAACCAGACGGGCAACGCACATCGCCGGCCGCCACGCGCACCCGCCCGTCGTGTGCGCCCACGTAATAGCTTCAATGGATGCGATGGTGTAACGTTCAGCAGTTCGTCTCAAAAGAAGAGGCGCGACCCTTGCTAAGGAGATCGCATGAACACACCGGAACAAGCCCGCCTGGCGGACGTACTCGGCCAGCATCGCGACACACTTCTTGCCGAATGGCTGCGCCTGCATCTGCCGGTCGCGCTACGCCGAGGCCTCGCGATGGAGGGGGAAATCCGCGAGCAATTCTCCGCATTCCTCAATATCTTTCTCGACACGCTGCCCGAGGCCAACACCTTCGATTGGAGCCACCCCGAGTGGGAACCGGTGCGCGACTTTCTCGCGGAAATGTCGGCCCATCGCGCGCGTCAGGGCTACACGCCGATCGAAACGGCCACCTTCGTGTTCTCGCTCAAAGAGCCGCTCTACGCTCGCCTGCGCGAAGCGTTTTCGCACAGCCCCGCCGAATTCGCCGAGGTGAGCTGGAAGGTGAGCCTGCTGCTCGACGGGTTCGGCCTTTACACCACCGAGGTCTTCCAGAAAAGCCGCGACGCGATCATCGCGCGCCAGCAGGAAGAGCTGCTCGAGCTTTCCACGCCGGTCGTGCAGCTGTGGGAAGGCGTACTCGCGCTGCCGCTCATCGGCACGCTCGACTCCGCACGCACCCAGGTCGTGATGGAGAGCTTGCTGCAAAAGATCGTCGACACGGGCGCGGGGCTCGCCGTCATCGACATCACGGGCGTGCCCACCGTCGACACGCTCGTCGCCCAGCATCTGCTCAAGACCGTGGCCGCCGCGCGGTTGATGGGCGCGGACTGCATCATCAGCGGCATTCGTCCGCAGATCGCGCAGACCATCGTGCATCTGGGCGTCGATCTCACCAACGTCACCACCAAGTCCACGCTCGCCGATGCCTTCGTGATCGCGCTGCAGCGCCTCGGCGCGACCATCACCATGCCGAAGGCCGCGGCCTGACGAATCTCGATGCACGGGGAACGCTCACGATGGAACGCATTCCGATTCTGCGCCTCGGCGACTACCTGATCGTCACGATCCAGGTGGACATGCACGACCGTCTCGCGATCACGCTGCAGGACGACCTCACCGAGCGCATCGTGAAAGAGTCGGCCAAGGGCGTGCTGATCGACATCTCCGCGCTCGACGTGGTCGATTCGTTCATCGGCCGCATGATCAGCAACACGGCCGCCATGGCGATGGTGCTCGACGCGCAAACCGTGGTGGTGGGCATGCAGCCGTCGGTCGCGATCACGCTGGTCGAGCTCGGTCTCACGCTATCCGGCGTGCGCACCGCCCTGAACATCGAAAAAGGCATGGCGCTGCTCAAGCAGCGCCAGCCACGTTAGCGCTAGCACGTCTCTTGCATTCAATGATGAATAGCAACGACACGACAGGGCGGCTCGCAGCGCAATCGAGCCTGCGCTCGGACGAGGAAATCGTCCGGTTGCGGCAGATCGTGCGCGACGCGGCGATCGCGCAGGGCTTCTCGCTCATCGAACAGACCAAGTTCGTGACGGCGGCGAGCGAGCTCGCGCGCAATACGCTGCAGCACGGCGGCGGCGGCGATGCGCGGCTGGAAGTGCTCACGAGGGGCGGGCGCGTGGGCCTGCGGCTCACGTTCGTCGATCAGGGGCCGGGTATTGCCGACATCGAGCGCGCGCTGCAGGACGGCTTCACGAGCGGCAACGGCCTGGGGCTCGGCCTTGGCGGTTCGCGCCGCCTGTGCGACGAGTTCACGATCGAGTCGACGCAGGGCAACGGGACGACGGTCACCATCACGATATGGAAAGTACGCTAGACGGCGCGGCTGGCTCGGCAGGCGGCGCACACCGTTCCTTCGAGATCGGCGACGCGAGCAGCGTCGCCTTTGCGCGCCGCGGCGCGGCCGTGGCCGCGCGCATGGCCGCGCTAGATGAAATCGGCAGTGGCCGGCTCGCAATCGTGCTGACCGAGGCGGCCACCAACATCCTCAAGCATGCCGGCAACGGCGAGCTGCTCGTGCGCCCGCTCGACGGCGCAGTCGAACTGATCGCGCTCGACCGCGGCCCCGGCATGGCCGACGTGGGCGCTGCGCTCGCCGACGGCCATTCCACCGCCGGCACGCCCGGCACCGGGCTTGGCGCGATCGGGCGCCTCTCGAACCAGTTCGCCATTTACTCGCAGCCGGGTGTGGGCACGGTGCTGCGCGCGCTCGTGCACAAGAACCGCGGCGGTGCGCAGCGCATGGCGCTCGGCGGCCCCGAAATCGGCGCGGTGTGCGTGCCCTATCCAGGCGAAGAAGTTTGCGGCGACGGCTGGCAGGCGCAGCCCGACCCGAGCGGCTTCACGCTAGCCGTGGCCGACGGCCTCGGCCACGGCGACCAAGCCCACGTGGCCGCCATGGCCGCGCTCGAGGTGCTGCGGCGCCGCCCCGGCCTCGCGCCCGCCGCACTCATGGAACTCGCGCACGCGGCGCTGCGCCCCACGCGGGGCGCAGCGCTCGCGCTCGTGCGCCTCGATCTCGCGCGTGGCGCGCTCGGGTTCTGCGGCACGGGCAACATCTCGGCCGTCGCCTACGGCATGGGCCGCCCGACCGAAAGCACGCCGCGCCGCTTAACGAGCGCGAGCTCGCCCTCCGCCCCGACACGCGCGAGCTACCAGCTCGTCTCGCGCAACGGCATCGTCGGTCACACGATGCGCGGCACCCAGGAATTCGAACTGGCATGGGGCGAGAACGCAATGCTGATCCTGCACTCGGACGGCATCGGCACGCGCTGGGACCTCGACACGTGGCCCGGCCTCGCCAACCAGCCCGCCGTCGTAATCGCGGCCGTCCTCTACCGCGACTTTGCGCGCCGGCGCGACGACGCCACCGTCGTCGTCGTGCGCGCACGCCCGGGAGTACAGTTGAACCATGAACACCTCACTGTTGCGCATCCGGCTTGAAACCGCCCAGGACGTCGTCGTCGCACGCCGCCGCGCGCGCGAGCTCGCGGCTGGGCTCGGCTTCTCGGCGCTCGACCAGACGCGCGTGGCGAGCGCCGTCTCCGAGATCGCCCGCAACGCGTTCGACTACGCGGGCGGCGGCGAGGTGACGTTCGCGCTGCAAGACGAGCGCTCGTGCCAGGCGCTCGCCGTCGAAGTGAGCGATCGCGGGCCCGGCGTGCGCGAGCTCGAAGCCGTGCTCGACGGCACCTACCGCTCGCCCGGCGGCATGGGCCTCGGCATCGTGGGCAGCCGCCGCCTGATGGACCGCTTCGAGATCCGCACGGGGGCGGGCGCCGGCACGACCGTTACGATGGCACGCCTGTTGCCGCAAGAGCGCGGCGAAGTGCGCGGCGCGGAGCTCGAACGCATCGTGCGTGAACTCTACGTACACGATCCGCAGCGCGAGTCGCTCGACGAAGTGCAGCAGCAGAACCGCGAACTCGTCTCGACGCTCGACGAACTGCGCGAGCGCCAGGAGGAACTCACGCGCCTCGCCGAGGAGCTGGAGGCGACGAACCGCGGCGTGGTGGCGCTCTATGCCGAGCTCGACGAGCGCGCCGAGGAACTGCGCCGCGCCGACCTGATGAAAACGCGCTTTCTCTCGAACATGAGCCACGAATTGCGCACGCCGCTCAGCTCGATCCGCGCGCTCGCCACGTTGCTGCTCAACCGGCTCGACGGCGACCTGAGCGAGGAGCAGGAGCGCCAGGTCCGGCTGATTCTTTCGTCTGCGGAAAACCTGGGCGAGACCGTAAACGACCTGCTCGACCTCGCGAAGATCGAAGCGGGCAAGACCGAAGTCGTGCCCGCCTGGTTCGATCCCGCCGACCTCTTCGCCGCGCTGCGCACGATGCTCACGCCGCTGCTCGACAGGCCTCACGTCTCGCTCGAATTCGCCTCCACGGCGAGCCTGCCGCGCCTTTACACCGACGAACCCAAGCTCACGCAGATCCTGCGCAATTTCGTCTCGAACGCGCTCAAGTACACCGAGTCAGGCCATATCCGCGTGGGCGCGCAGTGCGACGGGGGCGACGGTCCTGCGGAGAGCGGGTGCATCAC
The DNA here is from genome assembly GCF_035501035.1 of Paraburkholderia sp. Lineage (GTDB taxonomy): Bacteria > Pseudomonadota > Gammaproteobacteria > Burkholderiales > Burkholderiaceae > Paraburkholderia. Next base: position 52,770 of record NZ_DATJWR010000142.1, read on the forward strand.
CTTCTTCGTCGCCGATACGGGCATCGGAATTGCGCACGAGCACCACCAGATCATCTTCGAGGAGTTCGGCCAGGTGCAGAACCGCCTGCAGCAGCGCGTGAAGGGCACCGGCCTCGGCCTGCCGCTGTGCCGCAAGCTTGCCGCGCTGCTGGGCGGTGAGGTGGGCGTGGAAAGCGAGCCGGGCGTGGGCTCGACCTTTCGCGTGAGCGTGCCGGTACGCTTTGCGGCCCTGGAAGAGAGCGAGCCCGAGACCTCGGGGGACGCGACGCCATGAACGCGCACGCCACCGTGATTCTCAATGTTGACGACAACGAAGGCGCGCGCTACGTGAAGTCGCGCGTGCTGCGCCACGCCGGCTTCGCCGTGATCGAGGCCGCCACGGGCCAGGCCGCGCTCGAGGCCGTGCGCGACCACTTGCCCGCGCTCGTGCTGCTCGACGTGAAGCTGCCCGACATCAGCGGCATCGAAGTGTGCCGCCTCATCAAGGCCGACCCGCAGACGAATTCGACGCTCGTGCTGCAAACCTCGGCCGCGGCGGTGCAGACGCGCGACAAGGTGCTCGCACTCGACGGCGGCGCGGACAGCTACCTCACCGAACCCGTCGAGCCCGCCGAGCTGGTGGCGAACGTGCGCGCGCTGCTGCGCCTTTACGCCGCCGAAAAGGCGCTGCGCGACGCGGACCTGCGCAAGGACCACTTTCTCGCGACGCTCGCGCACGAGCTGCGCAATCCGCTCGCGCCCATACGCAACGCCATCGAGCTGCTCGATCCGCGCCACGGGGCGAACGACGCCATGCGCGCCGACGCGCGCCTCATCGCGAGCCGCCAGGTCGAGCACCTCGGGCGCCTCGTCGACGACCTGCTCGACGTCTCGCGCATCTCGCACGGCAAGATCACGCTGCAGATGGGCACGCTCGACCTGCGCGCGATCGTCGAGATGGCCGTCGAGACGAGCCAGCCCTTCCTCGAAGCGAAATCGCAGCAGCTCACGGTCGAGATCGAATGCGAGCCGTGCCACGTGACCGGCGACGCCATACGCGTGGCGCAGATCATCAGCAACCTGCTCTCGAACGCTGCGAAGTACACGGCCGAGGGCGGCAAGATCGCGCTGCGGCTCGAATCGGACGCCTTCGCGGTGTCGATCCATGTGCGCGACAACGGCATCGGCATCGCGCCCGACGAGCTGCCCTACGTGTTCGACCTCTTCATGCAGTCGCGCGATGCCGTCAAGCGCGCCGACGGCGGGCTTGGCATCGGCCTCGCGCTCGTGCGCGAGCTTGCGGAGCTGCACGGCGGCTCGGCGAGCGCGCAGTCCGATGGCCTGGGCCTTGGCTCGGAGTTCGTCGTGCGCCTGCCGATCGCGCGAACGCCTCACTGCGAGTCGCCCTGCGCGCAGGCAGACGATGCGGGCGCGCAGACCGCGCCACCGCGCCGCCGCGTGCTGATCGCCGACGACAATGTCGACTCCGCGGCGTCGCTGCTCATGCTGCTCCAACTCGAAGGCCACGACGTGCGCGTGGCCCACGACGGCCTGGCCGCGCTCGCGCTCGCGCAAACCTTCCTCCCGCACGTGGCGATTCTCGACATCGGGCTGCCCGGCATGGACGGCCACGCGGTGGCCAAGGCACTGCGCTCCGCACCCGCCACCGCGCGCGTGCAACTGATCGCGCTCACGGGCTACGGCCAGGCGCGCGACCGCGAGGCCGCGAGCGAAGCGGGTTTCGACCGGCACCTCGTCAAGCCGGCGTCGCTCGAAGATATCCTGCGGGAAATCGAGAGCGCGCCGCCGAACTGAGCCTCGCCCAGCCGCTTTTGCAGACCTGGGTGGACGCTCTCACACCGCCCCCTCGCCCCTCGCTGCTCCCGCGCGCTTGACACTCCCCACGCCGCCCTCGCCCATACCCATTCGCACCGCCACAGCCGCCATTCGCGCCCGCAATCGCGCGCTTCGTCGCACACGCCTCGCGCGCTGCCCCGCCGCTCTCCACACTGCAGCCATCGAGTCCGCTCGTCCTGCCCCGGAGGGCCAGCATGCCTGCCATCATTGCGGTGCACGTCGCCGCCGCGACGCTTTCTGTCATACTCGGAACCGCCGTCATGCTGGCCGAAAAAGGCAGCACGCGGCACAAATGGCTCGGCCGCCTGTGGGCGCTGACGATGTGCGCCGCCGCGCTCAGCTCGTTCGACATCCGGGAGCTGCATCCGGGGCCCTTCTCCTGGGTGCACGGGCTTTCGCTGCTGACGTTCGTGAGCGTCGGGCGCGCCGTCTGGGCGATTCGCCACGGCGACGTTCGCGGCCACAGCCTCGCCATGCGCGGGTCGTTCTTCGGGCTCGTCATGGCCGGCCTCGCCGCCGTGGCGACGCCGCACCGGCTGATCAACCTCATCGTCACACGCTGGATCGCATGATTCCTGGCAGCCACGTCGAGTTTCCGAACGCCTCCGCACGCCCGTCCGCGCCCGCGGCCAATATCCTGCTGACCGGGTTCGCGCGCGAGGGCGTGATCGTCGTCATCGGCAACGCGCTCATTGCCCTGGCGCTCGCCGCGCTCGGCATTGGCGGGACCTTCTTCGACAACCTCGTCTTCAGCCAGGCGATCGGGCTCTCCATCATGCTGGTGCTCGACGTCGCCCGCTTTCATCTGCAGCGCCGCAACGCGCTCACGGCGCCGCGCCTCGCCGTGGCGATGGTGCTGTCCATCGTCCTCGGCGCGACGCTCGGGCGCGGCATTGCGGGCGCCGTGCTCGGGCTCGGTCTGAGCAAGGCCTTCGCGTTGAAGGATCTCGCCTTGACCGGCTGGATCGCGCTCTCCGCCACGCTGCTTCTCACCTGGTATGGCTGGTCGCGCACGCGCATCGCGGAGCTGAGCGAGCAGGTCGCGCGCACAGCATGGCAGAAGGAAGCCGCCGAGCGCACCGCGCTCAGCGCCCGCCTGCAGGCGCTGCAGGCGCAGATCGAGCCGCACTTTCTCTTCAACACGCTGGCGACGCTCGACAGCCTGATCGCGTCCGATCCGCCACGTGCGCGCGAGCTGCTCACGAGCCTCAACCGCTTTCTGCGCGCCACGCTAGAGGCCTCGCGCGCGCAAAGCGAAACGCTCGCGCAACAGTTCACTGTGCTCGATTCGATGCTCGCCGTGCATGCGATGCGACTCGGCCCGCGCCTCGCCTACGCGCTCGACCTGCCGCGCGATTGCGCGAACCTCGACGTGCCGCCCATGCTGCTGCAGCCGCTCGTCGAGAACGCGCTCAAGCATGGCATCCAGGGCGCGGTGGCGGGCGGGCGGATCGAAGTCGGCGCGCGGCGCGAGGGCCGGCATGTCGAGCTGACCGTCGCCGATACGGGCATAGGCTTCGGTGCGACGCCCGCCACGCAGGGCGCGGGCGTGGGCCTCGCCAATGTGCGCGAGCGGCTCGCGGCGCTCTATGGCGAGCGTGCGTCGCTCACGCTGATCGAGAACGTGCCGCACGGTCTCGTCGCGCGCGTGCGGCTGCCGCTCGACGATACGGTTGGCGCCACCGCAAAGCAGGCCGCGCCGTGAGACGCCGCCCGCCCGTCGATGCGGCCCGGTAGGGCGATGGCGTGCCTGTTGTGCCTGTTGTGCCTGTTGTGCCCGTTACTCCCATTACTCCCGTTAGGCCCATGACGCCCCTTACGCCCGACATGCCCACCGCGCTGATCGCCGAAGACGAGCCGCTGATCGCGGCCGCGCTCGAACGCGAACTGGCGGCCGCGTGGCCCGGCCTGCGGATCGTGGCGAGCGTGGGCAACGGCCACGACGCCATCGAGCGCATCGCCGCGCTCGAGCCCGACATCGCTTTCCTCGACATCTCCATGCCGGGTGCGACCGGTCTCGACGTTGCGCGCGCGTGCGCGAAGCTCGCCACGCCGCCGCAGATCGTGTTCGTGACCGCCTACGACGCCTACGCGCTCGAAGCCTTCGACGCGGCGGCCATCGACTATCTGCTCAAGCCCGTCGAGGCCGCGCGGCTCGCCCGCACGGTCGAGCGCCTACGCGCGCGGCTCGAACGAACTCCCGGGAGTGGCGCGAGCAGCGCACCCGGCGCTACAACGGCCCCGCAAATGCAGGCGGATCTGCAACGCGTGCTGCGCGAGCTGGAGGCGATCACGCGGGACGTTCGCGAGGTGCGCGCCGGTGCGCGAGAAGGCGCCGATGCGAGCGCGCGCGAGACGCCGCTGCGCTATCTGCGCGCCTCCAGCGGCAACGACATCCGCATGGTGCCGGTGGAAGACGTGCTGTACTTCGAAGCCGCCGACAAATACGTGGTGGTCACGACGCGCGGCGGCGAATTGCTGATACGCACGAGCCTGCGCGAGTTGTGCGCGCAGCTCGACCCGGCGCGTTTCTGGCAGGTGCATCGCAGCACCGTGGTCAACGTGGATCAGGTGGAAAGCGCAACGGTCAGCGCACTTGGCAAGATGACGCTGCGCCTGCGCGGCGATGCCGGTACGCTCGCGGTGAGCCGGCAGTATGCGCATCTGTTCCGGCAGATGTAAGGCGATTCGACGCGCCTACCCCGTCTGCATTGCGCTGCCGCCAAGATACGTGGCGCGCACGCGGCTATCGCCGGCCAGCTCACGCGCCGACCCCGAGAGCGCCACGCGTCCGCCCTCCAGCACATAGGCGCGCTGCGCGATGCGCAGCGCCTGCCGCGCGTTCTGCTCGACGAGCAGTACCGCCGTGCCCGCGCTGCTGATGCGCGCGATCACTTCGAAAATCGCGCGCACGAGCTTGGGCGCAAGACCCATGGAAGGCTCGTCCAGCAGCACGAGCTTCGGCTTGAGCATGAGCGCACGCGCGATGGCGAGCATCTGCTGCTCGCCGCCGCTCAGCGTGCCGGCGAGTTGATCCCGGCGCTCGTGCAGCCGCGCAAATGTTTCGTAAGCCTGAGCAATACCCTGATCGAGCGCAGCCGCGTCGCGCCGCAACAGATAGCCGCCCAGGCGCAGATTCTCCTCCACCGTGAGGCCGCCGAAAATGCGCCGCCCCTCGGGCACGTGCCCGATGCCGAGCGCGACGATGCGATGCGACGGCAGCCCGACGATAGGCTGCCCCTCGAACGCGACGCTTCCCCCGCGCGGCCGCAGCAGCCCGGAGAGCGTGCGCAGCGTGGTGGTCTTGCCCGCGCCGTTGGCCCCGAGCAGCGCGACGATCTCGCCTCGCGCCACGTCGAGCGAGACGCCGTGCAGCGCCTCGATGTTGCCGTAGTTCACGCGCAGGTCGCGAACTTCGAGGAGCTTCTTCGTCGCATTCGGCTCCATGCCTAGCTCCATAGCGACTTCTCCCCGTCCGTGGCGTCGGGACCGTCGTCCTCTTCGGCGGTGCCGAGGTACGCGTCGATGACCACGGGGTCGTTCTGGATTTGCGCAGGCGCGCCCTCGGCGATGATCTCGCCGTGATCCATCACGATGATGCGATCCGACACGCCCATCACGAGCGCCATGTCGTGCTCGATCAGCAGCACCGTCACGCCCAGATCGCGAATGCGCCGGATCTGCGCCATCAACGCGTGCTTTTCGGTTGGATTCATGCCGGCGGCGGGCTCGTCGAGCAGCAGGAGACGCGGCTGGCTCGCCAGCGCACGGGCAATTTCGAGCCGGCGCTGATCGCCATACGGCAGGTCGGACGCGTATTCGCTCGCGCGCGCGCCGATCCCCACGAGATCGAGCCAGCGCTGGCCGAGCGCCGCGTGTTCGGCGGCCTCGCTGCGCGCGGCACGCGTGCCCACCAGCTCTGCCACGAACGGCGTATGCAGGCGGTGATCCATGCCGATCAGCACGTTCTCGAACGCGCTCATGTGGTTGAAGAGCCGGATGCCCTGAAACGTGCGCGCGATGCCGCGATGCACATTGCGGTGCGGCGCGCCCGCGCCGAGCGGCTCGCCGCGCCAGCGTATCTGCCCGCCGGTGGGCCGGATCACGCCGGTCAGGCAGTTGAACACGGTCGTCTTGCCCGCGCCGTTCGGGCCGATCAGCGCGAGAATCTCGCCGCTGCGCACCTCGAAGCTGATGCCGCCAATGGCGCGCACGCCGCCGAAGCGGCGTTCGAGGTTGCTCACCTGCATGAGGGTTTCGCGCGGGGCGGCGGCGTCGATGGCGCCGCTGTCGGCAATGGCCACGGCGGCCGCGCTTTCCTTGCCCTGTGCTTCCGCCGCCTCCGCCTCATGCGCACGCTTCTCTTCTTCCGGCCGGGGCGCTGCGCGCCGGATGCGCGCGGGCCACAACCCTTGCGGGCGCAACAGCATGAGCGCGACGAGCGCCACGGCGAAGCCGAAAATGCGCCACAGGTTCAAAAAGCGCAGCAATTCAGGCAGCCCCGCGACGATCACCGCGCCGAGTATCACGCCCGGAATGCTGCCGCGCCCACCCATCACGACGATGATGAGGATAGTTACGGACTGCAGATAAGTGAAGGCCGTGGGATCGATCGTGCCGAAGCGTGCGGCGAAGAGGCTGCCAGCAAGACCGCCGATCAGCGCGCCCATCACATAGGCGAGCATCTTCACGCGCAGCGTCGCGACGCCTACGGCCTCGGCGGCGGCCTCGTCCTCGCGGATGCTGGTCCAGGCGCGCCCGAGCCGCGAGCGACCGAGCCGCACCGCGAACAGCAGCACCACGATGAAGAACGCCATGCCGAGCTCGTACACCGCGTGCGGCGAGCTGATCTCGAAGCCGAACAGGCTCGGTGGATCGATGCCGTAGATGCCGTTCGGGCCGCCGGTAATGTCGAGATTGGTGGCGACGATACGCGTGATCTCGCCAAAGCCGAGCGTGACGATCGCGAGGTAGTCGCTGCGCAGGCGCAGCGTGGGATAGCCGATCACCACGCCCGATGCCCCGGCGAACACGATGCTGAATGGCAGCGTCGCCCAGAACGAGAAATGCAGCAGCGTTTCGAGCAGCGCGGTCGTATAGGCGCCGATGGCGAAGAACGCCGCGTAGCCGAGGTCGAGCAGCCCGGCATAGCCCACGACGATGTTCAGCCCGAGGCCCAGGATCGCATAGGTGATGATGGTGAGCCCGACATCCACGACATAGCCGCTCGCGAATGCCGGCAACGCGATCGCCGCCGCCGGCAGCACGATGGCCACGAGCCACGAGGTCTGCGTTCGTCCTGATGCCCGCGAAGCCTGAGCGCGCATGCGTCACATCCTCTCGACCACGCGTTCGCCGAACAAGCCGGTCGGCTTCACCACGAGCACGGCGATCAGCACGCCGAACACGAACACATCGGTCCATTGCGAAGACACGTAGCCCGCGCCGAACGCTTCGAGCAGGCCGATCAGGAAGCCACCCACCATCGCCCCCGGAATATTGCCGATGCCACCCAGCACCGCCGCCGTGAACGCGCGCAGGCCGAGCACGAAGCCCATGAAGAAGTTGATCTGCGTGTAGAAGAGGCCCTCCATCACACCCGCGACGGCGGCGAGCGCCGAGCCGATGAAAAACGTGAGCTGGATGAGCCGCTCGACATCGATGCCCATGAGGCGCGCCGCGTCCTGGTCGATCGCGAGCGCGCGCATGGCCGTGCCGATGAAAGTATGGTGTACGAACAAATACAGCCCGAGCATCAGCGCAAAGCTTGCCGCGACGATGCCGACCTGCGCGAACGTGATGTGCACCTGCAGAACGTCGAAGCCCGTTTGCGTGAGCAGGTGCGGGTAGGTGCGAAAGCCCGCGCCATAGGCGATCAGCACGCCATTCTCCAGCAGCAGCGAAATGCCTAGCGCGGTAATGAGAATGGACAGGCGCGGCGCGCGCAGCAACGGCTGGTAGGCAACGCGCGCGATCGCCACGCCCAGCGCGCCCGTTGCCAGCATCGAAGCCGCGAACGCCACGACCAGTGCGAGCGCGAGCGGCAGACGGGCGGCCGCGAGCGTGCCGAGCGCGGTCCAGCCCACGAACGCGCCCACCATGAAGAGGTCCCCGTGCGCGAAGTTGATGAGCCGGATGATGCCGTAGACCATCGTGTAGCCGAGGGCGACGAGCGCGTAGAACGAGCCGATCGTCAACCCCTCGACGACGAACTGGAGAAAGGTGCTCATGGGCGGCCGGGGGCGCTTACTTCATCATCTCCCACTTGCCGCTCGCGTCCTGGCGTTGATAAGGCTCGAACTCGTCGCCGCGCACGATGATCGTGATGTACACGGCGCGGCTGCGGTCGCCCTTCGGGTCGAAGCCGATCGTGCCGGTCAGGCCCGGGTAGCTGTTGATCTTGTGCAGCGCGGCGGCGATGGCCGCGGGCTTCGTCGATTTCGCGTCGGCGATGGCCTTGGCGGTCACGCCCACGGCGTCGTACTCGTACACCGAGTACGGCCCAGGCCCTTGCCCATAGGTCTTCGTGTACTGGTCGACGTAGTCGTGTGCGCCCGAGAGGAACTGCGCGAGCGGCGAGGTCGTGATGATCATGCCGTCGGCGGCCGGGCCCGCCGTCTTCATCAGCGTCGGGTCATTGGTGGCGTCGCCGCCCATGATGGTCATCTTGAGCCCCAGCTGGCGCGCCTCCTTCACGAGCAGGCCCGCTTCGGAGAAGTAGCCCGTGTAATAGATCACGTCCGGCTTGAGCGAGGCGACCTTGGTGAGCGTGGGCGAATAGTCCATCTGCCCCGGCGTGATCGACTCGGCGTAGACCACGTCCACGCCCATCTTCTTGAGCGCGTCAACGGTGTTCTGCGCGAGGCCCTTCGAATAGGTCGTGTTGTCGTCGATCACCGCAGCGGTTCTCGCACGCAGCGCGTTCTTCATGAAGCTCGCCGCGAAAGGCCCTTGCTGATCGTCACGGCCTATCGTGCGGAACACGGTGTTATAGCCCATCTCGGTCAGCTTGGGATTGGTCGAAGCGTCCAGCACGTAGGGAATGCCCGCGCGGTGGAATGCGCTCAGCTCGGGCAGCGCCGCGCTCGAGCAGTAGCCGCCCGCCACGGCAACCACGCCCGCGTCCACGAGCTTTTGCGCGGCCTGGACCGCCGTTTGCGCGTCGCATGCGTCGTCTTCCGGCACCAGCTCGATCTGCTTGCCGAGCACGCCGCCCGCCGCGTTGATCTTCGCGGCCGCGAGCTTCGCGCCGTTCAGGATATCGGTGCCCGCGGCGGCGCTGCTGCCCGAGAGCGGCACCGGCACCCCGATCTTGATGGTGTCGCTGTGCGCGAGGCCGGGCGCGAGCGCGGCCAGTGCGAGGATCACTGCCCCGAGGGTTGCGTGCAGGGTGCCCCGCAGGCGGGGGGCGTCGGGCGTGCCATTGTTCTGAACATTCATGTGAGCGGCTCCAGACTGTGGACCCGACCGGGCGATGCCGCAACGCAGGCGAGCCCGCGCGGTCAGTTAGCGAAACGAAATAATTCGTCCGGTACGAGGCCCTGCCAGGCCAGCACGCTCATGGCGCGCAGCTTGCATAGGGGACCGGTGCATAACGACCCCTACATGATACGTCTGAGCGACCGTTTGACTGATATAGGGTATGCGCGTATACAAATCGCGTGTGCAAAGAGCGGCGGCGCACTACTTTGTATACACGCCACGCGTGGAGGGCGCGAATGAAAACCATCGTGCTGGGCGGTGGCATTGCTGGCGTCACGAGCGCGTACTATCTCGCGCGCGACGGCCGCGAAGTGACCGTGGTCGAGCGCCGCTCGGGCGTTGCGCTCGAAACCAGTTTCGCCAATGCCGGGCTCGTCGCGCCGGGCCATTCGTACACGTGGGCTTCGCCTCGCGCGCCGGGCATCCTGCTCAAATCCCTGTTCATCGAAGGCCAGGCGCTGCGCCTGCACCTGCGGGCCGACCCGTACATGTGGGCCTGGTGCGCGCGCTTCCTGCGCAACTGCACCGAGGCGCGCTCGCGCGAGAACACCTCACGCAAAGTGCGGCTGTGCCGCTACTCGCAGCATCAGTTGCAAGACGTCACGGCACGCGAGCAACTCGAATACGACCGCATCAGCCGCGGCCTGCTCTATCTCTACCGCGACGCCGCCTCGTTCGAGCGTGGCCGCGCGCATATGTCGATCCTCGTCGAAAACGGCCTGCCGCTCGAAACGCTGGACGCCGCCCAGGTCGCCGCGCACGAGCCGGCGCTCGCCCACGCACGCGAACGCATTGCCGGCGCGATCTACTGCCCGAGCGACGAGAGCGGCGACGCCCACCGCTTCACGCGCGGGCTCAAGGAAGTATGCGAACGTATGGGCGTGCGCTTCGTGTTCGACGCCCCGATCCAGGCGATCGAGGCGACTGGCGAGCGCATCGCCGGCGTGCGCACGACAGCCGGCCTCATCGAAGGCGACGACTACGTGCTCGCGCTCGGCTCGTGGTCGCCCATCCTCGCGAGGCCCCTCGGCTACCAGCTCGCGGTCTACCCTGTGAAGGGTTATTCGGCAACGTTTCCCTGTGGGCCCGAGCATCACCCGCCCGAGATGGGCGGCGTGGACGAGAAGCATCTCGTGGCGTGGGCGCGATTTGGCGCGCGCCTGCGCTTCACGGCCACCGCCGACTTCGCGGGCTACGACACGCGCCACACGCCGGCCGACTTCGTGCCGATGCTGCGGGCAGCACGCGAACTCTTTCCCGAAGGCGCCGACTACACGCAGCCGGCCCACTGGGCGGGGCTGCGCCCGATGACGCCCGAAGGCACGCCGCTGATCGGCCGCACGCGCCACCGCAACCTGTTTCTGAACACGGGGCACGGCCACATGGGCTGGACGATGTCGTGCGGCACCGCAAAACTGCTCGCCGACATCATGGCCAACCGCGAGCCCGAACTCGACATGACGGGATTGACACTGAGATGACTACGACCGCGCCCCAACAGAATCCACCGGACAC
>NZ_DATJWR010000143.1:0-15636 GCF_035501035.1 Paraburkholderia sp.
GACTGCGCGTCGAGCTTCCAGCCGGCGCAGATTTCCGCGACGGCGACGGGATGGGTGATATAGGGTTCGCCGCTCTGGCGATATTGCCCGAGGTGGGCTTCATCGCTGAAGTGGAACGCCGCCTTGACCTCCTTGATTTCCTCGGGCGTGAGGTAACCGGAGAGCGCGGCGGTCAGATTGGCGATGGAGACGACCCCGTGCTTGCGGGGCTGCTCCGGCGTCGCGGTCGGCCCGAACAGATGGCGAAACGACTGTTCGAGGACCGCGTCGATGTAATTGCGCGCAGGGCTCGCAGTCTCGGCTTCCTGGTCCACGTCGGTGGCCGGCGAGGGCGTGGTGCTCATGTTCCCCTCCGTATCAGGTTTGGCGTTGACGGTAGAGCGGCTCGATGAAGCTGCGCGCTACGTGCTACGTATTGCAAGACAGGCGACAAGGCAAGCTAAAACGCGTGGGAACGCGCCCTTACACGGGCACTTTCTTCAGCATTTCGAGGCCGACCTGGCCAGCCGCGATCTCGCGCAGCGCGACGACGGTAGGCTTGTCGCGGCTTTCGATCTTCGGCGTGTGACCTTGTGCGAGCTGGCGGGCGCGATAAGTTGCGGCGAGTGCCAGTTCGAAGCGGTTCGGAATCTGTTTCAGACAGTCTTCGACGGTGATGCGGGCCATGTCGGGTTCCTTCTCATTCTCAGCAGGTTCTTATTCTACCTTATGTGCCCGATACGCCGGGCTGCGGCTGGTGGATACCGAGCTGCACGAAGAGCTCCGTATGCCGCGCATATTGCGACGCAAAGCGCAGGCGCGTCGCGCTCACGATATTGCGCAGCTCTTGCAGCGCAGTATCGAAGTTCTCGTTGATGACGACGTACTCCGATTCGCTCGCGTGCGCGATCTCGCTGCCCGCTGCAAGCAGACGCCGCGTGATGACGTTCGGCTCGTCTTCGCCGCGCTTTTTCAGCCGATCGGCGAGCGCCTCGAGCGACGGCGGCAGGATGAAAATTTCCACTGCATTGCGGAACTGCTTCTTCACCTGCTGCGCGCCCTGCCAGTCGATTTCGAGCAGCACGTCGCGGCCGATCTTCATCTGCTCTTCGATCCAGACGCGCGAAGTCGCATAGTAGTTGCCATGCACTTCCGCGCTCTCGAGGAATTCACCCGCGGCGTGGCGCGTGAGGAAGTCGTCGACGGTCGTGAAGTGATAGTGCTCGCCGTCGCGCTCCTTCGAACGCGGCGCGCGCGTCGTGTACGAGATGGACAGGCGGATCGCGCTGTCTTCGGCGAGCAAAGCGTTCACGAGCGTCGACTTGCCCGCGCCCGAGGGTGCCACCACCATGAAGAGGTTGCCGGGGTACGTGCCCGCGTACGGATTGCGCTTCTTGTCATGTCTCGCGTCCGCATGCGGCGCGCTGGTGTGGTCGGTCATGTTCGTGACTTCCTTCATTCGAGATTCTGGACCTGCTCGCGCATCTGTTCGATCAGGAGCTTGAGCGTCATCGAGGCATCCGCGAGTTCCTTCGCCGCCGCCTTCGATCCGAGCGTGTTCGCTTCGCGGTTGAGCTCCTGCATCATGAAGTCGAGACGCTTGCCCACGCGCCCGCCCTTCTCGATCACGTGACGCGTTTCGTTCAGGTGCGCCGTGAGGCGCGAGAGTTCTTCGGCGATGTCGATGCGAATGCCGTACATCGTCACTTCCTGGCGAATGCGCTCGGCGATCTCTTCGCGCGAGACGTTGCCGATGCTGCCGCCATGGCCGTTGCTATCGGGCGCCGCGATGCCGAGCGCTTCCTGCAGCCGCTCGACGATCTTCTGCTGATGCTTGGCGATCAGCTCCGGCATGAGCGGCGTGATGCGCGCAACGATCGCCTCCATTTCGGCGACGTTCGCAAGCAGCATGTTGGCAAGTTGCGCGCCTTCGCGCGCGCGCACCTCGATCAGGTCGGTGATCGCCTGCTTGCCGCAGCCGAGCACCGCGTCGCGCAGCACCTCGGGTGCCACGCCGCTTTCCGTCAGCACGCCGGGCCAGCGCAGGATCTCGCCCGTGCGCAGGCGGCCCGACTCGGGGAACGCTTCGAGCACGGCGCGCTCGAGCACGGCGAGCTGATCGAGCGCTTCGCGATTGAGCGCGCCCGCGTTGGCGGCCTGCTCGCTGCGCTGGATGTTGATGCGGATGTCGACCTTGCCGCGCGAGAGCTTCGTCATCAGCATCTCGCGCAGCGTAGGCTCGCACACGCGCACGTCTTCGGGCATGCGGAAGTTCAGGTCGAGAAAGCGCGAATTCACCGTGCGCAATTCGACGGAAACACTGGCGCCGCCCGTGCCCGATGCCGCAGCAAGCTCGCGCGTGGCGCTGGCATAGCCGGTCATGCTGTAAATCATGGTTCGTCTCGCGAAGAAGCCGTGGACTCGCGCTTGCTGCGCGCGCGTGCCATGGCGAAGGGATCGAGGCGCCCGGCGTGTTGTCGCGAATGGACGATGACGCGGGGCGGAGAAACCGTATTATCCCATTTTTGAAGGCGCGCCCCCCCGCAAGCGCGGGCTGCACAGCGCCCGTGGTCGCGGCGCGTACCGCCGCTCGTGTCGGGCGTACGCCAGGCGTCGGCCGCTGGCTGGGTTCCCGGCGCGCGCAAAGGCGCGCTTGTGCCCCCTCGCACCTGCCTTCTCGCAGCCTTCCAGTGGACTTCCGGCGGCGCCCGTCGCGAGGCGGGCGAAGGCGGTAAAATCGGCGTCTCCCCTTCCCTCCCGTGCTTGATGCACGCCAACCCAGCACGCCAACCCAGCACGCCCGACAATGACCCAATCCATCCAGCGCCCATCCGGCCGCGCCGCCGACCAGCTTCGCGACGTTCGCATCAGCCGCCACTATACGAAGTACGCCGAAGGTTCAGTGCTCGTCGAGTTCGGTGACACCAAGGTGCTGTGCACCGCGAGCGTGTCCGAAAGCGTGCCGCCGTTCCTGCGCGACAAGGGCCAGGGCTGGCTCACCGCCGAATACGGCATGCTGCCGCGCGCCACGCACACGCGCAGCGACCGCGAAGCCGCGCGCGGCAAGCAGACGGGCCGCACGCAGGAAATCCAGCGCCTGATCGGTCGCGCGATGCGTGCGGTATTCGACCTCGAGGCGCTCGGTGCGCGCACCATCAACCTCGATTGCGACGTGCTGCAGGCCGACGGCGGCACGCGCACGGCAAGCATCACGGGCGCGTTCGTCGCGGCCCACGACGCCGTCTCGAAGCTGCTCGCGATGGGCCGCATCGAGCGTTCGCCGATCACCGACTACGTGGCGGCGATTTCGGTGGGCGTGTACGAAGGCCTGCCGGTTCTCGACCTCGACTACGCCGAAGACTCGCAGTGCGACACGGACATGAACGTCGTCATGACGGGCTCGGGCGGCATGGTCGAAATCCAGGGCACGGCCGAAGGTTCGCCCTTCTCGCGCGAGGAATTGAACGCGCTGCTCGATCTCGCGCAAGGCGGCATCCGCTCGCTGATCGACAAGCAGAAAGCGGCGCTGGAGATCGTCCATGGCTGAATCGCCGGCTAACACTGCGGCAAGCGCGCTCTCGCGCGTCGTGCTGGCCTCGAACAACGCGGGCAAGCTGCGCGAATTCGCGGCGCTGCTCGGCGCGGCGGGCATCGAGCTCGTGCCGCAAGGCGCGCTCAGCGTGCCGGAAGCCGAGGAGCCGCATCCCACCTTCGTCGAGAACGCGCTCGCCAAGGCGCGCCACGCGGCAAAGCTCACGGGCCTGCCCGCGCTCGCCGACGACTCGGGCCTGTGCGTGCGCGCGCTGCGCGGCGCGCCGGGCGTGTATTCGGCGCGCTACGCGCAGCTCGCGGGCGGCGAAAAGAGCGACGCGGCCAACAACACGCTGCTCGTCGCCAACCTGAAAACGCACGCTGATCGCCGCGGCTACTACTACTGCGTGCTCGCGCTCGTGCGCCACGCCGACGACCCCGAGCCGCTCATCGCGGAAGGCCGCTGGCACGGCGTCGTGCTCGACGCGCCGCGCGGCGATAATGGCTTCGGCTACGACCCGTACTTCTACGTTCCCGAGCTCGAGGCCACGGCCGCCGAACTCGATCCGGCGCTCAAGAATGCGTCGAGCCATCGCGCGATCGCCCTGCGTCAACTGCTCGCGCGGCTTCAGGAGGAAGCGTGAGCCAGCAGCATCGAACCGGCATCGACGTCGTCCAGTCGTTCACGATGCCTGGCAGCATTCGCCTTGCGTCGCTGCCACCGCTCGCGCTCTACGTGCATTTCCCGTGGTGCGTGCGCAAGTGCCCTTATTGCGATTTCAACTCGCACGAGTGGAAGGGCGAGCGCTTTCCTGAGGACGACTACCTCGACGCGCTGCGCGCCGATCTCGAGCAGGCGCTGCCGCTCGTCTGGGGCCGCCAGGTGCATACGGTGTTCATCGGCGGGGGCACGCCTAGCCTGCTTTCCGCGGCGGGTCTCGATCGCCTGCTCTCGGACGTGCGCGCGCTGCTGCCGCTCGACGCCGACGCCGAAATCACGCTCGAAGCCAATCCCGGCACGTTCGAGGCCGCGAAGTTCGCGCAGTTTCGCGCGAGCGGCGTGAACCGGCTTTCGGTGGGCATCCAGAGCTTCAACGAGGCGCATCTGAAGGCGCTCGGACGTATCCACGACGCGGCGCAGGCGCGCCATGCGGTCGAAGTCGCGGCGAGCACGTTCGACAATTTCAATCTCGACCTGATGTTCGCGCTGCCGCAGCAGACGCTCGCCGAATGCCAGGCCGACATCGAGACCGCGCTCTCGTTCAAGCCGCCGCATCTGTCGCTGTATCACCTGACGCTCGAACCGAATACGCTGTTCGCCAAATTTCCGCCAGCCCTCCCCGACGACGACCAGTCCGCCGACATGCAGGACTGGATCCATGAGCGCACGACGAAAGCGGGGTATGGGCGCTACGAAGTCTCGGCTTACGCGCAGCCGAACCGTCAGTGCCGGCACAACCTCAACTACTGGCGTTTCGGCGACTATCTCGGCATCGGCGCGGGCGCGCATACGAAGCTTTCTTTTCCGAACCGCATCGTGCGTCAGGCGCGCTACAAGCATCCGGCGACGTTCATCGAACAGGCGCGCGCGGGCACGCCGATCCAGGAAGAGCACGAAGTGAACGCGCGCGATCTGCCGTTCGAATTCATGCTCAACGCGCTGCGGCTCGTGGAAGGCTTTCCGGTGCATCGCTTCATCGAGCGCACGGGCCTGCCGATCACGACGATCGAACCGGCGCTGCAGGAAGCCGAGCAGCGCGGCCTGATCACGCGTGATTATGAAAAGATCGCGCCAACCGAGCTGGGCCAGCGCTTTCTGAACGATCTGCAGGCGCTGTTCCTGAAGGATGGGCACTGAGAGTCGACGATGATCGACTGGGCGAATGCCGCCGCGCCCGCGTTTCGGGTTACAATGCGCGCCTCCGGAGGTGTGGCAGAGTGGTTGAATGCACCGGTCTTGAAAACCGGCGAAGGGGTAACCCTTCCGTGAGTTCGAATCTCACCGCCTCCGCCAATTTAAGCCAAGCCATTGATTTGCCGATATAGCAGGGAGTTCTTACCCCCTCTGGTACAAATGGCTGGTACAAGTTCCACGCGGAATTCGACGTCGACTGATGAGGTCGATATGCTCCCCAATCTCCGCGCCACACCCCACGGCTACATCTATCTAAAAACCGTTCCGGCAGATTTGGTGCCGGCTATCGGCAAGACCGTCATCAAGAAGTCGCTCGGACGCGATTTCAAACTCGCCAAAGTACGATGGGCCGAACTCGAAGCCGAAATGACGCGACTGTTTCACGACACTCGCCAGCAGATGGCGCTCGTGCTCAGCGCTGAAGACGCGCTGGCGGCGTTCCTGAAAAAGGACCCGCATACCCGTCTGAAGGTGCTGCCAGCCGGGCGCAAGGGGCTTGCCGAACAAGTTGTCAGCCCTATATCTTGCCGGCCTGTCGGACGACTATTCGGCACGCAAATCCGGCGAGCGCTGGAAGGATGCGACGGAACCTGACGAACTGGCGCGAGAGCTGGACGCCGTACTCGGTGACATCAAGACAGCGGTTGTCACTGGTGACGTGACGCCGTTTGAGCCGACCGTCACGCAACTGGCACTGTGGCGAGGTTACGGCTGTTTGCCGCCGCCGGGATTCAAAGACGCGATGCCTTGGGAAGCTACCAAAACGGGCGGCGGGCACTTGCATACGCATTGATCGCCTGCCTGTAGTACCTGCCTGCCGTTCATCACTACATTAGTGGGATGTGGCTGGCTGCGTGCGATACCCATTGACCCGCATTTCGGGCAAGACACCCGCGCACCGTTGAACGACAACGCACGCCCGTCCGTCGAGATACTACCCGTGCCATCAAGGACGACACCGCCTACTGTCGTTCTGTCGCCTACCCTGATTACGTTGCTCATTGCCCTCTCTTCGCGTCGCTTTGGGGCTGTATACCCAGCACGCACGCCAGCGCTAGACCTTACGCTATCTGGACCCGCGCGCATTGGATGCGGGGTGCATCAGGCACGGCCATCGCTGTAACACCGGCAGCCGTAACAGCCCTGCAACAGCGAAAGTGCCCCTTCGGGGGCGCAGCGAATGTTCAGGTTGTGCGCGTTGCTGGCGGCTCGATTGACCGCGCTCACGCGTGCGAAATACTCCCGAGAAAATCACGTTTGTTTTTGAGGGGAAAGGATGGAGGATTTTTCGCTATCAAGTCTCGTAGCCCCGCCAGATGGCTCCAAAGGCATTCATCCCTCGCATCCCGGCAGTTCTTCGCACTGCCCTTCACGAACGACTGGCACAAACCGAAAGCGCGGAACCCGCTCCAAACAGAATGCCGATTCGTGATTTTCGGGGCGGTCTGCCGCGATGAGTCCGCCTCGCTACATGCCTCGCGCCGGGTAACCAGTTTCCCCCGCAGCCACGCGTTCCTTGCGCCGCGTACCCAGCTTCTCGCTGCTGGCCGCCCTACGTAGCCAACGGCAAGATCCGTCAGCCGACATGGCGGCCCTATAATTGCGCGATCCAAAGATCAGCAAGCGGAGTAACCATGGACGGCTCACCCGGGCGGCAGGACTTTCAATCGCAAGTGGCACGAGCGCCAGCAATGCAGCCACCGCGGAGCCAGCACTGACATGCGCACCCAGGTTTTGCGCTTTGCGCTGGTTGGCGTGGCCGGCTTCATCGCCGACGCCGGCGTGCTATGGCTCGCCCTGCACCTCGGATCCGGCTATTTCGCCGGGCGGGCCGTGTCGTTTCTGACCGCCGTCTGGGTGACATGGCAGCTCAACCGACGCTTCACATTCGTCGCCCATACGTCCGGCTCGGCATGGCGTGAATGGTGGCGGTATCTCGCCGCAATGTCCGGGGGCGGCTGTGTCAATTACGCCGCCTATTGCGCCGTGGTATTGATCCTGCCGCATGCGGCCTTCGTGCCCTTCCTCGGCGTCGCGGCGGGCTCGGTCGCCGGCCTCGGCGTGAATTTCGCGTCCGCCCGCTGGTGGGTTTTCCGTCACCGACCCCAACGATAACCGTGTCGCAGATCGACCCGACTTCTTCCAGGACCTTGCCGCGTTCACATGCAATCGTCCTGAACACGCCACGCGCGCTGGCAATGGCTTGCGTGCTGGTGCCACTGTGCTTCGGCTTGTACTCGCTATGGCTCGGCGCCGACTCGAACTGGGACTTGTACAACTATCACATGTACAACCCGTTCGCGTGGCTACACGGCAAGCTGCTCGTCGATCTTGCACCCGCCGGCGTCCAGTCCTATTTCAATCCACTCCTCGACTCGCTGCTCTATCTCGCTTACACGCATCTGCCCTCGCGCGTGGTGGGGTTCTCACTGGGCGTGCTGCACGGGCTGAGCTTCATTCTCGTCCTCGGGATCGCGCGACGCGTCCTGCACGATCTGCCCGAGCGTGAACGCTACCGCGTACCGCTTCTGCTCGCGCTGGCCGGCTGCCTCACGGCGAATTTTCTGTCCGGGCTCGGCAGCTCGATGGGCGATGACACGACGGCGCTTTTCGGCCTTGCAGGCCTGCTGATACTCATGTCCGGCTGGGAGCGGCTCGACCAGCGGGGGTGGCCTTCGATCGCCATCGCGATTGCCGCCGGCGTAGCGCTCGGGTTGGGCGTGGGACTGAAACTCACGAACGCGGTCTATGCCGTTGCGATGTGCGCGGCGCTGCTGCTCTATCCCGCGCGCGCCGTCACCAGAGTGCGTATCGCCTTTCTGTTCGGCGTCGGCGTGCTGCTGGGATTCGCCGCGACCGGGGGCTATTGGCCGTGGCAGATGTGGAAAACGTTCGGCAATCCGCTGTACCCGCAGTTCGGCCATCTCTTCCCGAATCCGCTCGTGCAGCCCGACGCGATGGGTGACCCGCGCTGGCGGCCGCGTGGCTGGCTCGAAGCCCTGTTCTGGCCGTTCATCTTCACCTTCCATTCACAACGCGTGGGCGAAACGCCGATCCGGCAGATCATCTGGCCGGTAGTGTATGTCCTGTTCTGGCTGTGGGTCGCCGTCAGCGTGATGCGAAAGGTTACGGGCCGCAAAGGCGCCGCGCTCGCGCCGCGTGCGCGCTTCGTCGTGCTCTTCGTGGCGCTGGGGTACGCGCTCTGGATGGAGGGCTTCAGCATCTACCGCTACATCGTCGTCATCGAGATGCTGGTGCCGCTCATGGTGTGGGTCCTGCTGCATCGGTTGCTGCCGGCCCCGGCTGCACGGCGCCTTGCGGGCTGGATACTCGTCATTGCAAGCGCCGTGGTCGTCACGGGCGGCGCCCGCACGTGGGGCCACGAAGGCTGGTCCGATCCGCTCTGGCATGCCGAGACGCCCACCATTGCCGAACCGCACCGGACTACCGTCGTGCTCGCGACAACCCGTGGCAAGGGATTGGCCTGGCTCGCGACGCTCTTTCCCGACCAGGTAGCATTCATGCAACTGGAAAGCAGCTTCCCGGGTACGCCCGCGTTCAGCGAACGTATGCGCGAAGTGGCCAGAGAGCGCGGCGGCCCGATTCACGCGATCGTCGATGGCGAGTACAACTGGCGCATCGACAATGTCGCGACGATGAACGAGATTGCCGATAGCCTCCGGCTGACCCGCAGCGAAAGCGGCTGCAATGCGCTTCGCTGGACCATCGGACGGCTGCGCCTGCATGCGTCGGTGATGCCCGCAACGGGTGGGAACAGGCAGTGCAAGCTCGCACTGCGCGCCGACGACGTGCAGGATCCCGTGGCGCGCAACCGCGCCGACGTCGAAGCCGCCGTGCCGGTCTTCGAGCGCAACGGCTTCACGCTGGACCCGGCGACGTGCGTGCCCTACCGCGCAGGGATAGGCACGGGCGTAGTCGTCTACCAGTGGTGCGACGTCTCATTGCGCAAGTGAGGATCGCGCCGCTGGCGCGCGCGGACCGCCGGCACGCCTGGCCAGGCAAAAAAACGGACCGGCTCGATGTGCAACGGCAGGGCTTCCCGGCGCGATGTTTCCGGGAAGCCCTACATTAAGGGTCGCACCATAAATACACCGATGACTCCACGCGATTCCCCTCGTTGCTCGACTAGGTAAAAACCCTAGTAATGCGGTAAAATCCCAGCCGTTGAAGGGATAAATTGCCATGCCGCACCGTTACCAACTGCTTGAAAAATTTGCGTTTTCGCTCGTCGTCCTGTTCGCCGTGATGTGCTCCAGCTATATCGCGTGGGAAAGCTCACCGGATCTGCGGGAAAACGTCCTGGTCGGCAAAGAGCTGTTCCTCAAGAGCGGCGAATACTCCTACGCCTGTGCGACGGTCGTTTCCGACCCCTGCGCGCAATTCCCCGTCGAATAAGCCCCCTCGCTGTTCGGCGCTTGACGCGTCCTTCCCGGGACACTGCTGATTGCATCCTGCGGCGTATCGACTAAGCTCGATTCAGGTTTCGCCACCGAGCTTGTTCGACGTGCTCATCTGCGCCCACCTGACTTGCGGACCATCCGCGCCTCTCGCCGTCCTCGCACGACGACTCGGGCTGGCTTTGCTGCTCGGGTTGCTCGGTTGCTTCGGCGCCTGCACGATCACGCCGCCGCCCCAGCCGCTCCTCGTCATTCCGCCAGCGGCGCTCAACAGCAACACGCTTGATGACTATCGCGCTGCGGTCGCCAGGCGCATCGTCGAACGCAACCCGACCTACATATTGCGCGGCAGCCCGCAGGCCATGCTTCGCTCGCTCGTGGTCGTTTCGTTCACCGTCGATCGCAACGGCCAGATCGTGAAGTCGTCGGTCTATCGCACCAATGGCGACGACGACGCCGAAGCCACCGCCCTCTCCACGCTGCGCCGCGCCGCGCCGCTACCCGCGCCACCGGGCCGCCTGCTCAACTCCGCAGGCCAGATCGACATGTTCGAGGACTGGCTCTTCAACGACAACGGCAAGTTCCAGTTGCGCACACTCGCTTCGCCGCAGGCGCAGAACTATCAGTGATACCAGTGACGATCGGATGACAGTCGGGTGACGGCCGCCTGCTGGCTTGCGCCGGTTCGCGCCCGCCTTGCTGCACGACGTGCACGGTCGTTATAATTTTTCGCTATCCCTCGCCGGCGCCCGCCGGCCACGCCTGCGCCACGCGTCATCCGCGCCGCCGCGCAAGGCTCCGACCGAGCTCCTCGCCCCTTCTGCGCCTATCGGCGCGCGCCATGGCCGGTCCTGAATTCACGCGCACAGCCGGCGCTGCGCGATGCATACTGGCGAAGCCCCACCGGTTGAACAACGCCGCCGATCCGGCATGCAGCGCCAACTGAGTGCCCCGTCACGCTACGAGAGCCTGAACAAAGACGCCCCGCGCCGCCCCGGCAAACCAGGGCGCGAGAGCGCGTCACAACGACTGGAGACCCCCGGATGTCCACCTCACCTGTTTCGCCCGCGCGCGCCGATGAGGCGCAAGCGACAAAGCCGCAAAGCACCGCGCGCGTGATCTTCGCGAGCTTCATCGGCACCGCGATCGAGTTCTACGACTTCTATGTGTACGCAACGGCCGCCGCGCTCGTGATCGGCCCCGTGTTCTTCCCGCACGGTTCGGCCACGGCGCAGGCACTTTCGGCGTTCGTGACGTTCGGGATCGCGTTCGTCGCCCGGCCTATCGGCTCGTTCCTGTTCGGCCACTTCGGCGACCGCATCGGCCGTAAATCCACGCTCGTGGCGTCGCTCCTCGTCATGGGCCTCTCCACCACGCTGATCGGCTTCGTGCCCGGCTACGACGCGATCGGCAGCCTTGCGCCGATCCTGCTGTGCATCCTGCGCTTCGGCCAGGGCATCGGCCTTGGCGGCGAATGGGGCGGCGCGGCGCTGCTCGCGACCGAATACGCGCCGCAAGGCAAGCGCGGCTGGTTCGGCATGTTCCCGCAGCTTGGGCCGTCGGTCGGTTTTCTGGCCTCGAACGGCCTCTTCTTTGGCCTCGCCTCGACGCTCTCCGACCAGCAGTTCCGCGACTGGGGCTGGCGCGTGCCGTTCATCGTGTCGGCGGTGCTCGTCGCGCTCGGCCTCTACGTGCGCCTGAAAATCGCCGAGACGCCTGCCTTCAAGGCCGCCATCGAACGCGACGAGCGTGTGCGCGTGCCGGTCGCGACGCTGCTCGCGAAGCACTGGCGGCCGACGCTGCTGGGCGCGCTCGCCATGGTCGTGTGCTACACGCTCTTCTACAACGCGACCGTGTTCTCGCTCTCGCACGGCGTGACGGCGCTGCACATTGCGCGTCCGACCTTCCTTGGCATGCTGTGCATCGCCGTGGTGTTCATGGGCATCGCCACGCCGATCTCGGCAGCGCTTTCCGATCGCTTCGGCCGCAAGCCGGTGCTGATCGTCGGCTGCGTGCTGGCGATTCTCTCGGGCTTCACGATGGAACCACTGCTTGGCAGCGGCGTGATGCCGCTCGTGCTGCTGTTCCTCGTGATCCAGCTGTTCCTGATGGGCGCCACTTTCGCGCCGATGGGCGCGCTGCTGCCCGAGCTCTTCCCGACCAGCGTGCGCTACACGGGCGCAGGTGTGGCGTACAACCTCGGCGGCATTCTCGGCGCTTCGGTCGCGCCGTATATCGCGCAGGTGCTGGCGGCGCGCGGCGGCCTCTCGTGGGTCGGCGCCTACGTGTCGATCGCTGCCGCCGTGAGCCTGTTCGGTGTCCTGTGCATGCGCGAGACGCGCCACACGTCGCTCACGTAACACACCCTCGCATCCCCGCATCAACAAAAAAAGCGGAGTCCGGTAGCCGGACTCCGCTTTTTTTCGCGCTTTTTGCTCGCGCGTTGTTCACTTCAGGCGCGCGCGGTGCATGTCTATACTGCACTCAACAGGGGGGAGTAACCGCCCGGGGGAGCCGACAATGAACCTGCATCTGAGCAACGCCGACATTGTTCTGATCATGGCCCTCGCCTTGGGCATCTCCCTCCTGCTGGCGTTCCGCCTGCGCACCGCGAGTTGGCGCGCCGTGGTGCTCGAAGCGCTGGCGGCGAACGCGGCGGCGATTGCCGCAGTCATCGCGATCGAAATGCTGCTGGCGTGAATGCTGCCTTATGACGCTCGAGTGGCCCGCTCCCACAGCCTCACGCGAGGGGCACCCGGTTCGGTGAGGAAGAATCGGACCATTCGCGGCGACCTGCGTTAGTTGTAGTAGCCGTGATGGTAACCGCCGCCGTAGTAGCCGCCGGGCGGCACCACGATGCAGCCGCCAAGCGAAGCCGCGAGCAAGGCGCCGGCGATGAGGGTAAGCGTCAATCGTTTCACGTTGTTCTCCCTTGAGGTCAGTGTCTGTGTCCGGCCATGCGATGTCGGGCTGGACGGTTTCGATTGAACACGACGGCGAACCCTTGAGGCGTTGCAATTTGTAAGCAGCGGTACGGCCCGTGTAACACCCCGCGCGAGATGCGCGCTCCCACGCGCTATCGGCGCCGCACGCGCAAAGCAACGGCGACACTTTTAACAACCGTGTAATGCGCGAGCCCTGCATACCGGTCTTCGTAGTACACGAGGCGCTGCGAAGCATGGGGGACGACGCCATGCCTTGCCGCGTCGGGCCTTCAGTCCTGCGTGGCTATAATCGGCCTTTTGCGCCCCAAAAGGGTTATGCGGATGATGAGCCCCGACCTCTCTTCGGTCGTCGTGCGGCGTGCGCGACGCCTCTGGCGGCAATACGGCGTGTTCTGGCTCGGCGCGATCGCGGTCGGCCTTGTCGCCGTGTTCTACGCGAGGCTCATCGACTGGGGCTACGACGCGTTCCTGCGCATGGAGCGACGGCATGCGTGGCTGCCGCTCATCATCACCCCCGCCGTGGGCGCCGCCGCGGTATGGCTCACGCGCACATTCTTTCGCGGCGCGGAAGGCAGCGGCATTCCCCAGGTCATCGCCACACTGCACGCGAAGCCCGGCGAATCCGGCGAGCGCCTGCTCGCGCTGCGTCTGCTCGTGGGCAAGATCGCCGTTTCGTTCCTCGGCATTCTCGGCGGCTTCACCATCGGCCGCGAAGGTCCGACCGTGCAGGTGGGCGCCGCGTTGATGTTCAACATGCGCCGCCTGTATCCGCGTTCGAACGCGCTCATCGAGCGCAAGCTCGTGCTCGCGGGTGCCGCCGCCGGCTTGTCGGCCGCGTTCAACACGCCGCTCGCCGGCATCGTGTTCGCCATCGAGGAACTCACGCGCAGCTTCGAGGCGCGTGCGAGCGGCGTGGTCATCACGGCGATCATCATCGCGGGCGTGATCGCGCTCGGGCTCAACGGCAACTACACGTATTTCGGCACGATCGAGGTGGGCGCGCACTTTCCCGACCTGCTCGCGGTGGCCGTGGTGCTCACGGCGATCGTCACGGGCATCGCGGGCGGCGTGTTTGGCTGGCTGCTGATCAATACCGCGCGCTGGATTCCCGCGCCGCTGCGCAAGCTGCACACCGATCGACCCATTGCATTCGCCGCGCTCTGCGGCTTCGCAATCGCGTTGATCGGGCTCGTATCGGGCGGCGCGACCTTCGGCAGTGGCTATTCGGAGGCGCGCGGGCTGCTCGACGGGCACGAGCATCTCTCGCTCGCGTATCCGTTCCTGAAAATGGCGTCGATGGTCGGCTCCTACCTGCCCGGCATTCCGGGCGGCATCTTCGCGCCGTCGCTGGCGATCGGAGCGGGCTTCGGCAACCTGCTGCACGAAGTGTTCGGCAGTATGCAACTGCAGATGCTGATCGCGCTCGCGATGGTGGGTTATCTCGCTGCGGTCACGCAAGCGCCGATCACCTCGTTCGTAATCGTGATGGAAATGATCAACGGCCACGCGCTCGTGATCTCGCTGATGGCGACGGCGCTCATTTCGAGCCGTGTTTCGGGCTTCTTCGCGCCGCCGTTGTATGAAACGCTGTCGCTGCGCTACCTTGCGCCGCCGTCGGCACCTGCAAGCGCCGCGCCGGCAAGAAGCGAAGTGCCGGCCGATGAAGTCCCCGCGACGCTTGAGCGCAATGTGCCCGACAGCGCAGCAGCGGAGGAACAATCGCATCGCTGATGCCGGCCGGGCGCATGGCTGCGCGACGTTGCGTCAGTAAATGACGACGGGCGCGGGCCGGTAGTACGCCGGCCGGCCCGGCACGACGACGCAACCGGCCAGGACGATCGCGAGAGCCGCGACGGCCAGTAGTTTCCTGCTCATGTTCTATTCCTCGATTGCGCTTTTGAGGCGATGTATCGCGGCGCGCCAGCAACGCGCGCCGCACGATGGTCATCGCCGGACGATCAAGCCTTACCAAGCCATCTCGAGCAGCATCAAGCCGCCCAGTGGCCTTCGACCCAGTGCCAGTTCGGGCCGTGCGCGATCCAGTGTCCCGGCACCCAGTGATAGCCGACGCGCTCGGCTTGCCAGTGCCCCGCGACCCACACGTAGCGGCCGTGATCCCAGCGCCAATGGCCTTTGTCCCACACATACCCTGCGCGCGGAGCCGGCATGACTTCGACGCGCTCGGCGGGCGGCGCGATGCCCGGTTCGACGACGACGACCGCAGCGAGCGCCGGCGCAGCGACGGCGCACGTGCCGGCCGCGACGATTGCGGCCTTGGCAATGAGGAGACGGATGGAGTTGTTCATATGGGTCACCCTTAAAGTTGGACGCCTTGATTGGCGCTACCCGATCAATGCGCGAGCACACCGATGCGCTGACAGCGGCGGTGTAACCGCGAAGGGTGAAATGAAACGGAATATTTCGGTCAGGCGGGAACGCACGACCAGGCGACGCGCGTCAGACGGCGAGCGCGTGGAAAAGCGGGGCGACGCGCGCGGCGCGGCGGCCGCGCGCGCTGAATCTCAGGCCTGCGGAATCTCGATCTTGACCTCGAGCACTTCGAGATCGTCCTGACGTTCGAGGCTCACGCGAATGTCCTCGTCGGAGATCTTCACGTACTTCGAGATCACCGCAACGAGTTCGCGTTGCAGGGCCGGCAGATAGTCGGCGGGCGGATGACCGCCTGCGCGCTCGTGAGCAATGATGAGCTGCAGGCGTTCCTTCGCTACCGAGGCGGACTTCTTCTTCTCGCCGAGAAAAAACGAAAGAAACGACATGACGTGCGCCTCCCTTACTTGTTACCGAAGAGGCGCTGAAGCAGGCCCGGCTTCTGGTAATCGGTGAAACG
>NZ_DATJWR010000144.1:0-2926 GCF_035501035.1 Paraburkholderia sp.
TCGTTCGTCGATATGACCGATCAGGCCGAGGCACTCGTTCGGATTGCACTATGGGTGTGGGTTGCAGTCAACTACGCGATCGCGGTCACGCTGGTCATCAACACATTGTGTCTGCCAGCCGAGCCGGTACAGCAGCTCGAAGACGCGATGCTGGGGCAACTTGCAGCGGTCGACGCGTTTCTGGCAGGAATTGAGCGTCGAGAGCCGCGCGCGGGCGGCCCCGACTCGCGCAACGTCCAGGCCCGCATGCTGACCTTGCAAAAGCTGTTGCGCTTTTCGACGATGCGCGACGCTGAATTCCGACGTCATCAAACGTTCCATCTGGCGCGCGTCGCGACCGTGTCGCGCCTGTTCGGCGCTGCTGCTCATCTGCCAGACGACGAAGCGGGGGCAGCGGAGATCCCAGTTGGCGTAGCATCGGCGCTGCGCGACGCCTGTAACCACCTTGCCGGGACGATTCGCGCGGGACAGCGTTTTACCATGTCCGACACCTTGACGAACATGACGGAAGCGGACCTGCCAGGCGCGTTATGGGAAATGCACAATGCGTTGCGGGCGTTTGCCGATCGCCCGGCCGCGGCGGAGTCCACCGAGTCCGAACGCGAAAAGGAACGCCTTCTGGTGCCCGACGCATTCTCGAATCCCGTCTATGGGCAGTTCGCACTGAAAACGCTGTTTGCCGCGATGTGCGGTTACCTCTTTTACCTGGCCACGGACTGGCAAGGCATTCATACGATCATGCTGACGTCCCTGATCGTCGCGCAACCGAGCCTTGGCGCGACGGGTCGTCGTTCCATCCTGCGTATCGGCGGCGCCGCGCTTGGCAGCGTGATCGCGCTGATGATGGTGGTGTGGGTGGTGCCGCGCATCGATGGCATTGTCGGTCTGCTGCTGATGTCGCTGCCCGTGCTCGCAATCGGCGCATGGGTGACGGCGGGCTCTGAGCGGATCAGCTACGCCGGCACGCAGCTCATGTTCACATTCGCGCTCGCGTTGCTCGAGCAGTTCGGTCCCACCAGCAATCTCACCGAGATCCGCGACCGGATGGTGGGGATACTGCTTGGCGTTGCCATTTCGGCCGTTGTGCACGCGTCGCTGTGGCCCGAGGCCGAGGGCGAGGCCCTCCGTCAACGGGTAGCGCGGCTGCTGCACCGCCTTGCGGCGCAGATCCGTCAGCAGGGCGACGCCAAGGCGGCGCCCGTGGCGCTGTGGGCGGAACTGGCGGATTGCGAGTCGATGGCCGCGCGCGTTGCACTCGAGCCCGGCTGGCAACTGACCGAGGGACAGCAGGAAGGGTTTCAGATTCACGTGCAGACGATGCTCGCGCAGACGCGCGAGATTCTGCTGGCCGCCGATGCCTTCGACGCAGAACGGCGGGCGCAATCGGGCTCGGAGCGTGGCGTCGGGATGGTGGAAGCGCTATTCGCGGAGTCAGCCGGCGCATCGCTGGACATGTACGCGCACGACCTGACAGAGCGTCCCGAGGCCGTGCTCGCGCCGGCTCCTGTTTCGCTCGATCCGCAACTGGCGGCTTTGGCCCCCGATCAGCCAGCGCCGCAGTTACAAGCTGGGCACGGCGCTTCCGGGCGATTGATCGCACGCGCAAAGCATCTGATCGCGCAGGTTTCGACACTGCCAGGCTGGAGCGCCGCGTCGGCTGACGCCACCCCTTCCATACGAGTATCGCAAGCATGACCGTCTCTACAGTTTCGTTGTTGCGTCGCTGGCTGCGCTGCGGCGGAACCGCCGTATTGGTTGGCGCGCTTTCGGCGTGCGCGCTGATCCGGCACGATGAAAAGCCATTTACGCCGATTGCGGCAGACCAGATCCGGATCGCCGACGACATCCAGCTCAAGAGCAGCGAGTGGCCGTCGCAGCAGTGGTGGAGCGCCTATAGCGATCCACAGCTCGATTCGCTGATTGACCGCGCGCTTGCCAGCTCGCCGACGATCGTGATTGCACACACGCGCGTTTCGCAGGCAAAGTCGGATATCGATCTGGTGCGTGCCGGCACGAACCTGCAGGTCACGGCGCTTGCCGCCGTGGATCGTGAGCGTGTATCGGCTAACGGCTTTCTGGGCGCGTATTCGGGTAACGAGCCCGCGATCGGCGCGACGGGCCCGTGGTACACGGAAGGCATCGTCGGGCTGGGCGCGAGCCTCGATATCGACATCTGGGGCAGGCAGCGCGCGCAGGTCGAGGCGGCGATCGGCGTGCAGAACGCGCGGCGCGCAGAGGTGTCCGCGATCGAGCTCGAACTGTCTACTGACGTCGCGCAGCTCTACTACGGCATCCAGACGACCTATCAGCTGATTGACCTTCTGCAGCGGTTGCACGAGGTTGCTGCGTTCGCCGTCGATGCGCATGCTGCTCGCGCCGCACGCGGCCTCGAGCCGATGACGCAGACTGAGCTTGCGCGCGCGCAACTGCTGGCGACGGACAGGCAGATCGTTGCCGCACGCGGCCGTGTCACACAGCTGCGCGAATCGCTACGCGCGCTGCTCGGCGCAGGTCCTGACGATCTCCCCGACATCCGCCCCGTGCCCTTGCCGTTGCCAAAGGCCGCGCTGCCGCCGACGCTGTCCTATGAACTGCTCGCGCGACGCCCGGATCTGCAGGCGATGCACTGGTATGTGCAGGCGTCGTTCGACAAGATCGACGCCGCAAAAGCCGCGTTTTATCCGAGCTTCGATATCAAGGCGTTCTTCGGCGTCAACGCGCTGCATCTTGCAGATCTATTCACGCATGCGAGCCAGCAGATCAATATCATCCCGGGTCTTTATCTGCCCATCTTCGACGGCGGCCGGCTCAACGCGAATCTCGGCAATGCGCGGACCGGAAGCAACATGCTGATCACGCAGTACAACCAGGCCGTACTGAATGCAGTGCGCGATGTCGCGGTGACGGGCAGCAAACTTCAGGACCT
>NZ_DATJWR010000145.1:0-9836 GCF_035501035.1 Paraburkholderia sp.
GAGTCCGCTTTCCCCTGCAGAAAACGGGCCAATGGCGCGGTAGTCGTCGCCCGCGGGCGGCTCGATCTTGATGATATCGGCGCCCAGGTCGCCCAGCAGCGCGGAACATAGCGGCCCCGCGAGCACGCGGGAAAAGTCGATCACACGAATGCCGTCGAGCGGCAGCGCGGGCAGTGTCACGGCGTCTTCCTCCAGAACAGCCAACCCGTTCGGTTGGTGAGCTGATTCTGATCCGCCGAGGCAATAAGATAAAATACTGAATTAAATTAACGGCTATACGAAAATCATATGGGTCTATCGCTCAGGCTCCTGCGCTACTTCGTCGCCGCGGCCGAGACGGGCAGCACGACTGGCGCCGCGAAACAGCTGAACGTCTCGCAACCTTCGATTTCGGTGGCTATCCGTGAACTGGAGGCGCTATTCGACGCGCCGCTTTTCACGCGCGGCGCCGGCACGCGTATGGCGCTCACGCAATTCGGTCAGCGCAAGCTGGATGAGGCGCGGCACTTGCTCGCGTCGGCCTCGGCATTCACAACCGACGATGTGGGCGAAGGCGATCGCGGTCTCGTGCAGATCGGCGTATTCCGCACGATCGCGCCCGTCTATCTGCCGCGTGTGCTCAAGCTCGCGCAAACGCGCTTTCCAGGTCTCAGCGTACAGTTCCGGGAAGGCGATCTCGTTCAACTCGACGAATGGCTGCACAAGCGTCTGATCGATTTCGCGCTCATGTACGACGTAGGGCTGCCCGGCGATATCGAGCGCGAATGCCTCGCCGAACTCAAGCCCTACGCACTCCTGCCCGGCGACTCACCGCTGGCGAAGCGGCGTCGCGCAGTTTCACTGCACGAACTCGCCGCGCTGCCTTTCATCCAGATCGATTTGCCGCAGAGTCGCGATTTTCTGATGGCGCCGTTCTGGCAGCACGGGCTCTCGCCTGACGTGCAGTATCGGGCTACATCCATTGAACTCGTGCGTGCGATGGTGGCGAGCGGCCTGGGAGTGTCACTTTTGATCACGCAAAGTTCCACGGTCGCGCAAACTTCCCTCGTCGTCGAGCGGCCGATACGTGAAACCACCGTCATCCAGCCCCTTGTCATCGCCCGGCCGGCTCGCGCGGCCCACACGCGCGCTTCCGAGTTGCTTGCCGCCTGCGTGCGCGACGCAGTGGCCGAAGCCATGCGTGAACGCGTGGGCAAATGAGGGGAAGATTCGACTGACGCGCTTTCGCGACGAGTCCGCGCTCCCTCTTCCGGGCTTTCGTTGATCGCCAGCGCCGCGGCAGCCAGATCGTCAGGCTGTCACGATGCTGCCGCCCGTGTTCATGATCTTAGGCTCAAACGTATTGGCATTCTGCCGAACCAACACACCCTGCTACGCCGCTGCCCTCCCCTGCACAGGCAATGCACGCCCACGTAGCCAGAGCAAACCCCAAAAGACACAGGCCACACTCTGGGAGCCAACGGCACGGCAGCCAGCGGCAGCTTCCTGCGCTGCTTGATGCAAACGCGCTAATGACACTGCACACCATCAGGACCGGCATCAGTCCGGCAATCAGGCTGGCATCGTTCACGGCGCCGTACGCGCTCGCCGTATGGCTGGACTGCACGGCGGCACGGGCTACCCGTCAGGCGCCGTCGCGCGCGAACCCGTTAGCGGCGTATCACGCGTTCCCAGCCGTGGCGCACCGCGGCTTTGAAGCGCTCCCAACCGCTGTCGGGGTAGCGCGACTCCCAATCTTCGCGGGCATTGGGCTCGACCTGTTGCCAGTCAAACCCACGATACCGCTCATCCTGCCCGAGCGTGGCTCCGTGAGTGTAGGCCCGCCGATACTCGTCGTATGGCGCACCCGTGTTTGCGTAATGAGCGTCATAGTCCCTGCGAAATTCGTTGTCGTCTGGGTCGTCGTTCAGTGGGGTACCGGTGACGCGATCGCCCGCAAGGCCCGTATTCGGCCGACGTTCACCTTTCGCCGCGTTCGTGGCGTCATCGGGCGAGTACCCGGTTCTGGCTTTGAGACCCGCATCCCCACCTACGAAAGTGCGTGTAACTCCGGCGTTGGAGGCGCTCGATGCCCGCTGCTGGTTTTCCATGGTCGGATTCGATCCGCGTCCTTCCGTATGAGTCGCGGCCTTCTGCATTCCAGCGATGGGTTTCGACCCGGTTGAAGAGAAGCGGCTGCTCTGCAATCTGGCTCCGCCAGAGGGAGAAGCACTGCCTGCGGCCGCTGCGTGCGTTGCCTGACCAGGCGTTGTGCCACGCGCAACGGCAGCCTCATCCGTCGTACCCGATGAAGGGGCGATGCCCGCAACGCCTCCGCTCTGCTTCAGCGTGTCATCGCGCCGCCCCGTTGGCGACTCGTACCTGCTGGCGTACTCCTGGCTCGCGAGGCTGGCTCGCTGCAACGGGTCTTCCCGCATGTCCGGCTTCATGGAGCCATGCCTCCAGGCACTGGCACGCTCTTCGATGTCAGCCGCACCCGCACTACGCATTAGTTCGAGAACCCGATCCACTTCCATTTCCGCAACGTCAGCGCTGACAAGCGTTCCGCCACGGCGAATGAATTCACGGTAATCCTCGGCTTCCGGCGGATACTCGTTCGATTTGAAGAGCCGTACGAACAATTGCTCCAGTTGATCGAAAACCGGCTTGGGACGGCGAATAGGGCCACTGCCCGGTGCATAGACACGCGGCCCCTTTTCTGCGGGGGCATCAGCCGACATCGAGTAGATGGCAATATCCGCCTGCGCCACGCCGGCCTCGCCAAGCGCCCGCTGCGCCGAATGCGCATCCGGGTAGCTGTCGTATACGGCCAATATGGTTTGTCTCATCGCTGTCTCCTTCCTTCCGAAATTGCAGCGCGGCGCGTTCTCGCCGCCACTCGGCAAGCTGCGCAACCGACATGCCCAAATGAAACCCAGTTGCTGGTCGATGCCCGCTGTCTCGGGGAAGTCAGCACATTGAACGCGAATCCAATGGGGGCGGAATTCTCGTGGCGATGCGCGGGTATGGACGTTGCAGTCCCCGGGCACAAGCGCGGTATGCGGCTTGCGCATCTCAGTCTGAGCGCGGGTGCGCAGGCCGTTTCAAGGGCTGGATGGTAGCCATCGCAATCCCCGCTCCAGCGAACGCGCACGCGGCGCAGACGAGCGCAACCGCGCGCAGCGCGCCGGCAATGGCGTCGGCTTGCGCGCGCGCCACGGCACGCTGTCGCGGCACAGGGGCGGCGCCCGATGCGACCGCGGCATGCGTGTCCGGCTCCAGCAACTGCCCAGCCTGGCGTGTGTCCCGCGGCACGTGCAGCGCATCGAGGCGCGCCGAAAGCACCGCATCGTGCGACCACACGAACACGATGCCGAGCACCGCAATCGCCAGCAGGCTCGCCACGCGTGCAACCGCGTTGTTGATGCCGGACGCGACACCCGTGCGCTCGCCCGCGACTGAATTCATCACGGTCGTGGTGAGCGGCGCGACGGTGATCGTCATGCCGAGCCCGAGCACGGCGAGTGCAGGGAAGAATCCGGCCCAATAGCTGGCGCGCGCGAACGGCATCCCCAGTAACGCGAACCCGATTCCGGCGACAGCCGGGCCGGCGGTCAGAAGCGCGCGCGAACCGAAGCGGCGCGTCAGGCCCCCAGTGAAGCGCGATAGCGAACCAATAGTGACGGGCACCGGCAGCAGCGCCGCACCCGCTTCGGTCGCGGTATAGCCGTACGCGCGGATCAACGTGAACGGCAGGAAGAAGAATGCGCCGCCGAGCCCGAAATAAAGCAGCAGTGTGACGAGGTTGGCGCCGGTGAAATCGCGCGAGTGGAAAACATCGAGCGGCATCATGGGGTTGGGGCTGCTCGCTTCGATCATCACGAATGCGGCGAGCACGAGCACGCCGGCGCCAATTGCACACCATACGAACGGATGCGCGAAGCCGCGCGCCGACGCCTGCGTCAGGCCGAATGTGAGCGCCGCGAGTCCGGCTGCCGCGCTCAGCGCGCCGGGCCAGTCGAGTTGTTGAGGCGCGTCTCGCTTGTGGCTGTTGGGCACCGACGCCATTGCCAGCAAAATAGTTAGCATTGCAAATGGAATATTCAGGAAGAAGATCGCGCGCCAAGAGAAAGCGTCGACGAGCCAGCCGCCCGCCACCGGCCCCACTGCTGACGTAATCGCGCCGAAGCCCGCCCAGGTGCCGATTGCCCGCCCGCGCGCCTCGTCGTCGAACACCGCGCCGATGATGGCGAGGCTGCCAGGTACGAGCAGTGCCGCGCCAACGCCTTGAACCGCGCGCGCGGCGATCAGCGCAGCCGCATTCGGTGCGAATCCGCAAGCGGCCGAAGCCAGCGTGAAGAGCGCGATGCCCGTAATGAACACCGTGCGGCGGCCGAGCTTGTCGCCCATCGACCCGCCGACCAGCACAAGAGACCCGAGAAAGAGCAAATACGCGTTGACGACCCATTGCATCGCCGCTACGCTCGCGCCGAGTTCGCTCTGAATGGAGGGCAGTGCGACATTGACGACGGAGCCGTCGATGAACGCCATGCTAGAACCGAGGATCGTCGCGGCGAGCGCAAGACGCTTGCGGCGGCACGGACGGTCGACTGTGGCAGGCTGCGTGCGAATGACGAGCTCGTCGCAGGGGCTCGCTTGCGCGGCGATGACGTGCGCGCTCTTCCGCCCGCTGTCGAGAAGATCCGGGTTGGCCAAGTTAGCTCCCGTGCTCAACGAAAGTGACCCTATACGGCAGCCGACGAGAACTTCTTGCGCCGCGCAGGCTGCAGCCAGAGACGGTCCAACAGGAAAAACACCCTGGTCAGGATAACCCAGCTTTAGACCTTATGACACCTGCAGCGCGCGACCAACCCGAGGCCGCCGACCTTTCACCGGATTCCATTTTTGACCAGAGGATGACTTCGTAAAGGAAGATTGCTACATAACGTCCGCTGCCGCACGTCTCGCACATCCAGCAGCAAACGTTACCTGTCGACGCGGAGAGTGAGTCTCGGCAACTCGCCGCGGACTACCTGGGAAATTCGCGCGCAGCCGGCAAGATGAAGATTGGGCACGCGTGGCGCAAGCCCGGCTGGTTCCCGCCAGGCTACCAGGCTGACACCACGCCTGAGCCGGCGCCGCCCCGTTCGTGAACGGTGGCCAGGCCCAGGCATTTCACTGCCACTACTAAAATGCGAAGTATGGGCCCGAACCGCCTGGTGTCGACCGGCCGTCAATTGCCGTGAAAACCGTCCGGCCGTAGAAAAATCCGAGACCCCAGTCGAAAACACCCACGTTGTACCCATCGAAACTGTTCATCGCGTACTCGTAGTTATCGACCATGGACTGTGCGTTCGCCACGGAAAAATCCAGCGTCACCGAGGCGTTATTCGTGCCGCTCATCGTCGCCGACAAGGACAAGGTCGACGCCGGGCAGAAAAATCCGCTCCCGTCCACACATTGCGCAATCGTGCTGTCGTCGAAGAAAATCCCGTTGGAACCGCTGTCGAAGAACGAATGATAGGTCGTACCCTTGTACTGCGTGTTCACACTGAGCGGCTGATCCGCGCTCGCCGCCGAGGTCGTATAGACAGTTGCCGCGCCCAGTACATTGTTCGACTGCGTGCCGATCCCGAATGTCAGCGTGCCTGTCACACTCGACTGTCCGGTGGCCGGCACCGCCGGCAACTGGATCGATACGCCGTTGTTGTCCGTGGCGAACAACGATACGGGATTCGTGACTTGCTGCGCGATCGCGGCCTTCGACGACACACAATTGGTTGCGGAGGTGCATCCGTAATAGACCGGGTGCACGTAAGCGTTCGCCGCACACCCGTCCCCGCAGTCCTGCGATTCGAGACCAACGCCGAGGAGCCCATTGGCGCCGAGCAGCGTGGGCGTATTGAGGTCGCCGATGCCCTGGTTCGTGCAACTGGTGGGTGACGTGCCGACTGCGCTATCCCCGATGATCTGGATCGGCACCGCCGAAGCCACTTCACCGGCAAGCTTCACGTCTGCCGTCGCCACCGCCCCCCATGCCGTGCCCGAACCAAACGCGGCGCACGTGGCCAGCGTGCCGCCGGCTTGCGCCGTCGTGCGCGGCAACGGCAGGCCGCCGATAGCGGACGAAAACAGCCGCAGGCCGTAGGAGCCCGTATCGACCTGCACGTTGTCGATGGTCGTGCAGGTCGTGGTACCTGGCACGCAGATCGTGACCGACGCCATCAGCATGTTCCTGTCGCCATATTGACTCGGCCCGACCTGCACCTGAATCTGGTTGGCCACGTTCGAAGTCGCGCTCTGGTTGGCCACGTTCGAAGTCGCGCCTGGCGTACTGGAGGCCAGCGACGACTGCGACGACGCGCCAGATACGTTGTTGCTACTTCCGCCACCGCCCCCGCATGCAGCGAGCAGGGCAACCGACATGACTACCGCAAAGAAAAAGCGCTTGCTCATGGGCCGACCCTTACTGGATATCTTGAACGTTCAGGCTCGCCGGCACCGCATTCGGTAGCCATGCACGCCCCCAGTAGGCACGCATGTGACCGCCGGTCTGCACCACAAGGTCGGAAGCGCTCACCACGACAGGACCAATCGCGGAATGAGCAGCACGAAAGGCCTTCGCGCCGTCATAGGCGCGCTGGGCGTAGGAGCCGAGCAGCTGCTGAAGATCAGGCATCGCCGGGCCGTGCCATGTCACGGCAAACACCACGTCGTCTCGATTCACATACTCGGTCACGTGCGCGCCGTTTTCGAGCGTGAGCCGCTCGGTCGTGAACAGTTGACCTGTCGTAGTCTGCCGGTTGGCATGCATCTGGCTCTGATCCAAAGCCACGCTCTGGTGAAGGCCACCCAAACTGGCATGCGCGGCCGAACTCATCGCGATCGATGCGGCAACAAATACCCCGCGGATCACTATATTGTGCGCTTGCATAGCTCCAATCATTCCGTTTCTGTTCTACAAACAGTACGCGAGGGCGAGTAATGGATTTATCTGCACTGCTCGCCTGGCTGTTGCTTCGCTCTTATCTGTCGTTGGCGAAGGTCACAGGACGCGCTGGACGGCTCGCGCGGAGTTCGTGATGTCCTGTCCCAGGCCCGCGACCGTGTTGCAGCCCGCCATAACGAGCAGCCCACCGACCATTGTCACGGCCAACATAAACCGCCTCATCATCTCCAACTTCCCCTTCGCCTTTTATTGATCGCCGCTATTTCAATCGGACAGTGAAGTATGGCAACCGGCTGCGATTTCGGTATCTGGCGTGAAGAATGCCCAGCCCTCCTTCGCAGTCGTCTGTGCTGTTCGATAACTTCATTCCGATGCGCCTGCTCGACACGACGGTTATCGGTCGTCGCCCGCCTTAACTTGAGTGATCTACTCAATTCCAGAGATCAATTGGTCCGATGGCAGCGCGCCCGTTGCCGTTCTTGTCGCCTCTCAGCCGAACCCACGCCTGAGCGCTGAGGTCCGCGTATTTATCAATTGCATGCTTTTCGCAAGCAACGAGTTCGTTGCGAAAAATGATAGCTGCGTATTTGTATAGGATGACAAACTAATTATCCGGGCATTTTGCACTGTGGCATGGGTGGCAATCGCCGCACAGCTCGATGCCATGGCCAGGGACATTGCCGTGCCACACCTTGCGGTTAGTTGCATAGATGCGCGACGCCAGTGTCTTGATGCCGGGCTGGACTGCGACATCGGTTGATGTTTCTTGCAGTCGTGTCTCCGGGCCGCCGGGATTACCCGACTAGCCAGAAAGGCTCGTTGCTGCCCGCGCGGGCGGAATCTCGCGACTATGCCGAATTCTGCATCGTGGCTGTTTATTTTCTGCAAGACCTGACAACTTTTGGACTCGTATATTGCTCGCAGCCGACCACCGCAGAAGCGAAAAGCTGGGACGCGAGGGGCAAGTGCCAGCCAGGTCATCGACATTGCAGGCACCTGTACGATCCACCATTGAGGAGCACCAGAACAATGAAATTTCGTAGGACATACCTATCCGCCGCATTGGTCCTGGGTTCAACCCTGGCAGCCGCACCATGCTCCTTTGCAGCAACGCCGGATGTCGTCAAGATCGGCTTCGCCGCGCCGCTCACCGGCGGCCAGGCCCACTATGGCGCGGACTTCCGCAGCGGCGTGCAGCTCGCGATCGAGGACATGAACGCCACTAATCCGGTCATCGGTGGCAAGCCTGTGCACTTCACACTCAACGCCCAGGACGATCAGGCCGACCCTCGCACCGGCACCATGGTCGCGCAAAAGCTCGTGGACGACGGCGTGGTCGCCGTCATCGGCCACTACAACTCGGGCACCAGCATTCCGGCCGCGCCGATCTACGCCAAAGCGGGCATTCCCGAAATTGCCATGGCGACGGCCCCCACCTATACGCGCCTCGGCCTGCCCACCACGTTCCGCCTCCTGACTTCGGACACACAGCTTGGCAGCGTGCTCGGCGACTACGCCGTGAAGGGACTCAAGTTCAAGCGTCTTGCGATTGTGGACGACCGCACTGCCTACGGACAGGGCGTGGCCGAGGAATTTGCCAAGGCTGCGAAGGCGGCGGGTGCGACCGTGGTCGACGAGGAGTATACGAGCGACAAGGCCGTGGATTTCCGCTCGATTCTCACGAAGATCAAGGCGGCGAACGTCGACGCGGTGTTTTACGGCGGCGCCGACACCCAGGCCGCGCCAATGCTCAAGCAGATGAAGTCGCTCGCGATCAAGGCCACGCTGATCGGCCCCGACATGGTCCAGTCGGACAACCTGATCAAGATCGCAGGCGACGCATCCGAGGGCACACTGGCCGCGTCGGAAGGTAGCCCGCTTGCGCAGATGCCCGGCGGCAAGGCCTTTGCCGAGCGTTACACGAAGCGCTTCAATCAGCCGGTGGAACTTTACGCGCCCTATGCCTACGACGGCACGATGGCCGTGTTCAATGCCATGAAGAAGGCGGACTCGACCGATCCACATGTCTTCCTCACCGCACTGAAGGCCACGAACATGAAGGGGGTCACCACCGCTGAGCTCTCGTACGACCAGTATGGCGACCTGAAGTATGGCGGCGTGACCGTGTACAAGGTCGTCAACGGCGAGTGGAAGCCGTTGCAGACCGTGGGTACGAAATAAGGCACAGGAACGATACGCCTGCCGGTGGGCTTCTTGTTTTCGCTCACCGGCACGCTCGCCGGATTTCTACAAGCGGTGGCGCGGCGGAAGACCGTTATCGACCCGTTGCGCCCTTCTCGGCCCCTCGCCCGAACGTCGGCTCACCGGTCAACCTCGGACTTCCGAGTCGCACCTCTCGCCACGTAATAGAATGCGCTTCCTGACGACGTACCGTGTCTCGCGCAAACCATGTCCGATACGCCCACACTTCTCGAGTTGACTACAGCACTGCGCGAACGCGGAATCGACCTTTCCGGGGCCAATGTTCGAATTGGTAGTGATGGCGACTCGGAACAATCCTCTGCCATGCTCATTTCGTTGATAAAGGCGAAAGTGAAGCGCGGCACGTGTAGCCTGCTGTGGTCGTGGGAATTTGACGGCGAATGCCTGCCGCAGGAAGGGGACATTGAAATTGTTCTGGACGTTCGCAATCGCCCCGTTTTGCTGCTACAGACGATGAAAGTCGAGATAGTCCCTTTCGCGAAGATCTCTACCGAGTTCGCGGCGGCCGAGGGGGAAGGTGACCTCTCGCTGGAAGACAGCGCCCAAACGCCAGAACCCCGGCTCTCTTTCGGAGAGACCGGGGTTCTGGACATTACAGCATGAGGAGCCTGACGATTACCTACTTTCACACGGGCAATCCGCACTATCATCGGCGTGGAGTCGTTTCACGGTCCTGTTCGGGATG
>NZ_DATJWR010000146.1:0-6187 GCF_035501035.1 Paraburkholderia sp.
GCTGCACGCGAAGTACACGCTGTTCTGCGAAGGTTGCCGAGGCCACCTGGGCCGGCAGCTGAACGAGAAGTTCAAGCTCGGCAAGGATTCGGATCCGCAGGTCTACGGCATCGGCATCAAGGAGCTGTGGGAAATCGATCCTTCGAAGCACCAGCCTGGTCTCGTGATCCACACCGCCGGCTGGCCTCTTGAATCCGATACGTACGGCGGCTCGTTCCTGTACCACATCGACAACAACCAGGTGATGGTGGGCTTTGTCGTGGGTCTGGCGTACCAGAACCCGTATCTCTCGCCGTTCGAGGAATTCCAGCGCTACAAGACGCACCCGGAAATCCGCAAGTACCTCGAAGGCGGCAAGCGCGTCTCGTATGGCGCGCGCGCGATCACCGCAGGCGGCCTGATGTCGCTGCCCAAGCTCGTGTTCCCGGGCGGCGCGCTCGTGGGCGACGACGCGGGGTTTTTGAACGCCTCGCGTATCAAGGGCAGCCACGCCGCGATCAAGACCGGCTTGCTGGCCGCCGATGCGGCATTCGAAGCCGTGCAGGCAGGCCGCCAGAGCGATGAACTCGCGGCCTACCCGGAAGCGTTCAAGCAGTCGTGGCTCTACACGGAGCTGTACAAGGCGCGCAACTTCAAGCAGTGGATGAGCAAGGGCCTGTATCTGGGCACGCTGATGGTGGGCATCGAGCAGAAGCTGCTGGGCGGCAACGTGCCGTGGACGCTGCATCACCAGCACCGCGACCACGAGATGCTGAAGCCCGCTTCGCAGTGCAAGCCGATCGAGTATCCGAAGCCCGATGGCAAGCTCACGTTCGACCGTCTCTCCTCGGTGTTCATCTCGAACACGAACCACGAGGAGAACCAGCCGGCGCACCTCACGCTCAAGGACGCGAGCGTGCCCGTGAACGTGAACCTGCGCACCTACGCGGGCCCGGAGGCGCGCTTTTGCCCTGCGGCGGTGTACGAGTTCGTGAAGAACGACGACGGCAGCGACCGTCTGCAGATCAACGCGCAGAACTGCGTGCACTGCAAGACCTGCGATATCAAGGACCCGACGCAGAACATCGTGTGGGTCACGCCGGAAGGCGGTGGTGGGCCTAACTATCCGAACATGTAAAGCCGCAAAACGAGAAAAAAGCCGCTTCAATTCGAAGCGGCTTTTTTTGTTGTTCGCACAACCGGTTCGATGCGCGACCTGAGCGCTCTACTCCGCACCGAGCCGTTCGAGCCGCACGCACGCCGCCTCCATGAAGCCGGCAGTCGCCAGTCGCCGCGTGATGAAGGCCATCTGCGCAGCCCTGTGCACGAGTTTCGAATCGGGATCGTGACCAGAATCGAGCTGCGCCGCTCGCGCGAGCGCAAAGCGCATTTAGAGCAGCGCGAACGTATCGCCACCGTCAGGCGCAGCCAACGTCACGCCCGCAGGCAAAGACAACGGGAAAGACGGCAATGCGGCCACCGCCTTGCCCTCGCGCTTCGCTTATTCGTCGCTAG
The DNA here is from genome assembly GCF_035501035.1 of Paraburkholderia sp. GTDB lineage: Bacteria > Pseudomonadota > Gammaproteobacteria > Burkholderiales > Burkholderiaceae > Paraburkholderia. The sequence continues at coordinate 1,495 of NZ_DATJWR010000146.1, forward strand.
CCGCGATCTTCGGCGTCGACACGACGACGTCGGCGTTCTGCGCGCGGTGGCGCAGCGCGTGATCGATCAGCACGAGCGCGAGCATCGCCTCGGCGATCGGCGTCGCGCGAATGCCCACGCATGGGTCGTGGCGGCCAAACGTTTCGACGGTCGCGGGCACGCCCGCTTTGTCGATCGAGCGGCGCGGCGTGCGGATGCTCGAGGTCGGCTTGATGGCGATCGAGACGGTGATATCCTGCCCCGTCGAGATGCCGCCGAGCACGCCACCCGCGTGGTTGCCATGAAAGCCGTTGGGCGTGAGTTCGTCGCCGTGCACCGAGCCGCGCTGCGCGACGCTCGCGAAGCCCGCGCCGATCTCCACGCCTTTCACCGCGTTGATGCCCATCATGGCGTGCGCGATGTCGGCGTCGAGCCGGTCGAAGAGCGGCTCGCCCCAACCCACCGGCACCCCGCTCGCCACCACGTTTATGCGCGCGCCAATCGAATCGCCATCCTTGCGCAGTGCGTCCATGTATGCCTCGAGCTGCGGCACCACGTCGGCATTGGGCACGAAGAATGGGTTCTCATGCACGTGCTCCCAGCTCACGAACGGCACGTCGATCTCGCCGAGCGAGCGCATGTAGCCGTGCACTTGCACGCCAAAGCGCTCGCGCAGCCACTTCTTCGCGACCGCGGCCGCCGCGACCGTGGGCGCCGTGAGGCGCGCCGACGAACGGCCGCCGCCGCGATAGTCGCGAATGCCGTACTTCTGCCAGTAGGTGTAGTCGGCGTGACCCGGACGGAAGGTCTCGACGATGTTGCCGTAGTCCTTGCTGCGCTGGTCGGTGTTGCGGATCAGGAGCGCGATGGGCGTGCCCGTGGTGCGGCCTTCGAACACGCCCGAGAGAATCTCGACCTTGTCCTCTTCCTGGCGCTGCGTGACGTGGCGCGACGTGCCCGGGCGGCGGCGGTCCAGGTCGATCTGGATGTCGGCTTCGGTGAGCGCCATGCCGGGCGGGCAGCCGTCGATGACGCAGCCGATGGCCGGGCCGTGGGATTCGCCGAAGGTGGTGACGGTGAAAAGCGTACCGAGCGTGTTGCCGGACATGGCGGTCGTCCAAAGTGAATCGGGGAATCCAGCATTATGCCAGTCCGCGCCGGCCATCGCCCGACAGGTCTGTGATCCAGGGTGCGGCGGCCCAGCGGCGCGCGGCCGCTCGACTGCCTGCGTCGCGAGGCGCCTGCATCGATCCCGCGACTGCGCCTCAGCGCCGCGCGCCCCGCAGTTGCTCCACCGTGTCCTGCAAGCGTTCGAGCGTCGCGTCGGCTGCCGCGATCGGTTCGCCCACCGCCAGCGTCAGCCGGCTCGTCAGTCCGCGCCGCGTGGGCCGCTCCTGGCCAGAATCGGCATGGCGCGAGAACGTGCTGCCCCAGAGCCCGCGCAGCGCCATCGGCACCACACTCACGGGCGAACGCTTGAGAATTTCGGTCACGCCGCGGCGAAACGGGTTCATTTCACCCGTGCGCGTGAGCTTGCCCTCGGGGAAGATGCACACGAGATCGCCCTCGGCCAGTGCGGCCGAGCAAGCGTCGTAGGCGGTGGTGAGCGCGGCCGGGTCCTCGTGCGCGGGGGCGATCGGAATGGCCTTGGCGTGGCGGAACACCCAGCCGAAGAACGGCGAGCGGAAAATCTGCTGATCCATCACGAAGCGGATCGGCCGTGGGCTCTCGGCCATGATGACGATCGCATCGACGTAGCTCACGTGATTGCACACGAGCACAGCCGCGCCGTCGAGCGGAATGCGCTCGGCGTGCACGAGCCGCACGCGGTAGACCGTATGCACGAGCACCCAGGCCATGAAGCGCAGCAGGAACTCAGGCACGAGCGTGTAGATGTACGCCGCGACCACGATATTGAGCAGCGCCGTCACGAGAAAGATGCCGGGAATGCCGACACCCGCCGCCGTGAGCGCCATGGCCATCAGCGCCGAGACGATCATGAACAGCGAGTTCAGGATGTTGTTCGCGGCGATGATGCGCGCGCGGTGGCTCGGCGCGCTGCGGCTCTGGATCAGCGCATAGAGCGGCACGCTGTAGAAGCCGCCGAACATCGCGAGCAGGAACAGGTCGGCGAGCACGCGCCAATGCGCGGCCGTGCGCAGGAACTCGCCGACCGAAAGCAGGTGGGGCGCGGCGGGCAGCCCGTGGCTCGCGAAATACAGGTCGATGCCGAACACGCTCATGCCGATCGAGCCGAGCGGTACGAGGCCGATCTCGATGCGCCGCCGCGAGAGCCGCTCGCACAGCAGCGAACCCGTGCCGATGCCGAGCGAGAACATCGCGAGCAGCACGGTCACGACGTCGGGGTCGGCCGACATCACGTCCTTGGCGAAATTGAAGAACGAGGCAAGAAAGGTCGCGCCGACGAACCAGAGCCACGAGATGCCGAGCAGGCTCAGAAACACGGTGCGATTGCCATGCGCGAGGCGCAGGTTGCGCCAGGTCTCGGAGAACGGATTCCAGTTGATGCGCAGGCCCGGCTGCGACGGCTCGCACGGCGGCACGAACGCCGAAGCCACCCGCCCGACGAGCGCGACGGCAATACACACACCGCCCAGCCACCATGCGCCCAGAGGCGGCCCACTGGACGACGACACGGCGTCCGCGGCCCCGATGCCCGCCGCCACACCACCAACGATCGTGCCGAGCAGGATCGCGACGAACGTGCCCATCTCGACGAGGCCATTGCCGCCAACGAGCTCTTCGGGCGCGAGCCGCTGCGGCAGGTAGGCGTACTTGACGGGCCCGAACACCGTGGAATGCACGCCCATCAAGAACGTGCACAGATACAGCAGCGGCGCGCCATGCATCCAGAAGCCGGCGGCGCCGATCAGCATGACCGCGATCTCGAAGGTCTTGACCCAGCGCGTGAGCATGGCCTTGTCGTACTTGTCGGCGACCTGGCCCGAGGTCGCGGAAAACAGCACGAACGGCGCGATGAAAATGGCCGAAATGAGGAAGGCAACCGTCTTCGGATCGACACCCGAAAAGCGCGCGGCCTGATACGTGACGAGCGAGGTGAAGCCGATCTTGAAGACGTTGTCGTTCATCGCCCCGAGGAATTGCGTCCAGAAAAATGGGGCGAAACGGCGCTGGCGCAACAGCGCGAACTGCGAAGCATGGCCACGGTCGTTGCGCGCTTCGCGCTCCTCGCGCTGCGCCGCGGGCATTGGTCTATCGTTCATCGAACAAGAAAGAATCGCACTGACGGAATTTGCAGGGCCCAGACGCGAAAAAGCGCGCCTCACGCGCGCTTTTTCATGCTGGCTGATGTGACTGGGTGATCTGGCTCACAGCGGTGGCTCAAAGCTGTGAGCGCAAAGCGGTGCCCCACAGCGGCTTCGCTCAGCGGCCCGGCTGACCTTCCTCTTCGGGCCAGTCGCGAATATAGGCCTTGAGCAGCTTGTTCTCGAAGCCCTGCGCTTCCACGACGGCCTTCGCCACGTCGTAGAACGAGATCACACCCATGAGCGAGCGGCTTTCCATGACGGGCAGATAGCGCACGTGATGCTCGAGCATCATGCGGCGCACCTCGTCGACTTCGGTTTCCGGCGTGCAGGTGATGGGGTGGTCGTCCATGACCTTGCGGATCGTCGCGGTGCCAACGCTGCCGCCGTTTGCGCGCAGCGTGAGGATGATCTCGCGGAACGTGAGCATGCCCACCAGATCACCGTATTCCATGACCACGAGCGAGCCGATGTCGTGCTCGGCCATGGTGTTGACTGCGTCGTGCAACGCAGTGTCGGGCGTAACGGTGTAGAGCGTATTGCCCTTCACCTTGAGGATGTCGCTGACACGCATGATGTGTCTCCTGAATGCCGCAAATATTGGGGAAAATGCTGAAAAGATGCCTACCTGTTTTCGATCCTAGCGGAAAGACTCTCAAAAGGAAAGCCGCGCGGCGGGCGACGCGCCGCGCCCGGAAGCCTCTGCCGAGGGCCGTGGCGCGGGCCTGTCAGCGCTAACGCCGGCCGTACCGGACTTCAGCCATCCGTCCCGAAAAACACACGGCGACGCCGCCGGACCCGCGCGGCCACGCGGCGCTGCAACGCCCGCGCCTCGCGCCCGTGTCCGGCAAGGCGGCGCGGCATTGCGCCCCACGCCGCACCGCCGGTGTTACGATGCCCTTCACCCTCGACCTCGAGCCGGTTCGCGCCGGCCGCGCCGCCACGATGTCATCGACGCCCGACACCCGCTTCGACACGCTCGCGCTGCATGCCGGCGCCGCGCCCGACCCTGCCACCGGCGCCCGCGCGACGCCGATCTACCTCACCACCTCGTTCACGTTTCGCGACACCGACCACGCCGCCGCGCTCTTCAACATGGAGCGCGCGGGCCACGTCTACTCGCGCATATCGAACCCGACCGTCGCCGTATTCGAAGAGCGTGTGGCCGCGCTCGAAGGCGGCGCGGGCGCGATCGGCACCGCGAGCGGCCAGGCGGCGCTGCATCTCGCGATCGCGACGCTGATGGGCGCGGGCTCGCACATCGTCGCTTCGGCGGCGCTCTATGGCGGCTCGCACAACCTGCTGCACTACACGCTGCGCCGCTTCGGCATCGAAACCACGTTCGTGAAGCCCGGCGACCTCGATGCCTGGCGCGCGGCGCTGCGGCCCAACACGCGCCTCCTCTTCGGCGAGACGCTCGGCAATCC
>NZ_DATJWR010000147.1:0-9092 GCF_035501035.1 Paraburkholderia sp.
GCTCTCGAGCTGCGCGGCTTCCTTCGTCGGGCCGAACACCTTCAGGCCGCGCTGGCGGAACACGTTGACGATGCCGGCCGCGAGCGGCGCTTCCGGGCCGACCACGGTGAGGGCGACCTGTTCGCGCTCGGCGAAATCGGCAAGCTCGTTGATGTCCGTGATGTCGACGTTGGCGAGCCGCTCGTCCTGCGCGGTGCCGCCGTTACCGGGTGCGACGTAGACGAGCTGCACGCGCGGCGCCTGCGCGAGCTTCCACGCCAGCGCATGTTCGCGGCCGCCTGAACCGACGACGAGTAACTTCATGTGAATCCCCGAAAGACCAGAACCAGAAACAGTTGCGGCCGGCGCACAATGCGCCGGCCGTGAGAATCGCGTGCGGGCCGATGTTTGCGAATCGTCGCGCGATCGGGCCCGCGATTTGTCCGACGTTCTCCGACGGACTCGCGCCGATGCCTTATTCGTCGGCGATCGACGCGTTGGTGTACACCTCCTGGACGTCGTCCAGGTTCTCGAGCGCGTCGAGCAGCTTTTGCATCTTCACGGCGTCCTCGCCCGTGAATTCGACTTCCGTTTGCGGTTTCATGGTGACTTCGGCCATTTCCGCCTTGAAGCCCGCGGCTTCGAGCGCGGCCTTCACCTTCGGGAACTCGAACGGCGGGCAGACCACTTCGATGCTGCCGTCGTCGTTCGTCACGACGTCGTCGGCGCCCGCTTCGAGCGCGGCTTCCATCAGCTTGTCTTCCGCCGTGCCCGGCGCGAATACGAACTGGCCGACGTGATCGAACATGAACGCCACCGACCCGTCCGTGCCCATGTTGCCGCCGAACTTCGAGAACGCGTGGCGCACTTCCGCGACGGTGCGGGTGCGGTTGTCGGTCATCGTGTCGACGATGATGGCCGCGCCGCCGATGCCGTAGCCTTCGTAGCGGATTTCCTCGTAGTTCGCGCCATCGACGCCGCCCACGCCGCGCTGGATCGCGCGGTTGATGTTGTCCTTGGGCATGTTGGCGTCATAGGCCTTGTCGACCGCCAGACGCAGACGCGGATTCGAGTCGATGTCGCCTCCGCCCATGCGCGCCGCGACCTGGATTTCCTTGATGAGCCGCGTCCAGACCTTGCCGCGCTTCGCATCAGCTGCGGCTTTCTTGTGCTTGATGTTGGCCCATTTCGAATGACCCGCCATACCTTTCTCCGTCGCACGCGCGTGGCGCGTGCAGTGTGCAATGTGCTGTTGTCGTTGCGTTTCCCGGGGGCGGCCTGGTGCGCCCGCCTCTCTCACGTCATGCAACGTGCGGCGCGTGCCCGTGCGTGCGTCGTTCGCGCGGCCTGTGCAGCCTCTCGCGCAACGCCTGCGCCTCGTGGCTTGCCTGTGCCCGCCCGGATTGATTCGCGGGCTTGATTCGAGGCCGCGCCCGTTCAGGTGGATCTGAATTTTATCACGGCGGGACCGTCCGGCTTCGCCTGCCTGTGAGATGGGACGGCTGATGATTGCGGGGCGAGGGTGGGCCGGCTGGGGAGCGTTGGTCGGGGAGGGTCCGCCGGGGACGCGCACTCGTCTTGGCCGGGCAGCAGGGGGCAACCGGCGAAAGGCGAAGGGCGAAGGGCGAAGGGCGAAGGGCGAAGGGCAACCAGCGAGCGCCCGCCAGGGACGCGCGCCCGTCGAGCGGCAACCGGCGGGCAGCCGGCAGCAGCGGCTGCCCGCGCGTGCACGTCCTAGTTCTTCGTGCCGAACAGCCGGTCGCCGGCGTCGCCGAGGCCCGGAATGATGTAGGCGTGCTCGTTGAGGTGCGAGTCGAGCGAGGCGACGTAAAGTTTCACGTCGGGATGCGCCTTCTGGAACACCTCCACGCCCTCGGGCGCGGCCACGAGCGCGAGGAACAGGATGCGCTCGCCGGGCACGCCGCGGCGCTTGAGCACGTCGATGGCGTGCGCCGCCGAGTAGCCCGTCGCGACCATCGGATCGCAGAGGATGAAGGTGCGGTCCTCGAGATCGGGCAGCCGGACGAGATACTCGACCGGGCGATGATCCTCGGCGCGGTACACGCCAATATGGCCCACGCGCGCCGACGGAATCAGTTCGAGCAGGCCGTCGGACATGCCCACGCCCGCGCGCAGCACGGGCACGATGGCGAGCTTCTTGCCTGCGATCACGGGCGCGTCGATCTCGACGAGCGGCGTTTGCACGCGGCGCGTCGTGACCGGGAGCGCGCGCGTGATTTCATAGCCCATCAGCAGCGTGATCTCGCGCAGCAGCTCGCGGAACGTGCGCGTGGACGTGTCCTTGTCGCGCATGTGGGTGAGCTTGTGCTGGATCAGCGGGTGATCGAGGATGAAAAGATTCGGGAAACGGCTGTCCTGTTTCATGGCGGGGCGCACGAGGCTGCAAGGGAATCGGGGAATCGGTCGTGCCGCTGCCGCGCGAGCCTCGGGCGGGACGCCGGGAAACGCGCTTTGGCGGCGAACGCGGGCCGCCGCGCGCGGCAAGCGGGCGTGGCTTGCGAGGGCGCCGGGCCGCGCTACAGGCGCAAGTATACGGGAACTGAGCGGGAACAGAGCACGCGCCGCTGCGCATCCCTCGCGCCTTTCGTGCCTCGCGCGCCGCGGCGTCGCTTCCCGCGGCGCGTGGGCAACCCGAAATCCGCAGAGCTTCCACGCGGCGCGCGCGATTCTTCTAGAATCGCACAAGGTCGGCGGGGCGGCAGGTGTGAAGTCTTGCCGCGGCCGTCGTGTCACATGACATTCACGCAGGCAAAGAGGATCGGAAGACGATGGACATGGGCATAGCAGGACGCACCGCACTGGTGTGCGCGGCCAGCAAGGGGCTCGGGCGCGGGTGCGCCGAGGCGCTCGCCGCCGAAGGCGTCAACCTGACGATCGTCGCGCGCACCGCGCAGACGCTCGAAGAAACCGCCGCGCGCATTCGCGCGAGCACGGGCGTGGAAGTGAAGACGGTGGCCTGCGACATCACCACCGAAGCGGGCCGCGCAGCGGCGCTCGCGGCCTGCCCGTCGCCCGACATCCTCGTGAACAACGCGGGCGGCCCGCCCCCGGGCGACTTTCGCCAGTTCACGCACGAAGCGTGGATTGCCGCGCTCGAAGCGAACATGCTCACACCGATCGCGCTGATCCAGGCCACCATCGACGGCATGATCGCGCGCGGCTTCGGGCGCATCGTCAACATCACGAGTTCCTCGGTGAAAGCGCCGATCGACGTGCTCGGCCTCTCGAACGGCGCGCGCTCGGGCCTGACCGGCTTCGTCGCGGGCGTGGCGCGCCAGGTCGCGGCCACGGGCGTCACGATCAATAGCCTGCTGCCGGGCGCGTTCGACACTGACCGCATCCAGGCCACCATCGTCGCGCAAGCCAAGGCGGGCAATCTTCCGGAAGAGGAAGTGCGCGCGCGCCGCGTCAAGTCGATTCCGGCGGGGCGCTTTGGCACGCCAGAGGAATTCGGCCGCGCCTGCGCGTTTCTGTGCAGCGTCCATGCGGGCTACATTACCGGGCAGAACTGGCTGATCGACGGCGGAGCCTACCCCGGAACATACTGAACGGCAACGTTCATGGCCGGCACTTTGCCGGCCGCCGTCGAGCGGTGCGCGGCCGGCCCCGCCAAGGTCCGGCTGCGATGAAACGGGCGCCCCCCGGCCTAACGGGCGCGGCGCCCTTTGCCTTTTAGCTTTTGCCCTTTGTGACGCACCACGACATCCCGGCACGCATTCAACCCTCACCTCAAGGAACCCTACGCCATGCCAACCCGCGTCGCACTGATCGCGCATGATCACAAAAAGGACGACATCGTCAAGCTGGCCGGCGAATACGTCGATACGCTGCGCCATTGCGAGCTCATCGCCACCGGCACGACCGGCTCGCGCATCGAGGCCGAACACGGCCTGAGCGTCGAGCGCATGCTCTCGGGCCCGCACGGCGGCGACCTGCAGATCGGCGCGCGTCTTGCCGAAGGCAACGTCGACGTGGTGATCTTCCTGCGCGACCCGATGACCCCGCAGCCGCACGAACCCGACATCAACGCGCTCGTGCGCGCCTGCGACGTGCACGACGTGCCGTGCGCGACGAACATCTCGACGGCGCGCATGCTGCTCGACGTGCTGACGCAGCGCCAGAAAAAAGCGATCTGATGCGCGCGCGGGCGGTGCGCGCCGTGTAGCCAACAGCAAGGAGACGTCATGAGCAAGGCAATCCGTTACGACAAGGCCGGCGGCCCGGAAGTGATGAAGTGGGTGGACGTCGAGGTGGGCGAGCCGGGCGAGGGCGAAGTGCGCCTGCGCCAGAGCGCGTGCGGCCTCAATTACATCGACGTGTATTTCCGCACCGGGCTTTATCCGCAGCCGCTGCCCGCCGGGCTCGGCATGGAGGCGGCGGGCGAGGTGACGGCCGTGGGCCGTGGCGTGAGCGGACTGAAGGCCGGCGATCGCGTGGCCTATGTGGCGAGGCCGCCCGGCGCCTACGCGCAGGAGCGCGTGCTGCGCGCCGAGCAGGTGATCAAGCTGCCCGATGCGATCAGCGACGAGGCGGCTGCCTCGGTCATGCTGCAGGGCCTCACCGCCCAATATCTGCTGCGCCGTACCTATTGCGTGAAGGCTGGCGACACGATCCTGATCCAGGCGGCCGCGGGCGGCGTGGGCCTCCTCGTGTGCCAGTGGGCGAAGGCGCTGGGCGCGACCGTGATCGGCACCGTGGGCTCGGACGAGAAGGCCGAGATCGCGAAAGCGCACGGCTGCGATCATCCGATCGTCTATACGCGCGAGGACTTCACGGCGCGCGTGCGCGAGATCACGAACGGCGCGGGCGTGCCCGTGGTGTACGACTCGATCGGCAAGGACACGTATACGAAATCGCTCGACTGCCTCGCGCCGCTCGGCATGTTCGTGAGCTTCGGCAACGCATCGGGCCCGCTGCCGCCGATCGATTCGTCGGAGTTCGCGGGGCGCGGCTCGCTCTTCTTCACGCGCCCGACGCTCTTCACGTATATCGCGAAGCGTGCCGACTACGAGGCGATGGCCGCCGAGCTGTTCGAGGTGGTGTCCTCGGGCAAGGTGAAAACGTCGATCAACCAGCGCTATGCGCTCAAGGACGTGGGCCAGGCCCACGCCGATCTCGAAGGTCGCCGCACCACGGGGTCGACTGTGCTCGTGCCCTGAGGGGTGCGCTGAGCGGAATTGAAGCATAGTCGCGCCGCATGCACCGTGGCACCGGTGCCGGCGCATTGACTCGACCCGCATTGACTGGATCTTTACGCCGCGATCGCGGCTCCCAAGGCGCGCAACGCCACCGGTGCGCGCCTTTTTCTTTTCCTGGGCCGCCCGCGTCCGCTCGCGGCGCGCAGGTGCGTTTACGCGTTTTTTATACGGGCACCGGAACCTTTGATCCGGATTTAACGCGATAGCAGGTAACTTGCAGCCATCCGTCATCCGTGAATGGAGAACATGAAAATGGATGTGCTGTACATCGGGGGGCTGGCGGCTTTCGCCGCGCTCACATACGCGTTGATCGCCGGCTGCGAGAAGCTCATGCAGTATCGCCGCGCCGATCAAGGTGCCAAGGGAGCGCGCTCATGACCTGGATTTTCTGGCTATCGGGCGCGGCGACGGCGTTGCTGTTCGTCTATCTGGTCCATGCGCTGCTGCGCGCGGAGGATATCGAATGAACGCCAACAATCTGCTCCAGTCGGGGCTTTTCATCGTCGTTCTGCTCGCGCTCGCGGTGCCTGTCGCGGGCTACATGACGCGCGTGCTCGACGGGCGTTCGCGCGTCGTGCGCCTTTTCGCACCGCTCGAAAACCTGCTCTATCGCGTTGCCGGCGTCGATCCGCAGTCCGAAATGAACTGGAAGCGCTACGCGCTCGCCACCATCTCGTTCAACGTGATCGGCGTGATTTTCCTGTACGTGCTGCTGCGCGTGCAGGGCTGGGTACCAGGCAACTTCGGCAATCCGCAACAGTTCGGCGCGATGACCGTGGACGGCGCGTTCAACACGGCCGTGAGCTTCGTCACCAACACCAACTGGCAGGACTACACGCCCGAGCAGACCGTGAGCTATCTCACGCAGATGCTCGGCTTCACCGTGCAGAACTTCCTTTCGGCGGCGACGGGCATCGTGGTCGTGATCGCGTTGATTCGCGGCTTCGCGCGCCACTCCGCGCAGACCATCGGCAACTTCTGGGTCGATCTCACGCGCACGACGCTCTACATCCTCGTGCCGATGGCCGCGATCATTGCCGGGCTGCTGATGAGCCAGGGCATGATCCAGAACCTGAAGACGTATCAGGACGTGCCGGTGCTGCAGACCACGACCTACGCCGCGCCCAAGCTCGACGCGCAGGGCAACCCGGTCAAGGACGCGCAGGGCAACGCCGTGACGGTCGACACCAAGGTCACCTCGCAGACGCTCGCCATGGGGCCGGTCGCTTCGCAGGTCGCGATCAAGATGCTCGGCACGAACGGCGGCGGCTTCTTCAACGCCAATTCCGCGCATCCGTACGAGAACCCCACGCCGTTCTCGAACTTCGTCGAAATGTTGGCGATCCTCATCATTCCCGCGGCACTATGCCTCGTGTTCGGCAATGTCGTGGCCGATCGCAAACAGGGCATCGCCGTGCTCGCGGTCATGACGATCGCCTTCGCGGTGGCGGTGGGCGTCGAGCTTTCGGCGGAACAGGCGGGCAATCCGCTCGTCGCGTCGCTGAACGTCGACCAGCATGCGAGTGCGCTGCAGGCGGGCGGCAACATGGAAGGCAAGGAAACGCGCTTCGGCATGGCGCAAACGAGCATCTTCGTCGTGGCGACCACGGCGGCCTCGTGCGGCGCCGTGAACGCGATGCACGACTCGCTCACGCCGATAGGCGGCCTCGTGCCGATGCTCTTCATCCAGCTCGGCGAGGTGATCTTCGGCGGTGTCGGCTCGGGGCTCTACGGCATGCTCGTGTTCGCGCTGCTCGCGGTGTTCGTGGCAGGGCTCATGATCGGCCGCACGCCCGAATACGTCGGCAAGAAGATCGAGTCGTTCGAGATGAAGATGGTCTCGATCGTCGTGCTGCTTACGCCGTTGCTCGTGCTCGTGGGCACCTCGATCGCGGTGCTCGCCGACGCGGGCAAGGCCGGTATCGCCAATCCGGGCGCGCACGGCTTCTCCGAGATCCTGTATGCGTTCAGCTCGGCCGCCAACAACAACGGCAGCGCGTTCGCGGGCCTCTCCGTGAACACGCCGTTCTATAACTCGCTGCTCGCCATCGCCATGTGGTTCGGCCGCTTCGGCACGATCGTGCCGGTGCTCGCCATCGCCGGCTCGCTCGCGCAGAAAAAGCGCATTGCGGTGACAGGCGGCACGCTGCCCACGCACGGCCCGCTCTTCGTCGTGCTGCTGCTCGGCACGGTGCTGCTGGTCGGCGCGCTGACCTATGTGCCCGCGCTCGCGCTTGGCCCCGGCGTCGAGCATCTGATCATGATGGGCGTGCATTGAACGGGGACCTTCGCAACATGAGCGAAACGAAAATGAATCAGCATAGTGCAACACGGTCCATGTTCGATCCGGCGCTCCTGCGTCCGGCCATCGTGGATTCGTTCAGAAAACTCGCGCCGCGCACGCAGTTGCGCAATCCTGTGATGTTCTGCGTGTACGTGGGCAGCGTGCTCACGACGATCCTCTGGATCGCAGCGCTCATGGGCCAGGCCGAAGCGCCCGCGGGCTTCATCCTCGCGGTCACGCTGTGGCTGTGGTTCACGGTGCTGTTCGCGAACTTCGCGGAAGCGCTCGCCGAAGGCCGCTCGAAAGCGCAGGCCGCGTCGCTTCGCCAGGCCAAGAAGGATGTGATGGCCAAGAAGCTCAACGAGCCGCATCCCAAGGCGCCGATCCGCGTCATGACGGCTTCCGACCTGCGCCGCGGCGACGTGGTGCTCGTGGAAACCGGCGACACCATTCCCGCGGACGGCGAAGTGATCGACGGTGTGGCCTCGGTGGACGAATCGGCCATCACGGGCGAATCGGCGCCGGTGATCCGCGAATCGGGCGGCGACTTTTCTTCGGTGACAGGCGGCACGCGCGTGCTCTCCGACTGGATCGTCGTGCGCGTCACGGCGAACCCAGGCGAAGCCTTCCTCGACCGCATGATCGCCATGGTCGAAGGCGCGAAGCGCCAGAAGACGCCCAACGAAATCGCGCTCACGATCCTGCTCGTCGCGCTGACCATCGTGCTGCTGCTCGCCACGGCCACGCTGCTGCCGTTCTCGATGTTCTCGGTCGAGGCCGCGAAGATGGGCCACGTGGTGACGATCACCGCGCTCGTGGCGCTGCTCGTCTGCCTGATCCCCACGACGATCGGCGGCCTGCTTTCGGCCATCGGCGTGGCGGGCATGAGCCGCATGATGCAGGCCAACGTGATCGCAACCTCGGGCCGCGCCGTGGAAGCCGCCGGCGACGTGGACGTGCTGCTGCTCGACAAGACCGGCACGATCACGCTCGGCAACCGCCAGGCGTCGGCGTTCGTGCCCGCACCGGGCGTGAGTGAGGAAGCGCTCGCCGACGCGGCGCAGCTCGCCTCGCTCGCCGACGAAACGCCCGAAGGCCGCAGCATCGTCGTGCTCGCGAAGCAGCGGTTCAATATTCGCCAGCGCGACATGGCCTCGCTGCATGCGGTGTTCATCGCCTTCAGCGCGCAAACGCGCATGAGCGGCGTGGACCTCTCGCCCGAGGGGACGTCCTCCGGCGCGCCGGCTCGCGAGATCCGCAAGGGCGCCGCGGACGCCGTGAAGCAGTACGTGCAGACGCACGGCGGCCGTTTCCCCGGCGAAGTCGACGTTGCCGTGGACGACGTGGCGCGGCGCGGCAGCACGCCGCTCGTGGTCGCGCAGATACAAGACGGCGTGGCGCGCGTGCTCGGCGTGATCGAGCTGAAGGACGTGGTGAAGGGCGGCATCAAGGAACGCTTCGCCGAGCTTCGCAAGATGGGCATCAAGACCGTGATGGTGACGGGCGACAACCGCCTGACCGCCGCCGCGATCGCCGCCGAAGCGGGCGTGGACGACTTCCTCGCGCAAGCGACGCCGGAAACGAAGCTCGCGACGATCCGCGAACACCAG
>NZ_DATJWR010000148.1:0-16534 GCF_035501035.1 Paraburkholderia sp.
GTCGAGCGTGCCCTGTGGCTGCTGATCTGTCCGCGAGCATCCGCACAAGGAATACCTGCCTTCCGGCAAAGCAAGGGTATGAGATGTCGGTTCAGGTACGCGCGTGGTATCGCCCTTGCACGATACGAGAAGAGGAGGTCAGGATACGAATAAACAGCAGCAATGCAGCAAATGTCGGCGGAACGTCCGTAGACGCTCCGCCGACTGCTACAGCTCACTTCAGATCAGTTGCCTGATCAGCTCTTGGCCTTCGGCATCTGCGACACGAGCGACAGCCCGATGTCCATGCCCTCGACCTGGAAGTGCGGAATCACGTACAGCTTGATGCGGAAGAAGCCTGGATTGTCCTCGATGTCCTCGACCGTCACATTCGCCTCGCGCAGCGGGTGCGAGGCCTGAAGCTCGTCGCCCGGATCCTTCATCTCGGTCACGAGACCCTTGATCCAGTTGTTCAGTTCAAGCTCAAGCACGCGGCGGTCCTTGGTGGTGCCGATGTTTTCACGCTGGATCAGCTTCAGGTAGTGCGCGATGCGCGAGAGCAGGAAGATGTACGGCAGGCGCGCGTTGATGCGGCTGTTGGCCGTCGCTTCCTTCGTCTCGTACAGCGCGGGCTTCTGCGTCGAGTTTGCCGAGAAGAAACACGCGAAGTCGTGGTTCTTGTAGAATGACAGCGGGATGAAGCCCAGGTTCGCGAAGTCGAACTCGCGCGTCTCGGGAATCAGCACCTCGGTCGGGATCTTCGCCTGAACACCCGTGCCCAGATCGTACAGATGCAGCGGCAGGTCATCGACCTTGCCACCCGCCTGGGGTCCCCGAATCTGGACACACCACCCGTTATTCACGAAGCTGCGGCTCATGTTGGCCGCGAACGCGAACGACGCATTGACCCACAGATACCGGTCGTGGTCCGGGCCCTTGACGGCCTCTTCATAGTTGAACGCCCGCACCGGCACCGTGTCCCTGCCATACGGCAGACGCCCCAGCACGCGCGGCATCGTCAGACCCACATAGCGCGCGTCGTCGGTGTCGCGGAAGCTCTTCCACTTGATGTATTCGGCGCGGTCGAAGTAGTTGCCGATATCCTGGATCGCGGCCACTTCCTCCATCGACTTCTTGCCGAAGAACGCGGCGCCCACCGAGCCGATAAACGGCATGTGCGCGGCAGCCGCCACCTTCGAGATGTTGCGCAGCAGCGCGATGTCCATCGGTGAGTTCTCGAACTCGAAATCGCTGATCATGGCGCTGATCGGCTGGCCACCCGGCGTGTCGTATTCCTCGATGTACGTGAGGCGATACAGGCCGCTCTGGATCAGCTCCGGCGTGTCCTCGAAGTCGCGCTGCAGCGCTTCCTTCGACACGTCGAGCACTTCGACGCGTGCGTTGCGGCGGAAGTCCGTGCGCGAGACGAGCATCTTGAGGCCGCGCCAGCGTCCTTCGAGCGCCTGGAATTCCGGCGAGTGCATCACCGCGTCGAGCTGACGGCTGATCTGGCGGTCGAGCTGGCCGATATGGAAATCGAGCAGCGACTTGTCGAGACGGTCGACCGGCTGGCTCGACTTTGCGACGAGTTCGAGAAAGGCGCCCATGCCACGCGCTATGCGCTCATCGGCGGAGGCTTCAGAAAGCGTGTCGCTGTCACGGAACGCCTCGAGCGGGCGCGCTTCGGCGACGGGCTTCAGGTTGATCTTGTTGCACAGCGATTCGTACACGCTGTCATGCTCCAGCACAACGGTCTGCGTGGTGCCTTGCTGCGATTCGTTCTGATTCATTGGGTGTCCTGTCTGGTTCTGTAGCACTGCCTGGTTGCGAAATGCAGTGAATGCCTGCTTGGGTCGCGACCGTTCAGGCATGGCCTTCCGGCTGCGTGGCCGCCGTCGCCAGTTGTGCCAGTTCGCCGCGCAGCCTGTCAGTCAGACGTTTATCCTTCAGAATCTTCTCGAACTCACGACGGAACGTGCTGTTATCGAGCAGGTTCGATTTCAGGTCGCGCAGCAGGTTGCGCATCGCCAGCAGTGCCTGAAGCTCGGGAATCTGGCGGGCCACCTGCTCCGGTTCGAAGTCCTTCATCGAACGGAACGACAGGTTGACCGGCAGTTCCGTGCCGTCGGCGGCCAGCGTGTTTTCTGCCGCGAACTTCAGGTCCGGCGCGTAGTCGGCGAGCACCGAATCGAAGTTGTTCCTGTCGATATTGACCTTCCTGCGCTCGGCCAGTGGTGCCTGCTCGCGGCCCGCGCTGAAATCGCCGGCGACGAGCAGCTTGAGCGGCAGTTCAACTTTCTTCTGTGCGCCGCCGGTGTGCAGGTCCAATGTAATTGAGACACGCGATTTAGGAATTTCTCGCTGGAAACTGTCCATCAGGACTCCTTATTAAAAATATCCGAGATTCCCGCTGAATTTTCCCGCAGCGACAGGGTGTCTGTCATCGCACCCGCGCGATCATCCTTCACAACCTTGACGACAAAGTCATGCTGGCTACGCCCCATTGTGTGGTCTCCATTCATGCGGCTTGGTTTACCCGCAGCCTATTGGAACGGATTGTTTTCCGGATGTCAAAAGGAATTGGCGACGTAATGAAAAATCTGACACACATTAACAGGACAGGGATTCAGACTACACGGAATCTGAAATTTTCTGATATCCAACACGCCATCAATCGCCACAGTACTTCGCAACGAAAGCTGCATGTCCACAGGAGTTTTCTTGATTGTCATCAAAAATATATTAGATATACTTATAAATTTCACGAATCATGCGAATTGAATAAATCTCATATTTGTTAATTTTTAATTGGCATATTTTCCGCATGAAATCATCCATGCATGGGGTATACATTCCGCCGATGTCGCGCTTAAAATCAGACGACTGATAACAGTAAAAAAATGCGCTGGCGACCACACACATGCGAATAGACAAACCCCTCTGGCACGACGGCCTCATCCTCACGCAGCAGCATTTCCAGCAACAGGACCGGTGGACGGAATTCGCCCTGCAGCAGTTCGTCTCCGCGGCTTTTGCGGACCCGTGGGGAATCCTCTCCGCCGAAACCGACGAGGAAGCGCTGGCAACCGGGCGGCTGAAGCTCACCCGCCTCAAGGGTCGTTTCCCGGACGGCACGCCATTCGACACGACGGTGGCTGATGCGCTGCCCGGCGCGCGGGATCTGAACCAGAGCATTCCCGCCGACCGCCAGAGCGTTGTCGTGTTCGCCGCGCTTGCGCTGCTGGATGCCAACGGCAACAACTGCCGCTTCGATGAGGTCACACTCGCGCGGCCGAGGCGCTCATACCGGGAATTCACGAAAGTCACGGACCTGAACGGCGCGCACGAAGCCGAGATTGCGGCCGAGCGTCACGCGATCCGCCTGCTCTTCGATTTCGAGCCGCACGCCGATGACACCGTCTGCGCCATCGCACGGCTCACGCGCGCGACGAACGGCCAGTTCCAGGTCGATCACCGCTTCGTGCCGCCATGCCTGACGCTGGGCGCACACCCGCTGCATGGTGAACGGATCAACCGCATCGCCGACATCCTGCACGCAAAGAGCCTGGCGCTCGGCTCGCGTCGCAGCGAACGACTCGAACAGGTCGCGGAATATGGCGTTGCCGATGTGCAGCTGTTCTGGCTGCTGCACTGCATTCATGCGGCGTGGCCGCAACTGCGGCTCTATGCGTCCCATCCTGCGCGGCCGCCCGAGCAGCTGTACGTCACGCTCGCCCAGCTCGCCAGTGCGCTGATGACGTTTTCAACGCTCGCGCAGCTCACGGATATCCCGCCATACGACCATGCCCGCGCCGATGAGGTCTTCGGCAAACTCGAAGCAACGATCCGCGAGCTGCTGGACGCCATCATTCCGTCGCGTGTGGTCTCGATCGGACTGACACGCAGGAGCCCGACAACCTGGACAGGGCAGTTTCTGGACGAACGCATCATCAGGGGAACGGTGGACTGGTATGTGTCGGTCAACTCGGCTTCGCCAGCGTTCGAACTCGTCGAGCTGTTCCCGCGGCTGTGCAAGATCGGCTCGCCGGACGATGTCGAACTCATCGTCAATTCTGCACTCCCGGGTATTCCGCTGAAGGCTGTGCAGCGCGTACCCGGTGCCATTCCGGTGCGTCTCGACAACCAGTATTTCGCGCTGGACGCCACCACTGAAGCGCACGCCAGAATGCTCGCGGCTCGCGCGTGCCAGATCTATCTCCCGGCGTCGATACCCGACGCCTCGCTTGAACTCTACGCGGTGCTGCGCACATGACGACTCTCGCCCCCCCGCGCAGCCAGCCTGCCGCTACGCATGTCCTGCACGAAGACGATCGCCCCGTTGGCAGTGGTATCCGGGATCTGCTGCGCGACACGGCCCTGCTCGTCACCTCGCTCAGCGAGGGCGGGACGGTGCCGGATGCGAATGCGTTTCGCGAACGCTGCCGCCAGATCATCACCACCTTCTCGGACGCGCTCACGCGGCGCGGCTATCCTGCCGACGTGCGTCGGGAAGCCATGGTTGCCCAGTGCGGCCTGCTGGATGAAACGGCGCTGGGCCATCTGCCGGCTGACAGCCGCTCCAGCTGGGAACTGAATCCGCTGCAGGTCGAACGGTTCCAGATACACGACGCCGGCGAGCAGGTGATTGCCTGTATCGAGGCGCGCCTGCGTGAAACGCCGGCCAATGTCGACCTGCTCGAATGCCATGCCGCCATCCTTGGCATCGGGTTCAAGGGTCGTTATGCACGCGATGGCGAGCCCCAGCGCGCCGCCCTGCTTTCAGCGCTCAATGCACGTCTGGACAAACTTCGTCCAGCGGCAGGGCAGCCGTTCGTCACGGACCAGGCCGGACGCAGGCTGTCCGACTGGTTCTACCGGCTTTCGCCGTGGGCCGTGGCGGGGCTGGTGTGCATCGTTGCCGCGATCGTCTGGAGCGCGGGCCGTGTGGCACTCGATACCCGGATTGCCCATATTGCACCCCTTGCACCCGCGAAGGCCGGCCAGCCGTGAAATCCGATCTGCCTGTGCTGGATTCCGGGCCAGCCCGCGTGCGGTCGACCCGCCATGAAGGACTGGGCTACCCGTTCCGGCTGATGGTCGTAATGGCCTGCGTACTCGCGCTCGTGGTGATCTGGCTCGTGGCGCAGCCGGGCACCGGCATGGCCTGGGTGCTCACGGGTACATCCGTCACCGTTGCTGCGCTGCTCGTGGTCTGGCGTACGAGCCGGCTTTCCGTGTCACGCAGCCAGGGTGCCGACGTGCTTGCCGAACTCGGAGAAGCAACGGCCGATATCCCGGTCGGGCTGCGCACACGCATGCCGCTCGTGCTGGTGATGGGTGACGAACTGCCCGCGCTGTTCAACCGGGACGGGGAGGGGCGCTTCGTCTATGTTGGCGATGGCGCGATCTGGCTGCGTATGGACCGGGTGCAGGATGTCCCGCGCCTCGCTGTCGCCGTGAAGCAATGGCGCGATGGCCGGGCACCGGACGCCGTCATGCTGTCGGTCGTACCGGCCCGGTATGCCGATGCCGACGTGCTCATCCAGTCGTTGCGCCTCGCGCGGCAGGCCGTGGCCGATGCCGCCGGGCGACTGGGCTCCCGGCCCCTTCCCGGGTACGTTGCTGTCTATCAGCGGCTCACCGCTGCTCCGGCGGATCTGTCGGTCCCGCAGTGGTACGGCGTTTCGTCAGCCACGCGTCTGGTCGACTCACAGCGTATCGAGGCGGTCATCCGCGCGGCGGAAGATGAGGTTGGCCGCACTGCCGAAGATAGCCGTATATCGGCTGCGCGGGCCGCCGCGCTCTCGTCGGTCGCAGGCTGGACGCAGCGTGTTGTCTTCCACGCACTCACCGACCGGCAGCAACCCGCCCGTCCCTGGGCGCTGTTCGGTGCCGGCTGGATCGACTGCGGGCCGCAAGGCGGTCCGGGCAATCCGTGGGAACGCGATGCGCGGATGTGGACCCGCGTCGACCGGGCGGCGGCCAGTGCCTCACCGAAGCCGTGGCCGCTTCCCCAGCCACTGGTGCAGGCTGTGCCCCAGCGATTCTGGATGTCGCCGCGCCTTCTTGCATTCGCTCATGGCGTGGCGTTGCTCGCGTGCGCTGGCGCCGTCGCATTCTTTTTTTCGGCCCGCCACAACCAGAGACTGCTCGATCGCATCGAAGCCGATCTTGGCCGCTATTCGATGATCCGGCCTGACCACGATGCAGCACGACACGATGCGTTGAAGGTGCTCGTTGCCGATCGCGATGAGCTTGAGCGGTACGCGCGCAACGGTGTTCCTCTTCCGCTGTCGTTCGGCATGTACCGCGGCAGCAGATTGATCCCGCCACTGAACAATGCGATCGCCTCGTACCAGCCGCCACCCCCACCGCCCGCGGTGGTGACGCTCGACAGCATGTCGCTGTTCGACAGCGGCCGCGCCCGGCTCAAGGACGGCTCGACACGGGTCATGGTGAGCGCGCTCGAAATGATCAGGGCCCATCCCGACAAGCGGATTCTCGTCGCGGGCTACACCGACAACGTGGGCGCCCCCGACAGCAACCTGGCGCTGTCCATCGCGCGCGCCGAGGCCGTGCGCGACTGGCTCGTTGACGCGTCCGGCATTCCTGCCACGCAGTTCGCCATTCAGGGCTACGGCGACACGCGCCCCATCGCGGGTAACGATACCGACGCCGGACGCGCAAGAAACCGGCGCGTGGAGATCACGCTTGTGCCGGATGTCGCGCCGCAGACGCCCCTCAAGGATGGCCAGCCCGGATAACACGTTTCAGGTCCCCGAAGCCCCGGCTTCGGGATTGTGTCGCCCGGGGACTGACTCCGGGCGAGTGTCGCTGCAAGAAGAAGGGAGTGGTAAATGGCAATTCCGTCATACATGTGGCTCAAGGACGATGGTGGTGCGGACATCAAGGGCTCGGTCACCGTCCAGGGCCGCGAAGGCAGCATCGAGATCACCTCGTTCGATCACAGCCTGCATATTCCGACCGACGGCAATACGGGCAAGCTTACCGGTACACGTGTACACGCACCGATCACGCTGATCAAGGAAACCGACGCCTCGACGCCCTATCTGTACAAGGCCGTGACGAGCGGCCAGACATTGAAGTCGGCCGAGATCAAGTGGTACAAGATCGACGACGCGGGCAAGGAAAAGGAATACTTCAACACGAAGCTCGAGAACGTGAAGATCGTCGCGGTGCGTCCGAAGATGCTCGACATCAAGATCCCCGAGTTCGAGAAGCACAACCACCTCGAGGAAATCGAGCTGCGCTACGAGACGATCACCTGGTCGTACAAGGATGGCAACATCATCCACAAGGACACCTGGAACGAGCGTTCCTGATTACCGCGTGTGGTGGAGGCCGGCCCACCCTCCCCGGTGGGTTCCTCTTCCGGATTGACTGGCCTTCCTTTGCCAGTCCGCCTGTGCGGACAGGCCTTTTTCTTGCCGGGGGCGGGCCGCTTCCAGCCGCCCGCCCCCTCTCTCCAGACGTGCGAACAGCCCGACCATGACCGTGCCCAACGACCGAAACCTCCGCTCCCGTGACACGGGCCAGCTCCTCCAGCGGCTCAACCCCCACTGTGCCAGTACGCTTGAAGCCGCGGCGAGCCTGTGCCAGGGACGCCTCTCGGACGAGATCACGGTCGAGCACTGGCTGCTCAAGCTCATCGAGGCCGGTGATGGAGACATTCCGGCCATCATGAGCCACTACGACCTGAACGTCGACGCGGTCTGGGATGCGCTGCTCAGGGCCATCGAACACACGCCCCGCAACCTGCGTGGCCGCCCCAGCCTCTCGCCGCAACTGGCCGCGGTTCTCCAGGACGCCTGGATGTATGCGTCGACGGGCGACACGACCGGCGATCCGGTGATCCGTTCGGGCCATGTCCTGCAGGCCATCATCGAGGCGCCGCATGTGCTTCGTGCGAACAACGCGTGGCCACTGCTGTCCATCAGCAGCGCACAGATCCCGCGCCTGCTCGCGCGCCTCGGGCTGCGAACCTGCGAGCACCCGCAGGAAGAGCCGGAAACACTGCCGGAATCCGCCGACGCTGCAACGGGCGCGGCAACAGGCACAACTGCCGTTGATCGCGCGCCTGACGGGAAAACGACGGGGCAGGCGACGCAGGCAGTCAAACGGAGCGTGGAAGGCGACGCCCTCGCCCGTTTCGCGATCGACATCACGGCGAAAGCGCGTGAAGGCAAGATCGATCCCGTGTTCGGCCGCGATCGCGAAATCCAGCAGATGGTCGACGTACTCGCACGCCGACGCAAGAACAATCCGATTCTCGTCGGCGAGCCGGGCGTGGGCAAGACCGCGCTCGTGGAGGGTCTCGCGCTGCGCGTGGCCACGGGCACGGTGCCGAACGTGATCCGCGACGTGCGTATCCTCACGCTCGATCTGGGGCTGCTGCAGGCGGGCGCTGGCGTGAAGGGCGAATTCGAGCAGCGCCTGAAGAATGTGATCGATGAGGTGCAGGCATCGAGCGTGGCAATCCTGCTGTTCATTGACGAAGCCCACGCGCTGATCGGCGCGGGCAATGCGGCAGGTGGCGCCGACGCGGCCAACCTGCTCAAGCCCGCGCTCGCGCGCGGCGAGCTGCGCACGATCGCCGCGACCACCTGGGCGGAATACAAGGAATACTTCGAGCGCGATGCCGCGCTTGAGCGCCGCTTCCAGATGATCAGGGTCGACGAGCCCGACGATGCGGCCGCCTGCCTGATGCTGCGGGGTCTCAAGGACCGCTATGCGAAGTACCACAACGTGCACATCCGCGATGAGGCACTGGTGGCCGCGGTCAGGCTCTCGCGCCGCTATATCCCGGCACGGCAACTGCCGGACAAGGCTGTCGACCTGATCGACACGGCGGCCGCGCGCGTGCGCATGGGTCTCGAATCGCCACCGGCGGAACTGCAGCGCGCCCGCGCCGCGGTCGCGGCGATTGAGCTGGAACTCACCACGGTCGAGGACGATGCGCGTGCCGGTATCGCGGATGCGGAAGGCCGTCGCGCGGCGCTCGATACCACGCTCACCGAAGCGCAGACCCAGCTGGAGACGCTGCAGCAACGATACGGACAGGAACTCGCCCTTGTGGAGGCCCTGCTCCAGCAACGCGACACCAGGGCACCCGGCGACGACACCTCACTGGCGAAGACACGTGAAGCGCTCGCGCACGCGCAGGGAAAGACGCCGCTGATCTTCGCGGATGTGGACGCCCAGGCCATCGCGCGCGTGGTGGCTGAATGGACCGGCGTGCCGGTGGGCAACCTGCTCGAGGACGAACTGCAGGGACTGCTCTCGCTCGAGACCGAACTGGCGAAACGCGTGGTTGCGCAGGACGAGGCGCTGGCCGCGCTTGCGGAAAGTCTGCGCACCGCGAAGGCAGGGCTGAAGAGCGAGCACGCGCCGCTCGGCGTGTTCCTGCTCGCGGGGCCTTCAGGAGTCGGCAAGACGGAAACCGCACTTGCACTGGCCGACCTGCTCTTCGGCGGCGAAGCCGCGCTCACGACGATCAACATGTCGGAGTACCAGGAATCGCACACGGTTTCCCAGCTCAAGGGGTCGCCCCCGGGCTATGTGGGTTATGGCCGGGGCGGCATCCTGACCGAAGCCGTGCGACAGCGCCCGTACAGCGTCGTACTGCTCGACGAGGTGGAAAAGGCGCACCGCGACGTGCTGGATATCTTCTATCAGGTGTTTGATCGCGGCACGATGCGCGACGGCGAAGGCCGTGAGATCAATTTCCGCAACTGCGTGATCCTGATGACGTCCAACCTCGGCAGTGCGACGATCGACGAGGTCACAACCGACAGCCCGGATATCGCGCAGGCGGCGCTGCTCGAAGCGATCCATCCGCAGCTCGTCGCGCACTTCCAGCCGGCCCTGCTCGCCCGTTTCCAGACACTGGTGTACCGGCCGCTCGATGTGGCCGCGCTTGCTGCGATCGTTCGCATGAAACTGGCGAAAGTTGCCGAACGCCTGCGCCGGCAGCATGATGTCGAACTGGTCTGCGATGACTCGTTGATCGCCGCAATGGCAGAACTGTGCCTCGCTCGGGAATCTGGCGCACGTAACGTCGACGCGTTCCTCAACCAGCGCATTCTCCCGGCAGTCTCGCAAGAACTGCTGACGCGTATGGCCAACGGTACAGCACCGGCAAAGATCACGCTGTCCAGTTCGGCCGAAGGCAACCTGACGATCGATTTTGTCGATCATGGTCAACCCGAAACCGTTGCGTCGGCAGCACCGGTCGTCTGAGGAGAGCAACGCCATGCCTGCCGGACCATCCCTGTATGACATGCTGCTTGGCCATATCGATGGCGAGCCGCTCGAAAATCACAATGACAGGACACTCGAAATCCTGAGCGTCCAGGCAAACATCAGGCGGATCCTGAATACACGGGCCGGCGCCCTCAAACACGTGCCCGACTACGGATTGCCGGATCTGACCAATGTCTACCGGAACCTGCCCGCCTCGGTAAATGACCTGCGCAACCAGATGGAGAGTGTGCTGCTCAAGTTTGAACCCCGTCTGCGTTCCGTCGAAATCGAGATCAACGAGAATCCGGATCCGGGGTTGCTCGTGAGCTTCACAATGGTCTGCACCCTGAAAAAAGCAGGGCTGGTGAGATTCGGAACCTATTTCGAGCCGCCCGCACGCATGCGTGTCGAGCGGCTCACGAATCCTGAGCGCAACCGGTAACCAATCGCAATTCGCGAAGGCTGATGCCCGTCGCGCTGGCGACTAACACCGCGAACGTTTGCGCAGCATATTGCGAAAAATGGTTGAGCCAGCAACAGTGAAAACAGGAAGAAGCCATGGCACCACACGGCAAATCATAGTGGGGCCTGCCGTGCCTGGTGAAACTCCAGGCGGAATGAGTGGCGATGGAGCCGGACATGCGGTACGCGTGCACTGGCGTAGGGACCATTTCCGCCCGCAACATCATGGACCCGGCCGCTCCCGGTCACGCGTGATCTTCATCATGCCGGTGATCGTCCGGGCCGACCGTCTGAAATCCGACAACGCCCACTGAGCACCGTTGCCGGCCCGCAAACGTTCAGCCAGATCAGGCACCCCGTGCCAGGGGCGAGAGATGAACTGCGCTTCGCCCACTGGCGAAGCCAACAGCAGGACGAAGAAAATGAAGCAGCGTTACATCACGACCGGAATCATTCTGGGCCTGCTTGCGATGCTGGCCAGCGGTGCCCATGCTGCATACAGGGAAGAAGTCCTGAGCCCCCAGGCACTGGAGAGGGAAAGAGCCGCAAGGTCCAGCCATCACACCCCGGCCTATATGTGCAAAAACACCGCCACCCGCTGCAGCCACATTCGATCGAAGACCGCTTCAACAAAGCTGCGTGCCAGAATGCATGACCGTAATACAGTCCAGGAAGAAGATCCAATCGCGGCCCTCGTTAAAAAGCACGAGGTTTCCCGTTCCGCACGTCGCAAGGCAGCCTCGCCCGGTGCATCGATCAAGCCTTCTGCCGTTGCCCGGACTGAAATCCACAACCGACACTGCCGTTGCGTCAACTACGGCCGCCAACACCCGGACCCGGTCTGCCCAGGCAGCGCGTGCTCTTCATCACGCCGGTCATCGTCCGGGCTGACCGTCTGACTGCTGAAGGGACACACTGGCACGAAGCGGCGAAACGGCGTCTCTGATAAAATCAGTATTCCTTAATTTCTTCACCCTCATCCGGCTTTTCCTCTTCTTTGTCTTTCTTCCAGGCTCTTCCGCCTCCTGCGGCGTGGTCTCGTCGCATTCCGCGCCGTTGCCGAAGGCCGATGGCGTAGGCGCCGTCCCATTCTCGTTCCCGGTTTCCCCTGCACCCATACCACCGAAGCCTTTTCCGTAGGTTCTGTCGCGCTAATGCCCTGGGTTGGCGTAGACCGTATTAAAAGCGTCACCGTTGCGACATTAATTGTGTCACCACGCCACCAGACAACCGGCCTGGCTCCGTTGGGCACCGTCATCGCGGCAGTATCGGCCCGCACCCGTTCGAAGCGGTCGGGGGTGGCCCGTTTGCTTGCCGACAGTCAGACGCCGAACTGCCGGTGGCGTCCATGAGGAGTCGTTCGTCGATATGTTGCAAACGACGTTTGAATCCGCAACTACATTGCGGCCCGAGCGCGGCCATTGAGCGTCGACGAGCCCCTTCGCTGCTGGACCGGCGGCTGCTTCCTCCTGTTTCGCAGCCGAAGGCACTTGGTTGCAGTGTTGGCTCCCCCCTAACGGCTGAAACCCACGACCGCCTCCGAAGCGCCGTTATGCCTGGCGTCGCGATATGCTTGGAGGGTGCTCGGCGCATGTCGCGCCCGATCTAGGCAGCGCGCACCCCAACCATCGCAGACCACGCCTCACGATGACACTCGCAGCCAAACCTCCCGCTGACGCCGCAAAAGCACTGCCGACCACAGACCGCGCGACAGGACTTGCGTCGGCCGAGGCGCAACGTCGCCTGCAATCATTCGGCGTCAATGCTATCGAAGAGGTTCGCACACCGCGATGGCGCCAGCTTCTCGGCAAGCTCTGGGGACCCGTGCCATGGATGCTGGAAGCGGTGATAGTGCTCCAGGTGATGCTTCATCGCGGCCAGGAGGCGCTGGTCATCCTGTTTTTGCTCGCCTTTAATGCCCTTGTTGCCTTCATACAGGAGCGGCGCGCGCAGGACGCCTTGACTTTGCTGCGACGGCAATTGCAGGTCAACGCGCGCGTGCTGCGCGATGCGCACTGGAGCCGTCTTCCTGCCGCGCAACTGGTTCCGGGAGATGTGGTGCACGTGCGAGCAGGCGACATCGTCCCGGCGGATCTCGTTTTGTTCGATGGAGCAGTGACGCTGGATCAGTCGGCATTGACCGGCGAGTCTCTCGCCGTCGATGCGGGCCCTGGACAGCCCGCGTACACCGGGTCGATCGTCCATCAGGGCGAAGCCAGCGGCGAAGTAATTGCCACCGGCTCGCGAACCTATTTCGGCCTGACTGCGGAACTCGTGCGTACGTCCAGCGCGCCCAGCCATATGCAACGCACGATTTTCTCGATCGTCAAACGCCTCGTCGCATTTGACCTCGTGCTCGTGGTACTGGTCATCCTTTACGCCGCGACACATGACCTGCCACTGGGCGATACCGTGGTGTTTGCGTTGTTGCTGCTCGTCGCGTCTGTTCCGGTCGCCTTGCCGGCGACCTACACTTTGGCCACGGCTATCGCGAGCACACGCCTTTCAAAACAGGGGGTTCTTGTCACAAGGCTGCCTGCGGTAGAGGAAGCCGCAGCAATGGACACCCTTCTGTCCGACAAGACCGGTACATTGACGCAGAACACGCTGTCTGTCGCCGGGATCAAGGCATTGGCGGACATCGACGAGGGCACCGTCTTGCGCGCTGCAGCGATGGCCAGCGACGACGCATCGCAGGATCCGCTCGACCTTGCGATCCTTTCCGCTTATCGCAGAGGTGCGCAGGCTGCCCTTCTGCCCGCGCGCGCGCATTTTCGGCCCTTCGATCCGGCAACCCGGTTCAGCGAAGGCATCTATGTCGTCGATGGAGAGGAGTGGCATGCTCTGAAAGGCGCGACCAGCGCAGTATTCGAACATTGCGGTGCCGACGCTGCGCAGCGCCAGGCCGCGCAAGACACCGGGAGGGAGTTGGCCGCTGGAGGCGCGCGCGTGCTCGCGGTTGCTGCGGGTCCAGTGGGCGCGATCCGACCAGTCGGCCTGGTCGGCCTTTCCGATCCGCCTCGGGACGATGCTGCCGAACTCATCGCAAAACTCGGCCAGCTTGGCGTGAGAGTCTGCATGGCCACCGGAGACGCGCTGGAGACAGCGCGGGCAATCGGAAAACGACTTGGGCTGGGCACGCGTATCTGCGTTCCGCGCGAAGACGACCTACGACGACCCGAAAAATGCGACATCTTCGCTCGCGTCCTGCCTGAAGAGAAGCATGCCATCGTCAGCGCGCTGCAACGGGCAGGACACGTCACGGGGATGACGGGCGACGGCGTCAATGACGCGCCCGCGCTGCGACAGGCGGAACTCGGGATCGCCGTAGCCAGTGCTACGGATGTGGCCAAGGCCGCAGCGGGCATTGTTCTGACCGATCCAGGCCTGAGCGGTGTCCTGACCGTGGTCGGTACGGGGCGAGAAGTGCACCGGCGCATGCTCACGTATATTCTCAACAAAATAGTCAAGACCCTTGAGATCGTCGTTTTCCTCACCATCGGTCTCTGGCTCACCAAAGGCTTTGTGATCTCGCCGCGGCTGATCGTGCTGCTGCTGTTCGCCAATGACTTCGTTACGATGAGCATCGCAGCCGACCGCGTTCGACCGGCAGCCCAGCCACAACGTTGGCGAGTCAGGCAGCTTGTCGGCGCCGCGGCCGTGCTCGCAGCAGTTTCGCTTGCGTTCACGCTATCGCTGTATGGCGGAGCGCGCGCACAGTTTGGGCTAAGTGCCGAGCAGATGCAGACAATGGTGTTCCTGCTGCTGGTATTCACGACGCAGGCCAATATCTACGTGCTCCGCAACGACGGGCGAATGTGGGCGTTCGCTCCGGGGAATCTCATGGCGTGGGCCAGCGCCATCGACGTCGTTCTGGTGAGTTTGATGGCCGTAACCGGAACGCTGATGGCAGCTATCCCACTGGAGCTCGTCGGAGCCTTGATCTGCGCCGTCGCCTTGTTCGCTCTCGTTCTCGACCAAACCAAGAGTGTCGTGTTTCGCCGTTTCAAGCTCAGCGGCGTGTAAATGATGGTCGCAGGTCTTCGACATGGCGTACGGATACCCCGATTTGAAGACACACTCGCCTTACTCCTGGCCCGTGACAGCCAATACATCTGCCAATTCGTGACCTAAAATACAGGCACGATTCGGTGATCGCACAAGAGCGCGATCGTATGGGGGCAAGCTCGTCCCCAGCTCGAAGGTAAGAGGTCGCGGTATGAGACGCGCCGTTTTCCCCTTGTTGCTGTTGCTGTTGCTGTTGCTGTCGCTGTTCAGGAGCATTACTCCGAGCCATGCCGACGAGACCTCCCCGGCCAGCGGCTGGGATAACCTGTCTTCGTCAAGTGGGAATCCGATGCTGTCCAGTAAACGAGGTCTGCCACCAGTTGCACTACACCCGCTGTCCCATGCTGCGTGGCGCTCAGGTGATGCACAGCAAGGCGCGTCATTCTTCCTCGTCATTCCGCGCGATGAGCCAGCGTTCGAAACCGACGGAGATTCGAAACTGCACGGCGACCGCTTCCGTTGGCGCTCGCCATAGGCCACGTTTAGTCACGGATATGCTGTCCGGGCAGATCCGGCGATACTGGACCTCGGCGATCCGCACGCGGCCTGTGCTTGCCGAACGCCTCGGCCGCCCGCGGGCCGCCGCCTTCTCGTGCCGGGCGTGTACGGCAGGCCCGCCACGCGTCGGGTCCCGATTATTTCCCCGCTCCGCTTGAAACTTCGCACCGGGTCTCGCGGTCCAATTTCCCGATTTCTCCGCCGGTCTCACTGACGCGCCGCGCATCATTCGCGCAGCCCGGCCGGCATCACCGCCCCTTTGCCTGTTCGAGGCAGTCGAACGGCTCCAGGCACGGACCATCGGCTACCGGTCGCCACAATGAAATCGATCCTGAGCCATCACGAGATCGCCCTCCTGTTACTCCTCCTCAGCGGACCAGGCCAAGTGAGCCGCACCGATCCCGACGCGATTGCGCTTCAGCAGGCGCAACTGGTCGAGGTTGCATCGGAAGCCTCCTTCGAGCGCGGCCTCAGGCTGACAGCGGCGGGGAAAGAGGTGCTCCGGCGACTCGGCATCGACGCCGCCTGACGTACACAGGCCGCGGCGAACCCCGGTCCGGGCGGGGCGCACCGGCGAACCGATACCCGCCGTCTTTGCGCCCGGCGCGCTGAACTCACAGCGCGTGAACGCAGTAGCACGTGGCAGGCGGCCTCACACCTTTAGGTTGCTTTAACGATCCTCGCCTGGATTGAACGAGAAAAGCCACTCGCAACCCGGGAAGCGGCCACATGCGCGCTCCTTTAAGCCTGCTTTCATACTCGGCACATAGGCTGAAAGCATGCTAGGCGTACGTGCCTTCAACCGGCAGATGCAGATCCGCTCGTTCACTTCCGGCGGTGCTTGCCAATGCGGCGCCGAAGACGGAAACCGCAGGATCCTGCTCGCCCCGGTGGATGGCCACCAACCTGGATATTCGCCCAAGGAGAGCACCGTGCGTACACAGTCCGCGTTATTCGCTGCAGTTTGGATGTGCGCTTCGCATCTTGCCGTCGCGCAATCGACACTGGGCGCCCACTCCAGCAATGGGTGCAAGGATTTTCAGTCGACCGTCGATCACGACCGACCTGCGATCGCGGACTGGGTGTCGCAACCGGGGACGCATCCGGTTGCCTGGTCCGACAGTCGGGTAGTTGTCAATGCCGCAGAGCCAACTGGTCTAATTGTTGACGAGTGCCGGAAACCGGGTTGAGTTTGGCCCCTCCTCCCATGCGGCGATCGACTGGGACGAAGGCCGCTTGAAGCCCATTGGGTTTGAGTGTGAGA
>NZ_DATJWR010000149.1:0-24875 GCF_035501035.1 Paraburkholderia sp.
GCCGAGCTTCGCCGAGTCGCTTTCGCGAAAGGCAGCCTGGCGGCTCGAGAAACTCGGCGTCAAGGTCTTGACCAGTATGAAGGTCGAACGAGTCGACGAGCAGGGCATCATCGCCAATGGTCAAAGGATTCCCAGCGCGACCGTGCTGTGGACGGCGGGTGTCACGCCGTCGCCGCTCGTGAAAACACTCGGGGCAAGTACCGACCGGGCCGGGAGGATATCCGTTGGCCCGTTCATGGATGTGCCGGGTGTGTCCGGCATCTTCGTCATAGGTGACACGGCCTCCGCCTTCCGCAATGGCAAGCCTTTGCCTGGCGTCGCGCAGGTCGCCATCCAGCAGGGACGCTATGTCGGGCGCGTGATCGCGGATTTACTCGAAGGAAAGCAGCCGGGGCGGCCCTTCGCGTATTTCGACAAGGGCAACATGGCTGTCATCGGCAAAAATTTTGCGCTGCTGGAGTCCGGCCGCCTGCAAATGAGCGGATTTTTGACCTGGTTGGTCTGGGCATTCATTCACATCATGTCTCTTCCGCAGCTGCAAAACCGTTTGCGAGTGCAAATTCAGTGGCTTTGGTCCTATTTGACCGGGCAACGAAGCTCGCGACTCATTTCCGAAGCGCCTTCCGCGCAAGTGGTCAGTGCGCAACCGGTGCAGACCGCTGACCTCCGTACTCTGACGCCAGGTAGTCCCCTCAAAGTCAAAGCCCCGGCCTCGTCCACCCCGGCTTGACGTCACCAGCTCTCGCAGAAGTCTCTACTACAGGAGAAATTCCATGGCCAAGAAGCCAATCCTGACCACGACTGCCGGCAACCCGATTGCCGACAACCAGAATTCCCTGACCGCCGGCCCGCGCGGGCCGCTGCTGCTGCAGGACTACCAGCTGATCGAGAAGCTCGCGCACCAGAACCGAGAGCGTATCCCCGAGCGCACGGTGCACGCCAAGGGCTGGGGCGCGCTTGGCGATCTCGTCATTACTGCCGATATCTCGAAATACACCAAGGCCAAGGCGCTGCAGAAGGGCGCCAGGACCTCGATGCTAGCGCGCTTCTCGACCGTCGCGGGCGAACTCGGCGCGGCCGACGCCGAGCGCGACGTGCGTGGATTCGCGCTCAAGTTCTACACCGAGGACGGCAATTGGGACCTGGTCGGCAACAACACTCCCGTGTTCTTCGTGCGCGACCCCTACAAGTTCGCCGACTTCATCCACACCCAGAAGCGGCATCCCAGGACCAACATGCGCTCGCCGACCGCCATGTGGGATTTCTGGTCACTGTCGCCGGAGAGCTTGCACCAGGTCACGATCCTCATGTCGGACCGCGGTCTGCCGATCTCGCCCATGCACATGAACGGCTACGGCTCGCACACCTATTCGATGGTCAATGCCAGGAACGAGCGGGTGTGGGTCAAATTCCACTTCAAGACCGAGCAGGGCCACAGGCATTACACCAATGCCGAGGCCAGCGAAGTCGTTGGCAAGAATCGCGAGTCTTTCCAAGAGGCGCTGTTCGGCGCCATCGAGAAGGGCAAATTCCCGCGATGGAAATTGCAGATCCAGGTAATGCCTGAGAAGAACGCCGGCAAGCACTGGTACAACCCTTTCGACCTGACCAAGGTCTGGCCGCACGGCGACTATCCGCCGATCGATGTCGGCTATTTCGAGCTCAACAAGAACCCGGAAAACTATTTCCAGGAGATCGAACTTGCCGCCTTTTCTCCGTCAAACGTGGTGCCCGGCATCTCCTGGTCGCCCGACAAGATGCTGCAGGCCCGTATCTTCTCCTATGCAGACGCGCATCGTTACCGGCTCGGCACGCATTACGAGCACCTGCCGGTGAATGCGGCCAGGTGCCCGGTGCACGCCTACCACAAGGACGGGCCGATGCGATTCTTTCCGGCCGAAACTGGCAATGTCGATGCCTACTACGAGCCGAACTCGTTCAACGGCGCCGTGCAGGACGAACGTTACAAGGAACCGCCGATGGAGATTTCGAGCGAAGCGGCCGACCGCTACAACCATCGCGATGGCAACGACGACTATCGACAGCCCGGTGATCTGTTCCGGCTCATGAGCAGAGAATCGCGGGAAAGGCTATTCAACAATTACGCCGACGCCATGGCCGGCGTGCCGGTGGAGATCATCAAGCGCCAAGTGGCGCATTGCTACAAGGCTGATCCGGCATACGGCGAGGGCCTCGCAGCCCGTATGGGTCTATCGGCCAGGATTCATTCTTCGCCTGTGGCGGTGTAACGAGCATGAAAACCGCAGCGATTCCCGCCTCCCGCCTTCAGTCGCCTGCAGGCTCCACGCTCGCGACACGCGGGCTCGATTTTATTGCGCTCATGAAGCCGCGCGTCATGTTGCTTGCGGTGTTCACTGCGCTTGTCGGGTTGACGATTGCGCCGGTTCATCCTGACGCGCTTTCCGGGGCCATTGCAATTCTCGGAATCGCAGCGGGCGCGGGAGCCGCGGGTGTGCTGAACATGTGGTACGACGCGGATATCGATGCGCTGATGACGCGTACCGCCGGGCGTCCGATTCCGCGCGGCAAGGTCTCGCGCTCAGAAGCGCTCGTTTTAGGACTCGTGCTTGCCTGCGGCGCAGTCGTTGTTCTCGGCATCGCAAGCAATGTGAAGGCGGCGGCGCTGCTCGCCTTCACAATCTTTTTTTACGCCGTTGTCTATACAGTCTGGCTGAAACGGCACACACCACAGAACATCGTCATCGGCGGCGCCGCCGGTGCGCTTCCTCCGGTGATCGGCTGGGCCGCGGCCACCGGAGACGTCGGTCTTTCGCCGCTGATTCTGTTCCTGATCATCTTCCTCTGGACGCCGCCTCATTTCTGGGCGCTGTCGCTCAATCGCACCGACGACTATGCCCGCGCGGGCGTCCCCATGCTGCCCGTTGTCGCGGGCAAGGCCGCAACAAAGCGGCAGATCGTCATCTACAGCCTCATCCTGGCCCCAGTTTCCATGCTGCCGTGGGCGCTCGGCCTGGCCGGATCCATCTATGGCCTGACCGCCGCTGTCTGTTCAGCGATATTCGTCGCGCTCGCATTGCGGGTAGGCAGGAGCAGCGATACCGATCGCCGCGCCGCCCATCGCCTGTTCGCTTTTTCGATTGCCTACCTGTTCGTGCTGTTCGCAGCGCTATTGGGAGGTTGATATGCGTGTCCGCGCACTCGCCGTTCTCCTGGTCGCCGCCGCGGCACTGGGCGGATGTACTGAAGGCGTCCTCGATCCGAAGGGGCCCATCGCCGCCGCCGAACGGCAAATCCTGTTCAACTCGCTCGCAATCATGCTGGCGATCGTGATCCCGACGATCCTCGCCACGCTGGGCATCGCCTTCTGGTATCGCTCTTCCAATCAGCGCGCACGCTATCTGCCCGATTTCGAGTATTCCGGACGGCTGGAATTGCTCGTCTGGTCCATACCCGCAATGACAGTGCTGCTGGTCGGTGGTGTCGCCTGGGTCGGCGCACATGACCTCGATCCGCGCAAGCCGATTGCCTCCGCGCAGCAGCCGGTTGTCGTTCAGGTCGTATCACTCGACTGGAAATGGTTGTTCATCTATCCCGAGCAGGGAATTGCCAGCGTCAACCACCTCACTGTGCCGGTCGGCACGCCGATCAGCTTCGAGCTCACGTCATCCAGCGTGATGAACAGTTTCTTCATACCGCAGCTCGGCAGCCAGATCTACACGATGTCGGGAATGGTGACACGCCTTCAACTCCAGGCCGACCACGCCGGCACCTACCCCGGGCTGTCGGCCAATTTCAGCGGCGACGGCTTTGCCGACATGCGTTTCGATGTTGATGCGGTATCGGCCGAGCAGTTTGCGCAGTGGATAGCGCAAGCCCGCAGCAGCGGTGCTGTGCTCGATGCGGCGACTTACGCCGACCTGGCCAAGCCGAGCAAGGCGGTGGCGCCTTCAACTTATGGCGCGGTCGCCCCGAAACTTTTTCACAACATCGCAAACCCGCCATCGGCGATGAACGTTACGGCGCAGCTGGCCTGTTCGGCGCCGCAGAGGAGTGAAAAATGAAGCTACTCGGCAAGCTCGACTGGAGCGCAATCCCCTTCGATCAACCTATCGTCATGGGCGCGTCGGGAGGGATGGTCCTGGTGATCGCGCTCATTCTCGCGTGGGTCACGGTGAAGGGATACTGGCCCTATCTGTGGCGCGAGTGGCTCACATCGGTGGACCACAAGCGTATCGGCATCATGTATTTCATCCTCGCAATGATCATGCTGCTGCGCGGCTTTGCCGACGCGATCATGATGCGCGCGCAGCAGGCGGTCGCGGCTGGCGGTGCCCAGGGATTTTTGCCTCCGGAGCATTTCGACCAGATCTTTTCGGCGCACGGCACCATCATGATCTTCTTCGTGGCCATGCCGTTGGTGATCGGCCTGATGAACTTTGTGGTGCCGCTGCAACTCGGCATCCGCGACGTCGCATTCCCCACGTTGAATTCGGTGAGTCTGTGGCTGACTGCGTCGGGCATTCTGTTGACGAACATTTCGCTGGTCGTTGGCGAGTTTGCAAAAACCGGCTGGGTCGCCTATGCGCCGCTAAGCGAGCTGGAATTCTCCCCGGGCGTCGGCGTCGACTATTACCTCTGGGCCCTGCAGATTGCCGGCGTCGGTACGCTGATGGCCGGCATCAATTTCGTCGCGACCATTCTGAAAATGCGGGCACCGGGAATGAGCCTGACGCGCATGCCGGTTTTCTGCTGGACGGCGCTCGCCACCAACCTGCTGATCGTCGCGGCTTTTCCTGTTCTGACTGCGACATTCGCGATGCTGCTGCTCGACCGTTATCTCGGCTTTCACTTCTTTACGCTCGCCGCCCAGGGCAACCAGATGATGTACGTCAATCTGTTCTGGATCTGGGGCCACCCCGAGGTCTACATCCTGATCCTGCCGATGTTCGGCGTCTTTTCGGAGGTGGTCGCCACCTTCTCCGGCAAACCCTTGTTCGGCTATCGCTCGATGGTCGCTGCCACCATGGCGATCTGCGTGCTGTCCTTCCTGGTCTGGCTGCACCACTTCTTCACGATGGGTGCGGGCGCGGACGTCAACGGCTTCTTCGGGGTGATGACCATGATCATCGCGGTGCCGACCGGCGTCAAAGTCTTCAACTGGCTGTTCACGATGTACGGCGGGCGCGTCCGCTTCACCGTGCCGGTCCTGTGGGCGGTCGGGTTCATGGTGACATTCGTCATTGGCGGCATGACCGGCGTGCTGATGGCCGTGCCGCCGGCCAGTTTCCAGCTGCATAACAGCTTGTTCCTCATCGCGCACTTCCATAACGTCATCATCGGCGGCGTGGT
Source organism: Paraburkholderia sp. (assembly GCF_035501035.1). GTDB lineage: Bacteria > Pseudomonadota > Gammaproteobacteria > Burkholderiales > Burkholderiaceae > Paraburkholderia. The sequence goes on from NZ_DATJWR010000149.1 coordinate 5,332, forward strand.
CTTCGGCGCAATGGCGGGCTACAACTACTGGTTCCCCAAGGCCTTCGGCTTCACGCTCGATGCACGATGGGGCAAAGCCTCTTTCTGGTGCTGGCTTGTCGGCTTCTATCTCGCATTCATGCCGCTTTACGTGTTGGGCTTGATGGGGATGACCCGGCGCATGCAGCACTACGACAATCTCGGCTGGCAGCCGTGGCTCGTCGTAGCGGCAATCGGTGCCCTCGTGATCGGGGCAGGTATCTTCTGCCAGGTTGTGCAGCTTGTCGTATCGATCCGCCGCCGTGAGCAGTATCGCGACGCGACGGGCGATCCCTGGAACGGCCGTACGCTCGAATGGTCTACGGCATCACCGCCTCCATCCTGGAATTTTGCTTTTGTACCGCGCGTAGCGGGGAAGGACGCCTTCTGGGCTAGGAAGAAAGCGCTGCCTCTGCGACAGGATCAGCCAGCGCCTGCGCGCGAGTACAAGCCGATCGAGATGCCGAAGAACAGCGCGACCGGCTTTGTCAACGCGTTCTTTGCCGTCGTCATCGGGTTTGCGCTGATCTGGCACATCTGGTGGATGGCGGGACTCGGGGTGCTCGGCGCATTCCTGACGATTCTTGTTTTCGCGTTCCGCGAGGAAGGTGAATTCGAGATTCCGGCTGCGCAGGTCGCCCAGTTCGATCGCACTCACCCAGTGGAGGTCGCGCTATGAATGCCGCCGCTACCGTAGACGAACTGCAGCCCGATGCACTAGTACCCGCAGGCGAGGCCGGTCCCGCTTCGAAGCGGATCGTGGTTGCCTACGGCTTCTGGATCTTCCTCCTGAGCGACATCGTGATGTTCGCGGCGTTGTTTGCAGCGTACGCAGTGCTCAAGAGCGGCACCGCGGGCGGGCCAGCCGGCGCCCAGCTGTTCAATCAAGTCACGGCCGCCATTGAAACGGCTTGTCTTCTCGTCTCGAGCTACACCTGCGGGCTGATGTCGCTAGCCATCCGTTCGCAACGCCGTCCTGCCACCTATTTCTTCGCCGCAATCACCTTCGTGCTCGGCGTCGCGTTCCTCGCGCTGGAACTCCGGGAGTTCGCGAGCATGATCGCCGAGGGCGCGACGCCGCAGCGCAGCGCGTTTCTTTCGGCCTTCTTTGCGCTCGTGGGCTGTCACGGACTGCACGTCGGCGTCGGTCTGATCTGGCTGATCGTGATGATGGCCCAGGTTGCATTTATGGGCTTTCGCGCCTCCGTGCAACGCCGTTTGCTTTGTTTCTCGCTCTTCTGGCACGCGCTCGACATCATCTGGGTCGGGTTGTTCACGGTAGTTTATCTGATGGGAATTATCCAATGACGACTACAACACGAAGCGATCGCGCTCCCGGAGACGCCGCACCCTCTCCCGAGGTGCAACCGACGGCGCCGGCTGGCGTCCTGATCTACACGATAGGATTGCTGCTGGCCGTTGTTCTCACCGCGACGTCTTTCTGGGTCGCTAACACTTCGCTACTCTGGGGACCCGGCGTGCCGCTGGGGCTTGCCGTGCTCGCCATCGCCCAGATGGGCGTTCATCTGGTCTTTTTCCTGCACATTACGACGGGACCGGACAGCACCAACAACGTGCTCGCGTTAGCGTTCGGCGTGCTCATCGTTGCCCTGGTGATCGCGGGATCGCTCTGGATCATGGCCAATCTGAACGCGAACATGACGATGTCGCCCGGGCTGATGGATTTGCACATGCAGCGCTGACCTACGACGTGACGTGCCTGCCGAGTTCCTTTCGCCATCAACCCAACAAAGGTCAATCATGACAACAGTTGCAGATCAGTTCGCCGCGACACTCGCCGCCGCCGGCGTCAAGCGCATCTACGGCATCGTCGGCGACAGCCTCAACGGGCTGACGGATTCGATCCGCCGGCAAGGCAAGATCGAATGGCTGCATGTCCGGCACGAGGAAGTCGCCGGCTTCGCCGCCGGGGCCGAGGCGCACCTCACCGGGGAGCTTGCCGTGTGCGCGGGCAGCTGCGGGCCGGGCAACCTGCACCTGGTCAATGGCCTGTTCGATTGCCACCGCTCGCGCGTTCCGGTGCTCGCCATCGCCGCGCAAATCCCGTCGGGCGAGATCGGATCGGGCTATTTCCAGGAGACCCACCCGCAGACCCTGTTCAAGGAGTGCAGCCATTACTGCGAGCTGGTCTCCGGGGCCAACCAGATGCCGCGCGCATTGGAAGTCGCGATCCGCGAAGCGGTCGGCAAGCGCGGCGTTTCGGTTGTGGTGATCCCGGGCGACGTCGCATTGCAGGAAGCGGCCCCTGCGCCTGAGCCCCGCATTGGCAGCCTGCTGCCACCGGCCCCCATCGTGGTGCCCGCGCCCGTGGATCTCGACCGGCTCGCCGCGCTGCTGAACGGCGACAAGCGGGTGACGATCCTGTGCGGCTCGGGATGCGCCGGTGCGCACGACGCGCTGCTTGCGCTCGGCAAGAGGCTGCAGGCGCCCATGGTGCACGCGATGCGCGGAAAGGAGCACGTCGAGTGGGACAACCCCTACGACGTGGGCATGACCGGCCTTATCGGCTTTTCCTCGGGATACTACGCGATGCTCGATTGCGAAGTGCTGCTGATGCTGGGCACCGACTTTCCGTATCGGCAGTTCTATCCGAACGGCGGCGTGCAAATTGCGCAAGTCGACATCCGCGCGGAGAATATTGGCAAGCGGGCGGCCGTCGACGTCGGCGTGGTGGGGGACGTGCAGGCGACGCTCCAGGCGCTGCTGCCGCTGCTTGAGCAGAAGCGGGACGGCGCGCATCTCGAGCAGGCGCGCAGCCATTACCGCAAAGCGCGCAAGTCCCTCGACGACCTCGCCGTCGGCAGGCCGGGAAGCGGACTCATTCATCCCCAGCAGATCGTCAAGGCGCTTAGCGACCGTGCCTCACAGGACGCGGTCTTCACCTGCGACGTCGGCCTGCCGACGGTGTGGGCGGCGCGCTATCTCGCGATGAACGGCAAACGGCGGCTGCTCGGTTCGTTCTGGCACGGCTCGATGGCCAATGCCATGCCGCAGGCGATCGGCGCACAGGCGGCGTTTCCGGGCCGGCAGGTGATCTCGCTCTCGGGCGACGGCGGCTTCGCGATGCTGATGGGCGACTTCCTGAGCCTCGCGCAACTCGGCTTGCCGGTGAAAGTAGTCGTCTTCAACAACGGCGCCCTCGGCTTCATCGAACTCGAGCAGAAGGCGACCGGCTTCCTCGATTTCGGCACCGAGTTCAAGAACCCGAATTTCGCTGCGATGGCCGAGGCGGCCGGAATTCGCGGCATCCGGCTCGAAGACCCGGGCCAGGTCGACGAGGGAATCGCCGCCGCGCTGGCCCATGACGGCCCCGTTCTCGTCGACGCCGTCGTCAACCGCACGGAGCTCACGATGCCGCCTTCAATCACGGTGGAGATGGCGAAGGGCTTCTCGCTGTTCATGGTGAAAGCCATCATGAGCGGCCGCGGCAACGAGGTGGTCGACCTCGCACGCTCCAACCTCTGGCGCTGACCGGGAGTGCGAATCATGTCCGCGCAAACGGTGGTATTCCGGACAGCAAAACCGGCGGCAAGCGTTTTCCAGGCGGCGTTTGTCGTCGCTTGGCTGTTCTGCCTGCTGTTCTACTTCATGGAATACGCGGTGCGCTCCGCGCCCAGCGTCATGCTGCCCGAACTCACCAAGGCGTTCGGCCTGACGACGGTGGGCCTAAGCTCGTTGCTTGGCCTCTATTTCTATTCCTATGCCGCGTTCGCGATCCTCGCCGGCGCGGCGGTCGACCGGTGGGGCGCCAAGTACACGGTCTCGATCGGTGTGCTGCTGCTTGCGCTCGGCACCGCGATGTTCGGAGTGGAAATCAGCTGGGTGGCGGCGGTCGGGAGGTTCCTGCAAGGCGCCGGTGCGGCGTTTGCGTTCATTGCGGCCGTCTACCTAGCGGCCCATGGGCTTCCGGCGCGCTATATCGCCAGCGCCATCGGCGTCACGCAATGCATCGGCATGCTCGGCGGCGCGGCAGGCCAGTTCGTCGCCGCCCCGCTGATTCATGGCCCGCTCGTGTGGCAGCAGTTCTGGTTCTATTCGGGGGGCATCACGTTGTTGATCGCAGTGGCGATGTTCATGGCTACGCCTCGCGAACCCCGGGCCGCGGACGCGCAGGCGAGCATCTGGAGCACGTTTGCGCCCTACAAGACGGTTCTCGCGAACCCACAGTCCTGGCTCTGCGGCCTATGTGCGGGCTTGCTGTTCCTGCCCACCACGGTCGGCGCCATGACCTGGGGCGTGGCGTTCATGCACGATGGTTGGCAACTCGGGTACGCGCAAGCGGTCGATCGTGCGGCGATGGTGCCGATTGGCTGGGTGTTCGGCTGCCCGGTCCTTGGCTATCTTGCCGACTTCATCGGCCGCCGTAAACCGTTGCTGATCGCCGGGGCGGCATTGATGCTGGCGGCGATGCTGGCGATCCTGTACCTGCCGCCCGAGACCTTTCCTCCGTATGTGCTTGCGTTCCTGCTCGGCTTCGGATCCGGCGCGGCCATGATCCCGTATTCGATCATCAAGGAGGTCAATCCGGACAACGCGAAGGGTAGCGCCACAGGCGCGATCAATTTCCTGGTATTCGTGATGAGCGCATTGGTGGCGCCCGCCGTGGGCTGGTGGCTGCAAAGGCTCGCGGATGGCGGGCCGTTCACTCTGAATATCTTCGTCAAGGCCGACAGCATCTTTGCCGCCGCGATTGCGTTGGCCGTGGTCGTCGCATGCTTCCTGAAGGAGACCGGCTCAGAGGCGCAGAAAGCGCCATGATGCATCCGGCGGGGCGGGGTTCGATGCTCCATCGGCGATCAGCCCCCGCCCGCGTCATTTGGGTAGAATGCCGGCAGAGAACACGGGCGGGACCTGCTGACTTGGGGGCGGGATCTGATGGCTCCAACGCACGAGAATCCGGTAGTTTTTGTCGTCGATGACGATGCTTCGATCCGCGCCTCAGTCGAGGATCTGCTGCATTCGGTCGGGCTCGAAGTCCGGGTGTTCGCGTCGCCGCAGGAGTTTCTGAAGGCGAAGCGGCCGGACGCGCCCAGCTGCCTGGTCCTCGATGTCCGGCTGCCCGAGCAGAGCGGGCTCGACTTCCAGCGCCATCTCGCCGACACCGCCCAGGAGCTGCCGATTGTCTTCGTCACCGGGCATGGCGACATCCGCATGTCCGTTCAGGCGATGAAGACCGGAGCGGTGGAGTTTCTGGCAAAGCCGTTCCGCGACCAGGAATTGCTCGACGCGATCCAGGCGGCGCTCGAGCGCAACCGTACGCAGCGCAGGGAAGCCACGCGCGTCGCGGAGTTGCGCAAGCGTTTTGACGCACTCACGCCGCGCGAGCGCGAAATCATGCCGTTGTTGATCCTTGGGCGCCTGAACAAGCAAATCGCCGCCGAGCTCGACGTGAGTGAGGCGACCGTCAAGGTGCACCGCGGTCAGCTCATGCGCAAGATGCAGGCGAAAACGCTGCCCGAGCTCCTGCGCATGGGCGACAGCCTGGGTCTGTCTGGCGAGGCGAAGTCGCCCGCTAACTAAAGTACGTCATTGATGGAACTTCGCCCTATCGATCCGACCGAAATAACCGGAGAGATTGACCTCCCGCACGAATGAAGAGAGACCGCCAATCAGCCCCGCCATCACGCCCACGAATTGCGCGCCGGCGAGCCACTTGAGATCCGTTCCGAGGAATTGCCCGACAAAGAGCGTAACGATGACAATGCACAATAGTAGCGCTGCGCCGGTGCAGAAGTTGATCGACCAGGTTGCCAGCTGACGCCGGCGCTCCAGATTTGCAAGTTCCGCTCGACCTGCCGCGCGCTCCGTTTCATCCAGCGCCGCCCATCCCTGGTCCAGATTCTGCACGCGGTCGACAATGCGGGCCAAGCGACCGGCCATGACGCCGAGCAGGGCCGCAATCCCCGAGAGCAGAAACACGGGCGCGATCGCAAGCTGAATCGCGTGCTGAATGAGCGGAACACTTTCGTTCGTCGGCAAGCGGCGGTCTCCCCGTTTCTAGTATTGCGCGGTCAGGCAGCCAGGTTCTGAGAGGGCAGGTAAGTATCGAGCGAAAAGGACGAGGCGCGGCCGATGTTGGCAAAGTTGTTCTCGAGCCACGCGGCCATCTGCCTTCGCCCGGCGTCGTGCAGCGTTTTGAGAAATCTGCCCTCGGTGTTGAGCCGCGTGAGCGTACTCAGCCCGCTCATCGAGTCCGGGAGGCAGACGGCATGCATGTTGAGACCGCGCAGCCTGTCCTCGAAGTAGCCCCGGGAAAGCGGATGGCGTTCTGCTTCCTGTTTGGCCAGCGCGATGCCCTGCAGTTCGGAGGACAGCGCGGAGCTGAAGTTCAACTCGTCCAGCCGGCGTCGGATCTGCTCGGCATCCGCCGGAATATCCGGCCGCTGGGCCGGGTTGAGCAACACCAGGAGAATGTCGCACGCAGCGCATTCATACAGCAACGGGCGGATGGGCGGATTGGCGGTCAATCCGCCATCCCAATAGGCCTTGCCGTCCACTTCGACAGGGTGCATTAGCGTCGGCAGCGACGCCGAAGCCAGAACTGCGTCAAGCGTGATCTCGTTGTTGCCGAAAAATCGCGGCAATCCCGAGCTCACTTCGGTGGCGGAGACGAACAGCTTGATGGTGCTGGCTGATCTCAGGTGCTCGAAGTCGATCTGCGCCGCCAATATCTCGCGCAGTGGATTGATATTGAGCGGATTTGCCTGCGACGGCGAGAAATACCGGGTGAGAAAGTAGAGCGCTTCCCCACCGCTCCACGTGGCGCTGACGCTGTCCCAGAACTTTGTCAGTGCCCGGCGCGCGCCATCGCGCCCGCCGGTGGCAAGGCCGTGGGCGAGCACCACGGCGTTGACTGCGCCTGCGCTGGCACCGCTGACGCCGTCGATGGCGATGCGCTCGTCCTCGAGCAGGCGATCGAGAACGCCCCAAGTGAAGGCGCCGTGCGATCCGCCGCCCTGCAGCCCGACACTGATGACCTTGTTGTCCATGAGTTCAGGTTGAACTCACGGTGGACTGCCGTCTTCACGAATCCTGCCCGAGCTCCTGCGAATGGGCGACTGCCGGGGCCTGTCAGCCGCGGCGAAGCCGCCGGCCAACTAAACCAAAGTCGTAGGCCATCGCTACCCACCGGCGAGTGGACTAGGCGCGTGCGCCTGCGACCTGTACGCACGTCCAATGGCCGCTTGCGCGTGCGCCGCCTAGACTCGTGCCGTGAAATCAGGCAACGCCGGAACTGCCACTGTGGCGATCGTAGAGGATGACGAGTCGATGCGCGCGACCACGGAAGATCTGCTCGAGGCCGCGGGGTTCGCTGTGGTGGCGTTCCCATCCAGCGAGGCATTCTTGGAGTCTGGGCGCTTGCAGGACATCGCATGCGTGATCGCCGATATGCGCATGCCGGGGATGAGCGGCCTTGAGTTGCACGATCGGCTCGTCGCATCAGGCACTCCCATTCCGACCGTTCTGATGACGGCCTACCCGGAGGAGAAGGTGCGGGGGCGCGCGCTCGCCGCGGGCGTGTCCTGTTATCTCGCCAAGCCTTTCACGGCCGAGGAGCTTCTTGAATGCGTAGGCTCCGCCATCGACACTGGCAGGACCGGATCGCGATGACTCAAAGACAGCCGGCACCCCCTCGGCATTTTTGGAGGAAATGAACGATGACCACGGATGCAACGCTGGAATCGGTCGCGGAGTCACATGCAGACATGAGTGGCGCAGACTCCGCAGTGCACGTCGATCGTGCGATAGGCATGCTGCGCGCGCACCTTCTGGAACGCACGGTCCGGAATGACTGGGACGAGAAGCGCGCTCACGAGGTGGCGCAGGCCATCGTTACCTGTCTGCGGGAATCCGCGGACTTTCCGGTCGACGAGCCGAATTCCCACGCCACGCGCCTGTCTAGGGACTGCTTACGGCACGCCCTAAGGTTCATTCACCAGAACCTCGACACGGATCTCAGCTGGGTACAGATCGCGAGCGCGGTCGGCCTGGCGCCGTTTTCCTTCGGGCGAAGCTTTAAGGTCACCACGGGCCTCACGCCCTACCAGTACGTGATTCGATGCCGCATCCGGAAGGCCATGAACCTGCTCGCCACGAGCGATCAGAGCATCTGCGACATTGCGCTGGACGTCGGCTGCTCGTGCCAGAGCCACCTGACGACCTTGTTCCGCAAGCACACCGGTACCACCCCAGGCGCTTTCCGCGCAGCGTCGAGGAGGGGCGGCAGAAGGCCCATGGCTGCGCCTGCCCCCGTCGCGTCCGTTCCGGCTAGCAGGTTTGCGTGAATTTCCGCGCTAGCGCGTGAGCTGCCAACAGCAAGCGAATCAGACTACAGGAGGACACAATGTCCCAGAACGAGTTTCCCCCGCCGGCAACGGCTGAGAGCACAGAGCCCGATCCGCTTCGCTCGGAATACGTGCTGCGTCACGTTCAGTGGATCCCCACGCTCGCGTTTGTCATGGTTGTCGGGTTCGCCATGATCTACGTGTTTGTGCTCTAAGGGAGAGATCATGACCAAAAAGGTAACCGCGGAACTGAAGCGCAGGCGGGGCGCGCCGCTAGCAACGCCGAGCGATCTGCATGCGGACGCGACCAGGGACGTCGCCGCGGCCCTGAATGCCATCCTGGCCGACGTGTTTGCGCTCTACCTGAAGACAAAGAATTTTCATTGGCACATGAGCGGGCCGCACTTTCGCGACTATCACCTGCTCCTCGATGAGCAGGCGGACCAGCTCTACGCCATGGCCGATCCCGTCGCGGAGCGGGTCCGCAAGGTCGGCGGGGCGACGCTCAGGTCCATCGGCCATATTTCGCGCACGCAGCGCGTGCTGGACAACGATGCGGACTATGTGGAGCCATTGGACATGCTGGCGGAACTGCGCGAGGACAATAAGACGCTCGCTGCCCGTCTTCGGAATACCCATGACGTGTGCGACGAGCACCGCGACATTGCCACGGCAAGCCTGATCGAGGTCTGGATCGATGAAACCGAGCGGCGCACCTGGTTCCTCTTCGAGGCCAGCCGCAAGGGCGCTCCCACAGGACATTGACGCGCAGTGCCGACTCGAGGCGAAATCAGCGAAGAGGAAATCGATGTGGTGCTCGCTGACTCCTATCCAGCGAGCGACCCGCCTTCGTGGACGCTGGGCTCGGAACCCCATGACATTTTGATCGAGCAAGAGCGGCAGGAAAAAGAATCGATCAGCCGATGAAACCGACGCCAGGCGCGGGTCAGCTTTGGGCTGCGCTGGTCGTTCTGCTGGCGGCCTGGATTCTGCACAGCTTCCTCGAGCCTTTGCTGTGGGCATCGGTCATCGCAGTCGCCACCTGGCCGATCTATCGGCGTTTCTCGCGGCGGCTACCGGCGCGCGCCGCCTCGAGCGCGGCGCCCCTCCTGTTCACGATGCTCGTGACGCTGTTCGTGCTCGGGCCTCTAATGTTTGCCGTGGGCGCGCTGACCCTGGAAATGCGCAGCTTGGCCGACCAGATCGTGGCCGCGGACAGGAACGGACTCGCCACTCCGGGATGGCTGGAGTCCACGCCGGTCTTCGGTGCCTGGCTCGCGGATCAATGGAGCGCAATTCTCGGCGTTCCGGGCGGCGTGTCGGCGTGGTTGCGGCGCCCCGATACGCCTTCGGTGCTCGGGTGGGCGCAAACCATGGGGCATTTCATCGCCCACCACGTCCTGGTCATCGTGTTCACGATCCTGGTGCTATTTCTGCTGTTCCGCGACGGTGAGGCACTGGCGCAGCAGCTGGTCCGCCTGATCCATGACCTGCTCGGCGAGCGCGCCGATTCCTACCTGCGGCTGTCGATCGCGGCGGTACGCGCGACCGTCACCGCCATGGTCATCGTCGGATTGCTGGACGGCGTCCTGAGCTTTGCGATCTATGCGCTGGCGGGCGTCCAGCAACCCGGGGTGTGGGGCGCCTTGACCGGCGTCTGCTCCATGATTCCCTTCCTGGGCTATCTGGCGGTGCTTGGCGCCGCAGCGGCTTTAATGACCAAGGGGTCCGGCGGCGCCGCATTGTTTGTCTGCGCGGCGGGGCTGGCATCGCTCTTCATAGTGGACAAATTTGTCCGCCCGATGCTGATACGCAGCACCGTCAATCTCGGCTTCGTGTGGATTCTCATCGGCAGCCTGGGAGGCTTCGAGGTCCTGGGGACCTCCGGAATCCTGATCGGGCCCGTCGTGCTCGCCTTGTTCGGCGCGCTCTGGCACGAGTGGACGGGCGCCCGCAGCCCCTCGGCCGCCGATTCCCCGTGAACGTCGGCCAGCTGATGTTCGCGGTCGCCGTCATGATGCTGACTTCTATTGTCGCCATCGGGGTGGCGAAGAAGCTGAACATCGGCGCGATCGTCGCCCTGCTGCTCGTCGGCTTGGCCCTCGGACCGCATTCCCCGAGGCCGCTGCTGACCGGGCACATAGGCGAACTGCGGGCGGTCGGTGAAATCGGCATCATGCTGCTGCTGTTTGCAGTGGGGCTGGGTACCGTGCCGGCGCAATTGTGGTCCATGCGGCGCCTCGTGTTCGGTCTGGGGTCGGCCCAATACGCATTCACTACGGCCGCCATCGGGGCGTTTTTGTTTGCCACGGTCGGCGATGCCAGCGCGCATTGGCATTCGGTGCTGGTGGTCAGCCTGGCCCTCGCCATGAGTTCGTCGGCCATTCCCATTTCCATCCTGCAGGCACAGGGCGACAGCGCGTCGACGCAGGGCAGAGCCGTCATTGCGATTGACATCTTTCAATCACTCATGGCGATACCCGTGTTGGCGCTGATCCCGGTATTGGGCATGGCCTCGGGTCCGGGCGCGCACGGCCTGGACATTGAAAAGGTGAGCGCAGTGGTGGCCGCGATCGCCGGCGTCTATGTCCTGGGCCGCTTTATCCTGCCCTGGGCGCTCGGCCTGGCCGCGCGCCACCTGGGCCCGGGCGGCTTTGCGCTGACAGTGCTTGCCGCCGTGTTTCTTGCAGGCGGGTGGATGGATAGCGTGGGCATCTCCATCGCGCTGGGCGCCTTCATGATTGGCGTGCTCCTCTCGACGACGGTCTATGCGGATCAGATCAAGGCGGCCGTGGCTCCGGCGAAGCAGGTATTGCTCGCGCTCTTCTTCATCGCCATCGGCATGGCGATCGACCCGAGAGAGCTCGTCGAGTTCAAGGCGGATCTGCTCCTGTATGTGCCAGGATTGCTACTCATCAAATTCATCGTCCTGTTCGCCCTGGCACGGTTCTTCCAGCTTGAATCGAGGTCGGCGCTTCTGGCCGGGCTGCTGGCGATGCCGTTCGACGAACTCGCCTATGTTGTCATGGCCAGTGCGAAGGCGAACAGCCTGCTGGACGCGCGGTACTACAGCGTCGGCCTGGTTGTGGTTTCGCTCTCATTTGCCGTGTCGCCGATGTTGATCAACCTTGGTTACAAATGGAGCGATCGCCTGCGGCACCAGCGGGTGAAAACGGCGCCTGATCCGGATGCCCGCATCGCCGAAGATGCCGTCGTGGTGGCCGGCTACGGCTACGTGGGTCGCGTCGTTTGCGCAATTCTCGGCCGCGCGCATATTCCCTACCGGGCATTCGAACTGGATCCGGAGCGCCTGGAGAAGGGCCGGCAGTCGAGCCACAACGTCCAATATGGCGATGCCACGGACATGCGGATGATGGAGGCAATCGGCATCCGCAACGCGCGCCTGGTGGTCGTGACCACGGGACATTACGAGTCGACCCGGCGCATGGTCGGCAACTTGCGACACTTTTTTCCGCGCGTTCCCGTGATGGCCGCTGTCCCGTACCTGGCGCAGCGGGACGAACTTCGCGAGTTGGGCGCCGCGCGCGTCATGGCGCTCATGCCGGAGGGCACATTGAAATTCGGGCGTTCCATACTCGATCGACTCGGCATGGCCATCGAGCGCGCCGACTCGATTATTAGGGCGCTCAAGGCCAACGACTACGCGGCGTTGCGCACGGCCGGCGCGGCCGAGCAGAACTGATCTTCCGGGAGAGGGGACTGCATCCCTGGGGCAAGATCCTGCAAATCGCGCAGGAACAAGAAAGACAGTACCGGCCAGCACGGAGATGATTGGCTTGTCGAGATGCCAGAGGGATCGAGATCCAGGGAAGCCCAGATGACAACGCTCAACATCAACAACCAGGCAGTCACGGTCGATGCGCCGCCGGACACGCCGCTGCTGTGGATACTGCGCGACTACCTGGGGATGACAGGCACCAAGTTCGGCTGCGGCGCGACCTTGTGCCGCGCCTGCACCGTGCACGTGGATGGCCAGGCGACGTTCTCCTGCGTCCTGCCGATTTCGGCGGTGGAAGGACGCAAAATCACGACCATTGAAGGTGTGACCGGCCGCGTGGCCGAGGCAGTGCAGAATGCGTGGGACAAGATCCAGGTGCCGCAGTGCGGCTACTGCCAGTCGGGCCAGGTCATGTCGGCGGTGGCGTTGCTCAGCAACAACAAGACACCCAGCGACGCGGAAATCGATGTGGCCATGCAAGGCAACCTCTGCCGTTGCGGAACCTACCAGCGTATCCGTGCCGCGATTCAGGACGCAGCCAAGCAACTCGGGGGCTCCGCGTGAACGCCGCAGTCGGGGTCAGCCGAAGAGAGTTCCTCAAGATCTCGGCCGTCTTCGGCGGCGGGCTCGCGCTCGGCTTTCGATTCGGCGTGCCGCAAAGCGCTCGTGCTGCAGAAGGTGCATTCGAACCCGATGCATGGATCACCGTGCGCCAGGACGGTGTCATCAGCCTGGTATGCCCACGCAACGAGATGGGCCAGGACGTTCACACATCCCTCGCGATGCTGTTGGCGGAAGAGCTGGCCGTCGATCCACGGCGCGTCGAGGTCCAGCAGGCCGTGGTCAGTCCGGTTTACCTTAACAAATTGATGGGCGCGCAGATCACGGGCGGCAGCACCAGCGTGCGGGACGCCTGGGAGCCGCTGCGCCGGGCAGGCGCCGCGGCGCGGCTGATGCTCGTGAATGCGGCCGCTGCACAATGGAATGTGCCGGCGAATGCCTGCCGTGCCGAGAACGGCCAGGTGTCGCATGAGGGGAAGACGCTCAGCTACGGCGCGCTCGCTGGCGCCGCAGCACGCCAACCCGTGCCAAAGGACATTGCACTAAAACCCGCTAGCGCTTTCAGTGTGATTGGCACGGCGCTGCCGCGCCTGGACGGTGCTGACAAGGCGCGCGGCCGTACCGTATTTGGCCTCGACACGAAGCAACCGGGCATGGTGTACGCCGCCCTTCTTCCATGCCCCGTGATCGGGGGCAAAGTCACGTCCTTTGACGGGAGCGTCGCGGAAAAACGCCCAGGTGTGCGCAAGGTGGTCGACATCGGCGAAGGGGTCGCGGTGGTCGCCGACCACTACTGGACCGCAAAATCGGCGTTGGCCGACCTCAAGGTGCAATGGGACGAAGGTCCCGCGGCAAAACTCAGCACCGCCGCGATCTACGCGGCGCTGGAGCGCGCCAAAGGGCGGCCGGGTGCCGTGGTGAAACAGGCCGGCAACGCAGCCGCGGCGCTCGCCAAGGGCAAGCCGATCGAGGCGCGCTATACGTCGCAAATGCTGGCGCATGCGACGCTGGAACCGCAGAATTGCCTGGCGCTCGTCTCCGCCCAAGGGGTCGACCTGTGGGCGAGTACGCAGTACCCGCAGGGCGCGCAGGGCGCCGCCGCGCAAGCGGCGGGCGTAGCGCCAGACAAGGTGCGGATCCACGCGCAATTCATCGGCGGCGGCTTCGGCCGGCGCCTGGATGTGGACTTCGTCACCCAGGCGGTTGCGATCGCCAAGGCGCTGCCCGGCACCCCGGTAAAGCTCATCTGGAACCGGGAGGACGACACCACCCACGACTTCTATCGCCCGCCCAGCCTTCACCTGCTGCGCGCGTCGCTCGATCACGGTCGCGTCGCTGCGTTCACGCACAAGATGATTTCGCCTTCGATCACCAATCGTCTGTTTCCGGGCGTGGTGAAGGACGGCATCGACGGCTTCATGACCGAGGGCCTGATCAACTTCACCTACGACATCCCGAACCTCGAATTGCGAACCGTGATCCAAGAGGTCGGCATCCGTGTCGGCTACTGGCGTTCGGTGAGTAACGCGCTCAATGCATTCGCGATCGAGAGTTTCGTTGATGAACTAGCGCGTGCGAGCCATCAGGATCCGATCGCATTCCGGCTGGCCATGCTGGAGAAGCTGCCCCGCCAGCGCGCTGTGCTTGAGCGCGCGGCGAAGGATGCCGGCTACACGGGCAAGCCGGCCAAGGGGCACGCGTATGGTGTTGCTTCCATGGAGTGCTACGACACGCACATCGCGCTCATCGCCGAAGTATCCGGTTCCGCAAAGAAAATAAAGCTGGAAAAACTCACCTACGCCGTCGACTGCGGCGTCGCCGTGCATCCCGACCAGGTGATCGCGCAGTTGCAGGGAGGTGCCGTCAGCGGCCTCATCAATACCCTTCGCAGCAAGATTACGATCAAGAACGGTCGAGTCGAGCAGGCGAATTTCGACGCGTTCACCATTCCGCGATTCTCCGAAGTGCCGACTATCCATGTCGCATTGATCTCGGGGGGTCAATCGCCTGGCGGCATGGGCGAGGCCGGCGTGCCCCTGGTCGCGCCGGCGATCGCCAACGCCGTATTCGCGCTAACGGGCAAGCGCATCCGCGCACTACCGCTGGAGGACAGCGGCGTTCGCTTTGCATGATTGATGACGCTGCAAGAGCGATCCGATCTCGTACTTGCGTTTGCCCGGGTTCTCTTCGTCAATGGGCAAGCCACTGAACAGACATTGAGGGCGGCCGAGAGCGTCGGCAAAACGCTGGGACTGCGCTCCGAGATCGTGCCGCGTTGGGGGGAACTGCAACTTCAGGCCGAGAACGCGGAGGGCAGATTCACCACGCGCGTGGCGGCCGAGCCTGCCGGCGTGAATATGCATCGCGTGGCATCCACGATGCGGTCGATCGGGGAGCTCAATTCCGGCAGGTGCGTGCCGGAAGCCGCGCCCAGGATATTGCATGCGATCTCGCAGTCCGCGCCCGCAGCCGAATTGCTGTTCGTGCTGGCTGCCGGGGCGGGTGCCGTAGCCCTGGCGGTGCTCTACGGTGTGCAACATCTTTCTTCGGCGGCCATTATTTTCGCGAGCGCAGCCGCCGGTGCGCTGCTGCGCCGCACCCTGGCCCGTTACGGCGAAAACCTCTTCGTCCAGCCATTCTGCGCATCACTGGTTGCTGGCGCCATCGGTGCCCTCGCGGTACGGTACGAACTGAGCTCGTCATTGCGCCTAATTGCGCTCTGCCCATGCATGATATTGGTGCCGGGCCCGCATGTGCTCAATGGCGCGATGGATCTGTTCAATGGGCGCATTCATCTTGGCGCCAGTCGCCTGATCTACGCGGGCCTCGTGATTGTCGCGATCTCGATCGGGCTTCTGCTTGGCCTAGCCCTCTTCGGCGTGACCTTGCCGGTACACCAGATCGGCAAAGAAGTTTCCCTGTGGCAAGACGTGCTCGCGGCTGGTGTTGCAGTCGCTGCATTCAGCATCTTCTTTTCCATGCCGGCGAATATGCTGGCCTGGCCAGTGGCGGTCGGAATGCTCGCCCATGCCCTGCGGTGGGGGACGATGATATTGCTCGGGGCCAGCGCCGCCGCAGGCGCATTTGTCGCTTGCCTGGTTGCGGGACTGGTCCTCGCGCCGGTGTCGCACCGTGTTCACATGCCGTTTGCGGCCATCGGTTTCGCCGCAGTGGTATCGATGATGCCGGGCTTGTTCTTGTTCAGAACGGCCAGCGGCCTGATTCAGCTTTCCGGTGGTGCGCATACGACGCTGGAGCTCATAGGGGGAACCATCGCCGATGGCATGACGGCGATCACCATCATCCTGGCAATGAGTTTGGGCCTCATCGGGCCGAAATTGATCTTCGATCGCATCAGCCGGAGAGCCACGCAACCGCAGACTCAGCGAAGCCACGGCGACCAAGGCGTCGCAGAGTAGGCCATATGAAAGCGTCCGAATGCTTGCCCCTTAGATGCGCGACGGTGATTGTGTGCGGCGTTCTCTCGAGAAAGAACGATCGCGACTGCATCGACTTCTACGATCGTTCTGCAAACGAGCGCCCGTTAAGGAAAGCTTTCCATCGCTAGCTCTTATTGGATATCCAATGAAACTCATTAAATTCCTTGTCGCGCTTTGCGCTATATCTGGCGGTGTCTGCCTATTGTTGGGCGCCTACGATCTTATGCTCGCTGGATTTGGGTATGGAAAGATCGGCTTCTTCCTCTTGTCCGTCGCTGTTTTGCTTGCGGTAATTGCCGAGGTACTGACTCGCGAACGTAGGGCAGAAGTCGAGATCGGACAAGTCGACGAGGCAGATCGGGGTGAAATGTGACTGTAATCCGTAGAGGTCTAATCGGAGTGTCCGAAATTGGCATTTGTGGACTAGTTAAATGTGCAATGCGGCGTGATGCCATCCCGGAATATGTGTGACCGCGATGACGTCAACCGATTCGCGTCAGGGGATTGAGCTTCGGCTCCAGGGCCGTATCACGGCTTACACGGCTGCGCCGATCTGGCAATCGGCGATCGACACGCTCACGCGCAACCCCGATCGCCCAATCTTTGTGGATGCATCGCAACTTGACTATGTCGACGATGTCGGCATCGCACTGTTGTTCGATCTCACTCGACGCGATCGCCGCGCGGACGCAAGAGTCGAAATTCGGGAGTTGGCGCCGAATTTCGCTTCGCTGCTTCGCGCCTTCAACCCCAAGGATTTCGTGGCGTTTGCCAGCAGCCGGCGACCAATGGGCATTCTGGAACATGTGGGCCGCGCGACCGCGCAGCTGGTCGCCTACGCGAAGGACATGGCCGGGTTCCTCGGCGCGTGCGCGCGGGTATTGTGGCTCGCTCTCACGCGGCGAGGCGCGCCCAACTGGCGCGATGTGCTCGACGTTGCCACCGAAGCCGGCGCCCACGCCGTCCCGATCGTCCTTCTCACCGGTTTTCTCATGGGCGTGATCATCGCATTCGAGATCGGTCTCGTGGCCCGGCAGTTCGGCGCTGTGATCTTCGTCGTGAACGGTGTCGGGGTCGCCATGTTCCGCGAGCTCGGCGCGCTTATGACGGCGATCGTGTTCGCCGGACGTACCGGAGCCGCGTTCGCCGCCCAGATCGGCACGCAGAAAGTCAACGAGGAAGTGAATGCGATCTCCACCTTCGGGTTGCATCCGATCCACTTCCTGGTACTGCCGAGGCTGATCGCTGCGATGTTCGTGCTCCCGCTGCTCGCAGTCCTGGCCGATATCGTCGGAATCTTCGGGGGGGCGCTGGTGATGACCACCTTCGGTGTTGGTTTCCTGCAGTTCTACACACAGTTGCTCGGGGCAGTGACTCCGGGAGACTTCGTCCTCGGCATCGTCAAGTCCGCCGCCTTCGGCCTGACCATTGCCGCGGTCGGCTGTCAGCGCGGGCTCGGCACCGGTGCCGGTGCCATCTCGGTCGGCCTTTCGGCAACCAGTGCGGTAGTCACCAGCATTGTGCTGATCATCGTAATCGACGGTCTGTTTGCCGTCTTCACAAGCTGAACAGGCAAGACGATGCAGACCCAGGCGCACACCGACAACCACAAGGCAGCTGTCGGCGGCGGAATGCCAGCTATCAGCGTGCGCGAGCTGCGCATGGGTTACGGCGCACGCGTCCTGCTTGAAAACGCGTCGTTCGATGTGCGGCGTGGCGAAATCGTGGTGATCCTGGGAGGCTCAGGCTGCGGCAAGTCGAGCTTGATGAAGAACATCATCGGCTTGTTCAAACCGATGGCGGGCGACATCCTTATCGATGGGCGCAGCCTTGTGATGGCCAGCGCGGACGAGAAGGCTCAGATGCAGCGCAAGCTCGGCGTGATGTACCAGAGCGGCGCGCTGTTCGGATCGTTGAACGTACTCGAAAACGTACGCTTTCCGCTTGATCAGTTCACCGACCTCGCGCTCGCGGATAAGAATCTCATTGCGCGCATGTTGTTGCATCAGGTTGAAATGGCCTATGCAGAGGCGCTGATGCCTGGGGAACTGTCCGGTGGCATGTTGAAGCGCGCTGGAATCGCTCGCGCAATGGCACTCGGTTGCGACGTTCTGCTGCTGGACGAGCCCTCGGCTGGTTTGGATCCGGTCACCGGGGCCAACCTGGACCGGACCATTCTTTCGCTGCGCACGAATCTGGGCTTCACTTTCGTGGTGGTGACCCACGAGCTGCAGAGCATTTTCGCCATCGCCGATCGGGCGATCATGCTGGACTCTGTCTCTCGTAGCATCATTGCGGAAGGGAAGCCTGTCGACCTGCGCGATCACAGCGCCGATTCTAGGGTGCGACAGTTCTTTAACCGCCAGCCCGATCTGGTCGGGGGAAAAGCGGGTGGATAGCGTGGACGAAGGCAAGCGCTACGCTCGGCTTGGTCTGTTCGTCATGGTGAGCCTTTGTGTCATGGCTACGGTGCTCTTTCTGGTGGGCGGCCGAAAGCTCTTCCAGCCGACGTTCACTTTCGAGACCTACTTCAACGGATCGGTTTCCGGCCTCGAACTCGGTGCGCCCGTGCGCTTTCGCGGTGTCCCCCTGGGCCAGGTCTCGGAGATTCTGACTTCTGCGGCCACGTACGAAAGAGACGTTCCGTTGGACCGACGCAGGGAATACATCGTGGTCCGGGCGAAGGTCAATTTTTCCGCGGACGAAGCCGAGCAGCTAAAGCGGGATATGGCGCAGTTGGTGAAGAAAGGGTTACGGGCCCAGACCCAGCTTGCAGGTCTTACCGGCCAGCAGTATCTGGCGATCGACTTCGTCGACGCGGCGAAGTACCCGCCGCTGGCGTTCCAGTGGGAGCCGAAGTACACGTACGTGCCGTCCGCGCCGAGTCTCTCCGGCGAGATCATCGCGAACGCCCAGGCGTTCCTGTCGAGCCTGAACGAAGCGGATGTCAAGACGCTCGCCCGAAACCTGAACGCGCTCGTCGTCAATCTGGACAAAAAAGTCAGCGAGACGCCGGTCGCTGAATTCGTCAGGGACGCCGACGCGACGGTTGTGCGCATCGATCGAATCCTCGCTGCGGCGCCCATTGATCATGCGCTGCGCAAGATAGACTCCGCTGCCGCTCGGCTCGACGAACTACTCGCGGACCCGGGACTCAAGCAGACGGTCGACAATGCCGCGGCGGTCAGCGGTCGCCTGCGCGGACTCGCCGATCGTGGCGACCTGGACCGCATGATCAAGCATATCAATGCTATGGCGGAGCGGCTCGATGCCTTGATCGGCGACAATCAATACGACGTGCGCGTGATCGTCCAGGATCTGCGGGTCACCGCAGACAACCTGCGCGTGTTGTCGGAAAACGTAAAGCGCAATCCTGCCGGCGTGCTCCTCGGCGGTCCGCCCGAAAAAGTTGAACTTCCCGGGAGTTCTCGATGAGCGCCAAACGCGCCGCACTGGCGGCGTGCGCTGCCCTTGTCCTCG
>NZ_DATJWR010000150.1:0-7625 GCF_035501035.1 Paraburkholderia sp.
TGTTCATCGGCTCGCGATTTACGCTCCACGCTTCCTCCCCACATTCAGTCACCCTCATGCAGTTGCGCTTCACTTCATTCGCTGTGACCAGCTTATGGCGGGACTTGCACCCGCAGGAGTGCGCCCATGCTGGGCGCACAAGCAAAACGGCCTTCGGAAATTCCGAAGGCCGTTCTTGCATGGACGCCCCGATCGATGACGATCGAGGCGCATCGCCACGATCAGGCCGGAAACACGCCCGTGGAGAGGTAGCGGTCGCCGCGATCGCAAACGACGAACACGATCGTTGCGTTCTCGACCTGGCGTGCGACGCGCATTGCCACCTCGCAGGCGCCGCCCGACGAAATGCCCGCAAAAATTCCCTCGACCGAGGCAAGACGCCGCGCCATGTTTTCAGCTGCGGCCTGGCTCACGTTCTCCACGCGATCGACGCGGCTGCGGTCAAAGATCTTCGGCATGTAGGCTTCGGGCCACTTGCGAATGCCCGGAATGCGCGATCCTTCCTCCGGCTGCGCGCCGACGATCTCGATGGCCTGATTCTTTTCCTTCAGGAACTGGGACGTGCCCATGATCGTTCCCGTGGTGCCCATCGACGAAACGAAGTGCGTGATGCGCCCTTCGGTGTCGCGCCAGATTTCCGGACCGGTGCCCTCGTAGTGCGCAAGCGGATTGTCGGGGTTGGCGAACTGGTCGAGGATGATGCCCTTGCCGTCACGCTGCATCTGCTCGGCGAGGTCACGGGCATATTCCATGCCGCCCTTGACCGGCGTGAGCAGGATTTCCGCGCCATAGGCGGCCATGCTCTGGCGGCGTTCGACCGACAGGTCCTCCGGCATGATGAGCACCATCTTGTAACCGCGGATAGCTGCCGCCATGGCGAGCGCAATGCCCGTATTGCCGCTCGTCGCCTCGATGAGCGTGTCGCCCGGCTTGATGCGGCCACGCTCTTCGGCCTTGCGGATCATCGAGAGCGCCGGGCGGTCTTTCACCGACCCGGCCGGGTTGTTGCCCTCCAGCTTGGCCAGAACGACGTTGTTGCGGGCACGGATTTCGTCGTCCGGCAGGCGGACGAGCTGCACGAGCGGTGTATTGCCGATCGTGTCTTCAATGGTCTTGTAGGGCATGGGAGTCGCGGTGAGGCGCGTGTACGTAGTCCGCCGATTCTAAACCACGCAAGCAGCAGCCGCAGGGGACCCCTGATGCCCGTGTGGACGTAGGGCCCGCACGCGCACGAGGGGCGCATGCCGCAAAGCGCGGTCAGACTGTGGCCAGAGCGCGCGGAAAACACGCAATGAGCGCAAAAACCATCGATAAAGCACGGATAAAGCGCGACGCATCTACGCCCAATGTACTGAGAAGGCACGGCAAAAAGCCCGCGGCCCGGGCCGCGGGTCAATGTCGCCGAAGCGACACCTGAAGGAACCTGTCACCCCGCGAAGATGGGGCGAGATGCACGGGGTATCGCGAAGCCGTCGTTGCGCACCGGCAGAATCGCTAAATGGAGACAATGCGCGTGGGCGAGCCTACTTCTTGACTGCGACGGTAGCCGGCTGCTGCGCCCCCGCCTTCGCGGGTGCGGCCTGTGCGGCCACCGCCCGCGCCGGCTGTGCGTTCGCAGGGCCGACCGACAATCCTTCGGCCTGCAAACGTTCGACGGTGTGCCCGCCCAGGCCCTTCACGCGCTTGCCGAGGTCAGCGGCATCCTTGTACGGGCCGTGCGCGCTGCGCTCGTCGAGAATGGCCTTGGCGCGCGCGGGCCCGATGCCCTTGATGCCGCGCATCGCGTCTTCGTTGGCGGTGTTGACGTCCACGGCCGCGAAGGCGTGGCCGAATACGGCCAGAAGCGCGGCCGCTGCAACGATTTTTCGGATCATGCTGGGTCTCCGTTGATACGCCGGCGACCATCGCCGGCGAGGAGAGTCCAGTTTATGGAGTCGCGCCTTCGCTTTACACCTGGCCGGAAAGCCAACGTACGTAGCGATCGACGCCTTCCTGAACCGTGAGGAACGGCGCGTCGTAGCCTGCCGCGCGCAGCTTCGTTAGGTCCGCCTGCGTGAAGCACTGATACTTGCCGCGCAGCGCATCGGGGAACGGGATGTACTCGATCAAGCCTTCCTTGACCTGCTCCTCGAGCGTGAGCGCAGGCTTGCCTTCCATTGCACGCAGCGTGTTGACCACGGTCGTGGCGATGTCGTTGAACGGCTGCGCACGCCCGCTGCCCAGATTGAAGATGCCGGACTTCTGCGGATGATCGAAGAAGAACAGGTTGACCTTCACGACGTCCTCGACCGAAACGAAGTCGCGCGTCTGCTCGCCTGCCGCGTAGCCGTTGTATTCGCCGAACAGCTTCACGCGGCCTTCCGCGCGGAACTGGTTGAAATTATGGAACGCGACGGAGGCCATGCGCGCCTTGTGCGTCTCGCGCTGCCCGTAGACGTTGAAGTAGCGAAAGCCCGCAATCTGGCTTTGCGCCGTGGGCAGCACGCGTCGAATCACCTGGTCGAACAGGAACTTCGAATAGCCATAGACGTTGAGCGGCGCTTCCACTTCGCGCTCTTCGACAAAGCGGCTCGAGCCGCCATAGATCGCCGCCGAGGACGCATACAGGAACTGCGCGCGCTGCGCGAGGCACGCATCGAGCACGGCGCGGCTATAGCGGAAGTTGTTCTCCATCATGTAGCGGCCGTCCGTTTCCATCGTGTCCGAACAGGCGCCTTCGTGGAACACCGCACGCACGTTGCCGAAATCGCCGCGCGTGAAGCGCTCGACGAACTCGGTCTTGTCGATGTAATCGTCGATCTCGCAATCGACGAGATTCTTGAACTTGTCCGCGCGGGTGAGATTGTCGACGGCGATGATGCGGTCTTCGCCGCGCTCGTTCAGCGCCTTGACGATGTTGCTGCCGATGAAGCCGGCCGCGCCGGTCACAATGAGGGTCATGATAGGTCTGCGGTGACGAAGTTCACGCGAGGTTGATGTTGCGCCGGGAAAACGCTCCGATATCCCGGCCGGGGTGCGGCCGCGCGCGCAACGTTATTGAAAGAGTTCGTCGTAGTCGACGGTGGCCGTACCGAGCTTGCCGACCACGATGCCGGCCGCGCGGTTCGCGAGCGCGACGCCCTCGACGAGCGGCAGGCCCGCGCCGAGCATGACCGCGAGGGTCGCGATCACCGTGTCGCCGGCGCCCGAGACATCATACACTTCGCGCGCGTCGGCCGCGGCGTGCAGCACACCCGCATCGGAAAAGAGCGTCATACCCTCTTCCGAGCGCGTGAGCAGCAGCGCGTCGAACTGCAGTTCGCGGCGCAGCTTCGTCACGCGCGCGAGCAGGTCCTCCTCGGACTTCCAGGTGCCCACCACTTCACGCAGCTCCGCGCGATTCGGCGTAATGAGGCTTGCCCCGCTGTAGCGTTCCCAGTCGTCGCCCTTCGGGTCGACGAGCACCGCCTTGCCCGCGGCGCGCGCCTTCGAGATCATTTGCGTGACGTGCGTGAGGCCGCCCTTCGCATAGTCCGACAGGAGAATTACGTCGTGCGTGGGCAGGAGCGCGTCGAAACGCGCGAGGCTGGCGAGCAGCACTTCGTGCGCGGGCGTGTTCTCGAAGTCCACGCGCAAGAGCTGCTGCTGGCGCGAGAGCACACGCAGCTTGATGGTGGTCGGCAATGCGGGATCGCGCTCGAGATAGGCGCTCACATTGCTCTCGCCGAGCAGCTCGACGATACGCTCGCCGGGCTCGTCGTGGCCCACCACGCACAACAGGCCCGCATGTGCGCCGAGCGCGGCCGCGTTGCGCGCGACGTTTGCCGCGCCGCCAAGACGGTCCTCCTGACGTTGCACGTGCACGACCGGCACCGGCGCCTCCGGGGAAATGCGGTTGACGTCGCCGAACCAGTAGCGGTCGAGCATCACGTCGCCGACCACCAGCACGCGCGAGGTGGCGAGCTTCTCGCGCGGCACGACGCGCACTTCGGAAGCGATTGCGGTTTCAGACTGCGGTGCTTGCGAGATCGACATGAGGCCGCCCGATCGAGTGATAGTCAATGCCGAGCTCCGCCATCGCGTCCGGCTCGTAGAGATTGCGTCCGTCGAAGATACGCGGCGCCTTGAGCACCTTCTTCAGGTGCACGAAATCCGGTGCCTTGAACGCGGTCCATTCGGTCACGATGACGAGCGCGTCCGCGCCTGTGAGCGCCTCGTCCTGGCTCGACGCGAACGCGAGACGCGCATGCTGCTGCGGCTCCTGGGCGAGATCGAGCGCGAACACGCGCTTCGCCTCCTCGGCCGCGACCGGATCCCAGGCCGCCACCGTGGCGCCGCGCGCAAGCAGGTCGGCGATCAGGCGGCGGCTCGGCGCTTCGCGCATGTCGTCGGTGTTCGGCTTGAACGCGAGCCCCCACACGGCAAAGTGCTTGCCCGTGAGGTCTTCGCCGCACACATTGACGATCTTCTTCACGAGCACTTCCTTCTGGCCGTAATTGACGTTCTCGACGGCTTCGAGAATGCGCAGATTCTGGCCCGACTCCGCGGCCGTGCGGATCAGCGCCTGCACGTCCTTCGGGAAGCACGAGCCGCCGTAGCCACAGCCCGCATAGAGAAAGTGATAGCCGATACGCGGATCGGAGCCAATGCCGCGGCGCACCGATTCGATGTCAGCGCCCACGCGGTCGGCGAGATTCGCCATCTCGTTCATAAACGAGATACGCGTGGCGAGCATGGCATTGGCCGCATACTTCGTGAATTCCGCGGAGCGCACGTCCATGTAAATCGTGCGCTCGTGATTGCGGTTGAACGGCGCGTAAAGGCGCTTCATCTTCTCGCGCGCGGTGTTGCCGTTCTCGTCCTCGTCGATGCCGATGATGATGCGGTCGGGGCGCATGAAGTCGTCCACGGCCGCGCCCTCTTTCAGGAACTCGGGGTTCGAGACGACCGAGAAGCGGTGGTCCGCGCTCGCTGCGAGGCCGCGCTTCGCGAGTTCCTCGGCGAGCACGCCTTGCACGCGCTGTGCCGTGCCGACCGGCACCGTCGACTTATCGACGATCACCTTGAAGCCGTTCATGTAGCGGCCGATGCTGCGCGCCGCCTCGAGCACGTACTGGAGATCGGCCGAGCCGTCCTCGTCGGGCGGCGTGCCGACGGCGATGAATTGCACCTCGCCATGCTCGACGCTCGCCGCGATATCGGTGGAGAACGTGATACGCCCGGCCGCGCGGTTGCGCGCGATGAGTTCGATGAGGCCCGGCTCGTGAATCGGCACGCCGCCGCCGTTGAGGATGTCGATCTTGCGTGGGTCGACATCGAGGCAAAACACATCGTGGCCGATTTCGGCAAGGCACGCACCGGTAACGAGGCCGACGTAGCCGGTACCGATAATGGTGATCTTCATAGGCGCTCCGGTGACAGATGCTGATGATGGAATGACGATGGGGCGCCCGGCCGGGTGCGCCCGGACTCGGGGTCAGCTCGACGCGGGAACTGGCTCGACGCGCCGCGGCGCATAGGTCTCCCAGCCGCTGCAACCCGGACACTGCCAATAGAAGAGGCGCGCCCGGAAACCGCAGTTCTGGCACGTGTAGCGAGGCAGGTTCTTGGTGCGCTGCTGGAGCAGCTTGCGCATCAATTCGAGTTCGCTGCGGCGCGGCTCCTCGGCCGTGGCCTGCTGTGCCTCGAGCAGGCGCGACATGCCGGCGAGATTCGGCGACTTCTGCATCTGCGTGCGGGCGAGCGCGTGCGCCGCATCGGCGCCGCGTAACGCCGCCACGTATTTATAGGCCACGTCGAGCAGATCGTTCGACGGATACGCATCGACCCAGCCGATGAGGACCTGCGCGCCCTCGTCGGCGCGGCCGAGCGCCTCATAGGCCTTCATAATCTTCTCGGCGACGAGCGGCAGATACGCGGGGTTCTGCGGCTCGACTTCGCGCCAGTGGGCAAGCGCGGCCTCGGAGGCGCCGCTTGCCGCGTCGACGTCCCCCGCGAGAATCGTCGCACGCACGTTCTGCGGATTGGCCTTGAGCGCGAGCCCAAGCTGACGGCGCGCTTCATCGGGCTTCTTCTGCTGCAGCGCCTCTTGCGCAAGCTCGCAATGGAACTGCGCGATTTCGAGGTCGAGCGAAGCGGCGCCCATCGTCTCGAGGCCGCGCGCGGTGTCGATGCAACGGTTCCAGTCCTTCTCGATCTCGTAGATCGTGAGCAGCGCACGCTGTGCGCCGAGCGCGTAATCGCCGGACTTGAGCTTGCCGAAGGTTTCCTCCGCGCGGTCGAGCATGCCGGCCTTGAGGAAATCCTGGCCAAGCTCGTAGAGTGCGTGGTCGCGCTCGTTCACGGGCAGATCCGAACGCGAAAGCAGATTCTGGTGCACGCGAATCGCGCGGTCTGTCTCGCCGCGGCGGCGAAACAGATTGCCGAGCGCGAAGTGCAACTCGACGGTCTCGGGGTCGAGCTTGGCGACCTCGATGAATGCGTCGATGGCCTTGTCCGGCTGCTCGTTGAGCAGGAAATTCAGGCCGCGGAAGTAAGAGCGCGGCAAATTGGCGCTTTCGGAAAGCAGTGCCTTCAGGTCGTAGCGCGATGCCATCCAGCCGAGCGCGAACGCAACGGGAATGACGAGGAGCCACCAGAAATCGAGATCCATGCGAGCGATGGTGTGAGCGGGTGATGGGCCGCGCGTGTGACGCGCGGCACGGTAAAACGAATCAGATAAGCGGCGGCAGCGGCGGCTCGACGCCAGGCGCAGGCGTGTCGCGCGCGACACGCAGGTCGCGCTTGAGACGTCCATTCTCCATGCGCAGCCGGAACACGCCCGGCAGCGCCGAAAGCAGCCCCGCCAGCAGCCCCACCACGAAGAACGCGAGGCCGATCAGGATCAGCGGAGCCTGCCACGCATACCCGGCAAGAAAGTTCAGCGTCGCGGTTTGCGTGTTGGCGAGTGCGAGCACCAGTAGCAGCACGAACACCAGCACACGGATCACCCAGGCGATCAATCTCATGAAGGATTCTCTTGGCAGTTGCGGAAGGCGCCGGCGAGGCGGCAATGCTGCGCAGCAGCACAAGCCACGCCGAAGTGACCCGTATTGTAATTGAACGGCCCATGCACCGACACGTGCGAGGAACCGCAGAGCCAGATCAAAACTGCGGGCGTGGCGATGAGGCGCAAAAAGCGCGGACGAAAAAAAACGCCGGGGCTGTTCACCCCGGCGCTTTTTACCGGTCCATGCGTTCTGGCCATCTGGCATTGACCGCCGACGACCGCAATCGCTCTTAAGAGAGCGCTTTACAGGTCGTCGTCCGGCTCGTCCGCCTTCAGCGGCTCGCCCGAACGACGGTCCACGCGCTCGCGCAGTTCCTTGCCCGGCTTGAAGTGCGGCACGAACTTCTCAGGCACCAGCACCTTTTCACCCGACTTGGGATTGCGCCCGACGCGCGACGGCCGGCGATTCAGGCCGAAGCTGCCAAAGCCGCGAATTTCGATGCGATGGCCCTTGGCGAGCGCCTCGGACATCGCATCGAGCATCGTTTTGACCGCGAAATCCGCATCCTTGAGGACAAGTTGCGGAAATCGCGTAGCCAGCTGCGCGACCAATTCAGATTTGGTCATACTTCAGCTTGCCCCCGTTTGAGGCTTACTG
>NZ_DATJWR010000151.1:0-36943 GCF_035501035.1 Paraburkholderia sp.
GGCGTCGATGAATGCGCGAACGTCGTCGGGCTGAATGCCGAGGCGCTTGAGGATCGCCGCGCCGGCGTCGTTGCCCGCGAGTTCGTAAAGCAGATGTTCGGTATCGACCTCGCGGCGCCCGAACTGCACTGCGCGTTCGGCTGCGCGCTGCAGCAATTCGCGCGCCACGTCGCTGAAATAGCGTTCGACGATCGCGCCGTCGCCCGCTTCCATGGCCTGCGGAGCAGGTTCGCCCGCCGCGCCGCCCGCCTGTTGCGAAGCGCGAAACAGCGCCTCCAGCGGGCTCAGGGTGCGCTGATGCCGCGTGAGCTGCGCGTAGTGATAATCGCAGACATCGAGAAAACGCCGTCTGCCGTCCTGCAACACGGCAACCCGCACCGTCGCGGGACGCACGCCGCAAATATCGCAGTTGAGCTGAGCCATTTCGTCTCCCTGGAAGCTGCGCGCCTGGGGGCCGCCCGGAACATGCACGCACGAGCGCCGCCTGACTGCGCGAACGAATGTCGTAGAGAAGTTCAAGCGCCATCGTAACGTCGAATCGACGTGCGCGTCGTCAACGGGGCGTCTGGCGTGCGGGCCGCGTTGCCGGCCCCGCTCAAGCGTCTTGGCGGGCTGCCGGCTCGCCCGTGCCGCCGGCATCGGAGCGCGGATCGCGTATCCATGCGCTCAGCAACGTGGACGAAACGGCGAGGATCACCGGCCCGATGAAGAGCCCGACGATGCCGAAGGCGAACAACCCGCCGAGCACACCGGAGAGGATCAGCAGCATCGGCAGGTTGACGCCGCGGCGGATCAGCACCGGGCGCACGAGGTTGTCGAGCATGGCGACCATCACGGACCACACCGCGAGCAGGATGCCCGCGACGTGCGCGTCGTGCACGAAGAGCCAGATCACGCCGCCGAGCAGCGGCAGGGTCGGGCCGATCTGCGCGAGGCAGAACATGAGCATCACGGCCGTGAGCACGCCGGCACCCGGCACCCCGGCCACCCACAGGCCGATGCCGCCGAGCGCCGACTGGAGAACCGCCGTGACGACGATGCCAAGGGCCACGGCGCGAACCGAAGCGCCGGCAAGCTTGACGGCCTGCTCGCCATACGCGGGCGTGACTCGAACGGCGAACCGCGTGACATAGTCGGCGGCCTGCTCGCCCTGGCTATAGAGAATGACCGTGATGATGATGGTGATGACCATGTGTATGACGAACACGCCGACCGAGGCCGCGTGGGCGATCAACCAGTGCGCCACGATCGAAACGTAGGGCTCGAGCTGCGCGAGCAGGCCACCGGGACCGGCGTCGGAGAACTCCTGCCATTTGCCGACGATGCGCGCGCCGATCACGGGAATTTCATGGACCCAGTCCGGTGGCGGCATCAACGCATAGTCGGGCAGCTTGCGGATCACGTCCATGATCTCGCCGCCGTGCAGCGCGAGCGTCGAAATGGCTTCATAGAGCGGCAGGACGATCACGAAGAGGAGGATCACCAGCATCACGAGCGTGGCGAGCCAGCGGCGGTTGCCACAGCGCCGCTCGATGCCAATCATGGCGGGCCAGGTCGCGACCACGATGGTCGTGGCCCAGATCAGCCCGGGGATGAACGGGCGCATCACATAGAGGGTGCCGATCGTCAGCGCGCACAGTATCGCAACGACGAACAGGATGCGGGCGAGGTCCGGCGTGGGTTGCGGCTTCACGTGCGTCTCCTTGCGGCGGGGCGCGCATCATGGCGCCAACGCGCTAGTCTATATCGGATACGCTCCGAATCCCCTGTAAATGGGATGCCCCCAAAGCAGCCCATACGCGGCACGGCTGACCGCTTCCTTTACGCACGCCGTGCCGCCATATCGCCCGGCACGGCAAGATTCATTCGCATTCTTAACCGAATGCACGGCGGGGCGCGCAAGCGCCTCGTGCCGCACTCTGGAATAATGACGGCTTCTCCGACCTTGTAACGACGAAGAGCCTGCCATGTCCGCAACCGAAACGAAACTGCCCTGCGTGCTCCTGACCAACGACGACGGCATCGACGCGCCCGGCCTCGCCGTGCTCGAAGCCGTCGCCGCCGAGCTCGCGCATGAAGTGTGGGTCGTCGCCCCGGAACACGACCAGAGCGGCACCTCGCACTCGATCAGCCTGCACACGCCGTTGCGCGTGAGCCGTCGCGGCGAGCGGCGTTTCGGCGTGCTCGGCACGCCGGGCGATTGCGTGGTGATGGCAGTGCGCCAGCTGATGGGCGACGTGCGCCCCTCGCTCGTGCTCTCGGGCATCAACCGGGGCGGCAACCTCGGCGTCGAGACGATGTTCTCGGGCACGGTGGGCGCCGCCATGACCGGCCTGCTGCTCGGCCTGCCCTCGATCGCGCTGAGCCAGACCTTCCGGGACCGCGAGCGTGTGCGCTGGGACACCGCCCGCGCGCTCGCGCCGGGTGTCATCCGGCGCCTTGCCGCAGTCGCGCATGACGCCCCAGTCTGCCTGAACGTGAATTTCCCCGATATCGACGCGAGCGCGGCCGGACCGCTCACGGTCACGCGCCAGGGCGTCGGGCTCGTGCAGGGGATCGACGTCGTGCCGCAGATCGACCCGCGCGGCATGGATTATCACTGGCTGCGCTTCAATCGCGGCCCGCGCGAGAACGGGCCCGACAGCGAAACGGCCGTGGTGAATTCCGGCCGCGTGTCCGTCACGCCGCTGCAATTCGAGCGCACCGACGAAAAGACGTTTGACACGCTGCAGGCGGCGCTTGACGGCGGCGCCTGAGCATCACCCGGCATTGTTCGCCATCGCTCACCATCACTCAACCATTACGCGCCCCTACTCGCGGGCGGCCGCGATGGCATTTTCGATCGCCACGCGAATATCATCAGGAATGCCGATCGATTGGTGAGTGTCGAGCGAGGTCGTCACGATCGTCTGGTGCGCTGCCATGCGCAGCACGCCGTCGGCACCCGTGCACGCCCACGCGAGCGTGAGCGATTTCTCGCCGAGCCGCTCGACATCGATCGCGAGCCAGACCTCGTCGCCCATCTTGCTGACCGCCTTGAAATCGACCTCGAGCCGCACGGTCGGCATGCCGACACGCCGGCCACCGATCACGCCGTGATAGCCCTCCTCGGGCAGCATTTCGTCGAACCACGACTCGATGAGATCGTTAAAGAGAACGAAATACTGCGGATAGAACACGATGCCGGCGGGATCGCACTCTGAGAAGTGGATCTTGTGCTTGCGCCGGTAGGTGGGCATCGCCATGCGGATGTCTCCGTTCATTCCTGTTCTCACGCGTCGTCAGATCACGAGCCGCGACACCTTCACGCCCTCGAGCGACACCCCTGCCATCAGGCCCGCGTTGGTCAGCACGAACGCCTCGATGGGACTCATGGCGGTCGAGGTATCGACATTGCCGTTCGCACCCACCGTGACGAGCGCGACCGTGGCGTCCGCGCCCGCCGACCAGCCCTGGCTGCGCGTGAAGTTGTCTAGCGCCTGCTGATTCATGAACGCGAAGATGATGGCCTTCGACTGCGCGCCGATCTGCAGGCCGAACGAGCCCGCCACCGTGCTGTAGTAGCCGGTCGTGCGGCCGTCCACGCGTAGCGCGCCGGTGCCGTACTGGCCGCCAATCCAGAAGCCCGCCGCCAACACCTGAGGAAAGACCAGCACGCCGCTCGACTTCGAGATCAGTTCGCGCGACCCGTTGACCGTGCCGTAGAGGCGCGAGAGCGTGGCGTCGACGCCCGCGTCGATCGAATTGCGCTTCGCCGCGTTTTGCGCGGCGCTGTCCTGTGTGCCGAACGGGGTCGTCGTGCAGCCGGACAGCGCGAAACCGCCCGCGGCGAGGGCGGCACTGGAGCTGAGAAGAAATTGACGTCGGCGCATTGTGCTGTTCCTGTGGAATTGTGGCTTCGATTACCCGCGCCGGCCTGGCCATCTGCCGAGGACCGCGCGCAAGGCGCTACAGGATAGCGTGCATGGCCGCTGCCGAGGCAAACCGGCGGCAGCGCACGCATTCGCGCTGGCCGGCGCCGTTCACCGGCCCGTCTGCCGGCACCGGCGTGCCATGACCGCTCATCCTCGGGGGTATAGGACCGTGCATCGGGCATCGAGTTCGCAACGCCGGGGCGCGGCGGTCCCATCTGGCGGTATCTCGACGCAATGCAACATCGCCTTGCTTTTCGAAATCGTTCTATATCGGCGTGACTTCCCCCACCACAAAATTGGCGTTTGTCCCGGCGCGCCTGCCGTAACAGATGTCGCCGCAATCCTGATCCCATGCCCCGAAGAGAGCCGCCATGACCACCCGCCCCCCGCAGCGGCCGCCGCAGCTACAAAGCACGGCGCTTTCGCGCGCCTGCGATCGCGTGAGCCGTGTCGGCATCTATCTGATCCCGGGCTTCTACGTCGGCTTTGTCGCCTTGCTGCTGCTTTTGTGGCACCTGCCCGCCCGCACGTACTGGCTGTCGGCCACAGCCGCCGCACTGGCTAGCGCGATGGGCCTATGGTCGCTGGCCTTCTATTTGGCGAGCTCGATGCGGGCGAATGAGTCACAACCAGCCGCCCCGCGCGCTGTCGAGCCCCTCGAAGCGAAACGCGCCGTGCCGCTGCGTTTCGTGCAAATGACGACGCGCACGTGCAGCCAGGCCTGCGCCACACCCACCGGCGCGCAAGCTCGATTCACGGTGTCGTGCTTCTACGCCAACTGTGCCGTTTCGACACCGGCCACGAGCGACCACGCCGGCGTCGCCTGAGTGCATCTGTGCGGTAATCGGCGCATTAGTGGCGAAAAGCGGCGAAATCTGCGCTCACAATGCGCGCGTTGAATCTTACATAGATCAGCAGACCCTGACATATAATGACCCAGATAATGTCAGGAAAACAAAAGCGCTAAAGGCACGTTCCACAAGAATCGCCCCCAGATTCTCCGAATTCAGTCGACGCACTCAAGCCCATGACGAATGCAATGCGAGACGTGCGGATCGTGGTGGCCGACGACCACCCGGTCGTCCTGACTGCGATCAGCGACTACCTCAATACCATGCCGGGCTTCAAGGTCGTCGCGCAGGCCGACAGCGGCGCGCGCCTGATCGACGCCTTGCGCGACACCGAGTGCGAGCTGATCGTCACCGACTTCTCGATGCAAGGCGGCCTCGAAGACGAGGACGGCCTGCGGCTCGTCGGCCGGTTGCGCCGGCTTTGTCCCGACACGCCTGTAGTCGTGTTCACGATGCTGACCAATGGCGGCATCCTGCACGAGCTCGCGCGGCTCGGCGTGGCTGGCCTGATCGGCAAGGACGAGCCGATTCCCATGCTTGGCGAAGTTTGTCGCCGCGCGCTGACAGAATCTGGCACAGCGCTTTCCACGCGCATTGCCGAACGCCTGGCGAAGGAAGGCTCGACCTCCACCGATTTTCAGCGCGACCAGCCGCTCTCGCCGCGTGAACTCGACGTGGTGCGGCTATTCGCGCTCGGCCTGAGCGTGACCGAAATCTCGAAGCGGCTGAACCGATCGGTAACGACCGTCGCCACGCAAAAGCGCGCGGCCATGCGCAAGCTGCACCTTGAATCGAACGCCGACCTGATCCGTTACGCCAGCGAGCACGGATTCGCGTGATGCCGCGCGCCGGCCCGACCGCATGCCTTCGGCCACACCGCGCCCGGCGAAGCGCGCGACTCCCGGTTCGTATCGGATAGATCGCGTCGCTGGCTTCGTCTCGCGCCTGGAAGATAGAAGCCATTCGCGAGCGCGGCATGGCGCACGATGTTTCGCAATCCTGATATCCAGGCGCCAGGTTCGCGTGGCTTCGCCGCGCTCGCGGTGAGGGGCGGCTTCGCGATGCGGTGGATACGCCGGCGCGCGCGCCGCAACGGAGCAAGCGCCACAACCTTCGCGCCCGGCATGCCGGGTGCGACGCCACTCGAGCGCGCCGCGCCGCCGCTGCGCGCCTCGAAAGCCGGCCTCGTAATGCCCGGTATCGTGTTTGCGCTGACTTGCGCCGCAAATTGCAGTCCGGTTGTTCGGGCGCGCGACGAGGCCGTTGTCTTCCCGACGCCTGCAGGCGCGCTCGCGCCGCGGTAATCTGCGGACACAATTCCGCCTGAACCCGGCCATGCCATCCGGTCTCAAAGGTTTATCTGCGGAGATCATCGTGTTGCGGCTCATTTCGGCATTAGGGGCGGCAGCAGTCCTCGCTGGCTGCGCAGTCGCGCCGTATCCGGGCTACCCCGGCTACTACGACTATGGCTACGGCTCGCCCTATCCCTATTACTACGGCTACCCGTACGCCTACGGGTATGGCTACTATCCCGGCTATTTCGGCGTCGGCTATGGCGGCATCGCCATCTGGGGCGGCGGCGGCCACTACCATGGCGGGTGGCACGGCGGCCATGGCGGTGGCTGGCATGGCGGCGGAGGCTGGCACGGCGGCGGAGGCGGCGGCACGTGGGAAGGCGGCGGCATGGGCATGGGGCACGGCGGCCACGGGCGCTAGTGCGCCGTTCCCGTTCCCGTTCCGCTACGCCGGCCGCTCAATCTGCGGCGTCATACGCGGCGCCGCGCTTACACGCGACCACTCACCGGAATCAGCGCCCCCGTAATCGCTTGCGCTTCTGCGCCTAGCAGGAACGCAATCACCGCTGCGATCTCGCGCGGCTGCACCCAGCGCGTGAAATCGGCGTCCGGCATGTCGGCGCGATTCTGCGGCGTGTCGATGATGCTCGGCAGAATCGCATTGACGGTCACGCCCTTGTCCTTGACCTCCTCCGCAAGTGCCTCCGTCAAGCGCGCCACGCCCGCCTTCGAGGCCGAATAAGCGCCCATGCCGAGCCCTGCCTTGAGCCCCGCGCCCGCGCCGATATTGACGACGCGGCCCGCGCCCCTCTTCAGCAGGTAAGGCAGCGCGGCCTTCGAAGCATTGAGCGCCGTCTTCACGTTCAGGTCGAACATCAGGTCCCACGTGCGCGCGTCGCCCTCGCCGATGGTCTCCCAGCGAAACGCACCCGCCGCGTTGACGAGCGCATCGAGGCCGCCGAGGCGATCGTTCAGCGTGCCCAAGGCCGCCTGCGCGGCCTGCGCGTCCACGAGATCGACGCCACCCAGGTACAGCGCACCCGCGAGTGCGGCGGGCAGCGCCGCCGACTCCGGCGCGGCGCCTCGGCCGATCAGCGCCACGCGTGCGCCGCGTTCGGCCAGCAGTTGCGCCGTCGCCATGCCAAGGCTGCCGAAGCCGCCCGTTACCGCGACCACTTTGCCGTTCATCCCGTTTTCCATGCTCATCTTCCTTCGCTAACCTGGTTTCGATGCGCGCGCCCAGCACTCGTTGCCGACCAGTGGGCGCGCCGCTGGCGCCACGTTACGCGAGCCGGGGTCTTCCATCAACCTCCGGCGCACGCCCCGCTCAGGCATCCGTGCGCACCGCTGCGAGCGCACGCTGCTTGCGCAGGTTCTCGGTGGTTTCGCCGCCGCCGTCCGCACGCCAGCCCGGCGGCAGGAAAACGTAGCGCAGTGCCGTCCAGACGTCTTTCGCCGTGAAGACATCGCGCGCAAGCGTCGCCCAGTGCTCCAGCTCCACGACGAAAGGATTGCGCGAGCGCGTGGGCGTGACGAGACCGAATCGGCACGGCTCGTCGGCGCGCTCTTCGATGTAGGTGCCGAACAGGTGATCGAAAACGATAAGGACTCCACCATAATTGGCATCGAGATAATCGACGTTCGAAGCGTGATGCACGCGATGGTTCGACGGCGTGTTGAACACGTACTCGAGCCAGCCGAGCTTCGGAATCCACGTGTTGTGCAGCCAGAACTGATAGAGCAGGTTGAACGAGAGGATGGCGAGCACCACTTCGGGACGCACGCCGAGCCACACGAGCGGCGCGAAGAACATGGCGGGGCCGGTGAGCTTGCCGGTCCAGCCGAGCCGGTATGCGGACGAAAGCGTCAACTGGTTCGGCGAATGATGCACGGCGTGCGTCGCCCAGAAGAAGCGGATGCGGTGCGACGCGCGGTGATACCAGTAATAGCAGAACTCCTGACCGACGAAGATGAACAGCGCAAGCGCGATGCTGTCCATCTTCAGCGTGAAGAGCCGGTGCTCCCAGGCGAAATCGAAGATGGGCGTGGCGAGCGAGAGCGGCAGGAGTGCGAAGAGCTTGCGTCCCACGAGGTCCGCGAGCGAAAGCCAAACTTCAGACCAATCGAAAGCCGCCTCCGATTCCCTGCGCTTTCTGAGGGTGAGGACGCACGCCTCGATCAGCGAGACGGCAACGATGAACAGTGTGACGTAAAGCGCGATTTTTCCTGTCGTGAGCATGATGGACCGTATGCAAATGGCGCGGCGTGCGCGGTGAACGAGGACGCGTTTTGCACGGAGAAAGACTGGCTTCGCGTCGGATGAGGGGCACTGTAGTGGCGCGCCGACGGAAAAACCACGCGCAAAGTATGTCGTGATGTGTCACGCGGCCCCATGCGTGAAGTGCCGCAGCCCGTTCGCCGTGCGGCGCGCGCGCAGCGGCGGCGGCAGAGGCCGCGGGCCGTGTAACACCGCGACATCTTTCATCACGCGACTTGGGGAAAGGACCGCCCTATAGTTCGTCCCGCTGACACGCCACGGCGTGCCCCCGAAACGAACCGCAAGGACATCTGATGAAAACGCTCCCCCTCGTCGCCGCCGCGCTCATCGGCTTCGCCAGCGCCCCCGCCTTTGCCGGCTGGTCCGGCCACGGCACGGCGTACACGCCGCACGGCACGTACAACGGCGCGCATTACGGCTCCTGTGGCGGGGGCACCTGCTCGCACGCAGGCGGCGTGGTCGGCCCCTGGGGCGGCGTCGCGACCAACACGGGTTCCGTCACGCGCACCGCGCCGGGCCAGTTCAGCAACAGCGGCACGGCCACCGGCCCGAACGGCCGCACCGTCCAGCATTCGGGCGACACGAGCTGCGCAAATGGCACCTGCTCGCACACCGGCTCGCTCGATGGCTCCGACGGCCGCAGCGCGACGACATCGGGCAGCGTAACGCGCACGGCGCCTGGCCAGTACTCGTCGTCGGGCACCGTCACGACCGGCAACGGCAACACCTACGGCCATTCGGCATCGACGGCCTGCGCCGGCTACACCTGCACGCGCTCGGGCACCGTGACGGGCACGCAGGGCGGCACCGTCACCCACTCGGGCAGCGCCACGGGCGTCGGCACCGGCGTGGTGACCACGAGCGGCGGCACGACTGTCGTGCACGGCAGCACGGTCGCAACCGGCGGCACGGTCACGGCCGTGGGCGCGACCGTCGCGGTGGTGCCCGCTCCCGTGCCCGCGCCGGTGGTGGTGGCGCCGCCGCCGCCCGCCACCACCGTCTACGTGGCACCGCCGCCGCCCGCGCCGAAGACGGTGTACGTAGCGCCCGCGGCACCGAAGACGGTTTATGTCGCGCCCCCGCCGCCGAAAACCGTCTATGTCGCACCGCCCGCGCCGAAGGTCATCTACGTGGCGCCGCCGCCGCCCAAGGTCGTCTATGTGGGCGGGCCGCTGCCGCGTGCCGTATATATCGCGCCGCGTCCCGCCGTCTGGGTTCCCGGCCATTGGGTCGGCAACGTGTGGGTGCCCGGCCACTGGGCATGAACCACTACGGGCGGCAGCGCAGCATGAGCCGCACCGGCCCCTCGCTTCCCCTGATCTCACTCGCTTTATCAACCGGCCGGCATGCTACGCCGGCCAACCCACGGAGAACACCATGAAGAAGATGATCGCAGCCCTCGTTTTGTGTATCGTTGCAGCAGCAGTTTCGGTGACGGCATCGGCCCAGGCCTTGCCCGGCGCGGGGACCGGCACGAGCAGCACAAGCACCACGAGCGGCGGCGCACGCGTCGAGCGCATGATGGCGCAGGTACCCGGCCGTTTCGCCGCCGCGAACACGACGCACGACGGCAAGCTCACGCGCGAACAGGCGCAGGCGGGCATGCCGATGGTCGCGCAGCACTTCGACGAAATCGACACGCAAAACTCCGGCTTCGTCACCCTCGCGCAGATCGAGGACTTCATGCGAGCGCGCGCAGCAGCCCGATGAACGCCGGAGGCGTCCAATGGAGCAGGCAAACAGGATCATCGTGCTCGACGACGAAGCCGAGCTGCGCAACATGCTGCAGCGCTTCCTCACGGTGCACGGGTTCGAGGTGCGCGCGGTGGCCGACGGCAAGCGGCTCGACCGCCTGCTCCAGCGCGAGCCCTACGACCTGCTCGTGCTCGATCTGATGATGGAGCCCGAGGACGGCCTCACGGTGTGCCGGCGCCTGCGCGCCGAAGGCCACACGCTGCCGATCCTCATGCTCACCGCGAAGGGCGACGCGGCCGACAAGGTGATCGGGCTCGAAACCGGCGCGGACGACTACCTCGCCAAGCCGTTTCTTCCCGACGAGCTGGTCGCGCGCATCCGCGCGCTGCTGCGTCGCCAGAAGATGGCCGCGAGCGAACCCACGGTCACATCGCAAATGCTGCGCTTCGGCGACTTCAGCTTCGACGTGGGCAAGCAGACGCTCTACCGCGACGGCGCGCCCGTCGAGGTCCACTCGGCGCAGATGCTGCTGCTCCATGCGCTCGGCTCCTCGCCCAACCGCGCCGTGAGCCGCGAAAACCTGCTCGCCCGCGCGCGCGGGCGCGATCACAGCGCGCTCGACCGCAGCGTGGACGTGCAGATCCTGCGCCTGCGCCAGATCGTCGAGGACGATCCCGCGAAGCCGCGCTTCATCAAGACCGTCTGGGGCATCGGCTACATGCTGGTGGCCGGCGTCGAACCGTAATGCGGCTCGGGCTTCCGCGCTCGCTGCTCTCGCGCAACATCGCACTGCTGGTGGCGCTGGTCGCGCTCTCGCAACTGTGCTCGCTCAGCGTCCTGCTGCATTTCGTGCAGCGCCCGCGCATCGAGCGCGCGTCGATCATCTTCGCCGACTACGTGACGCTGCTCGACACCACGCTCGCGGCCATGCCGCCCGCCGAAGGCCGCGCGACGGCCGCGCGCCTCGACGCGCGCGCGGCGCCGCCTCCTGACACGCCCGGCGAAACGCACCCGAGCCTCGTGGGCTTTTTCCGCACGTGGCAGCGCGACGTGTTCGTCGAATCGCTCCAGCGCCATTTGCCCGCCGACTTGCTGGTGCGCTGGGACGCGAGCCACGACGAACTCGTGCCCGCGGCGAACGGCGAAGCCGCGCAGGAGCGCCTCTGGATCCGCGTCCACGCGGCGGGCGAGCCCGTGTGGATCGCACTGCCCATGACCGCGGATGCGCGCGCAAGCGGCATAACCACCGCGTTGATCCTTTGCGCGGCGCTGGCGTTGCTCGCGGCGTTGACCGGATATCTGCTGCAACGCCACCTCAACCAGCCGCTGCGCGAACTCGCGCGCGCGGCGCGGCGCTTGAGCGCCGGCGAAAAGCCCCCTGCGCTGCCCACCGACGGCCCGACCGAAATCGCCCAGGTGAGCCACGCTTTCAATCAGATGACCGAGGCGTTGCAGCAGGCCGAGGCAACGCGCGCGCTGATGCTGGCCGGCGTCTCGCACGACATCCGCACGCCGCTCACGAAACTGCGCCTCGCGATCGCAATGGCATTGCCGCGCGGCAGCAACGACGCGCTCGTGGCTTCCTCAGAGAGCTATCTCGACCAGATCGATACGATCCTCCAGCAGTTCATGGACTACGCGGGCAGCGGCGAGCGCGAAGCACCGCAGCCGGGCGACCTCAACGCGCTCGCGGGCCAGCTTGTCGCCGATTTCGCCGGGCTCGGGCACGAGTTCGCGTTCGACGAGGGCGAGTTGCCGGCGTTCGAATTCCGGCCCATCGCTGTTATGCGTCTGCTGATGAATCTCATGCAGAACGCCGTGAACTATGGCCGCACCGGCCTCGAGATCCGCACGTGGCGCGATGGCGACACCGCCTGCGTGGCTGTCTGCGACCGCGGCAACGGCATACGCGCCGAGGAACTGGAGCGCCTCAAATCGCCGTTCACCCGTGGTGCGAACGCACGTACGCATTCGGGCGGCTCGGGTCTCGGGCTCGCCATCGTCGACCGGATCGCCCGGCTGCACGGCGGCTCGCTCGTGTTTCGCGACCGCGAAGGCGGCGGCCTCGAAGCCGTCGTGCGGCTGCCGCTGAACCGGGCCGGCACGCCGCGGGCGCCGCGCACATGACATGAATCGACATAATTCACGCGTGGATTTCGTGCGCCCCTCCCCCCATACTTGCGCCTGAGCACTGCGCTACGGAACGAAGCAAACCGGAACGCAGACGCCGAAGCACCACGGTCGATAGTTCGCCATCCTGAATGATTTGCGAGTATCGGCAGACCCGACTCATTGACTTCGCTCAGTCATCCGGACAACTTCCTTCAGGCAACGGACACCGACATGCAAACCCTCATCAACTTTCTCGTCAACAAGGCCAAACGCGTAGCGGGCACCGTGTTTCTCGCGGGCGCGCTATTCGCCAGCGGCTGCGCGTCGGCCACGACTGCCGTGCAAACGAACGGCCCGCTGCCGCAACTGCACGCCGATGTGATCTACGTCTACGCGTTCGACGCGGCCGCCGATCAGGTGCAGCTCGATAACTCCGGCATGATGCAAAAGCTCAAGACGATGGCGAGCGGCGAAACATCGGCCCAGCAGCAACAGCAAGCCGCACTGCAAACGCGCGAGCGTCTCGCCGACCAGCTCGTGAGCGATCTGCAGAAAATGGGCCTGCCCGCCGTACGCATGGACGGCCCCGCGCCCGCTGGCCGCGACGCGCTCATCGTGGAAGGCCGCATCGATACGATCGACGCCGGTAGCCATCGCCGCCGCATGCTGATCGGCCTCGGCGCGGGCAAGAGCGAAGTCGGCGCGACGGTTGCGGTGCTGTTCCAGCCTGCCAACGGCGCGCCGCAGCCTCTCTTGAGCTTCGAGGCGAAAGCGGACAGCGGCCATATGCCGGGCATGGCGGAGACGGCGGGCGTGGGCGCGGCGGCCGGCCATGTGGCGACGGCCGCTGCGGTGGGCGGCGGCTTGCACGGCGCTTCGGAGGCGAAGCACGACACGCTCTCGTCGGATGCCGGCAAGCTGGCCCGCTCGATCGCGAAGCAGGTCGCACAGGTCAGCACGCAGAACGGCTGGGTGACGATGGCGACGAAGAGCTGAAGCGCGCGGCTGGCTCGCGCAACGCGATGCGGCGCAGCGCGGCGGCGGTTCGATACCGCCGCCGTCTTTCGTTTACCGCACCTGCGGCTAGCGATAGTGAGCGATCTTCAACGTGTTGCCCAATGCCTGGATTGAAGCAGTTGCACGAATCCAGGCTTTCGTAGAACGACTTCAGCGCGGAACAATGGAAAACGCCTTGCTTCCCTCTCGCCGCGCTCAGCCGAGACCCATGCGCGTCTCGTCGACGAACGTCTCCGTGGCGTCGTCGATCTTGCGGCCCTTGCGGCCGGTCGGGCCATGAATGTAGACGGTTTTCATATCGATCTGCGGCGCGCCGGTCGCGGCCGGCGGCGGCGTCATTTCGTATTGCACATTGCGCGCGTGATCGGCCATCTGCAGGCGCGGGTCGAACACCGAGTCGAAGCGCCACAGCATCCGCACGAAATTGGTCTGACCGCGCAGCAGGAGGCGCGCAGCCTGACCGGCAGCGCCGCGCAGCGCGGTCCAGCCCAGATGCTTGCGGTTGAGCACCTGCTGCGTGCGCACGAGTTCCTCGTAGAACTCCGGCAGCGGGAGTTTCGTTGGCACCACGGCGTGCTGGATGTCGTAAAGCCGGTAGTCGAGGCTCGTGAGACGGCGCGCCTCGCGCTGCCAGTTCTCCGTGCCCGGATACGGCGTGTTCACGCTGATATTGACGATCTCGGGAATCTCCAGGCACCACTTGCGGATCGTTTCGAAGCGCGCGCGGTCCCAGTCGGGGTCGGCAATCAGGTTGATCGCAACCGTGATGCCGAGCGAGCGCGCGAACTCGAGCGCCTCGAAATTGCGGTCGAGGCTGATGCGTTTGCGAAATGCCTTGAGGCCCTCCTCGTCGATCGCTTCGACGCCGAGGAACATGTACTTGAGCCCGATGGACTGCCACAGGCGGAACACCTCCTTGTTGCGCAGAAGTACATCGCCACGCGTTTCCAGGTAGTAGCGCTTCTTGATGCCGCGCCGTTTGATCGCCTCGCCGATCGCCATGCCATGCTCGGCGTGCACGAACGCAACGTCGTCGACGATGAACACGCCTGGCTCGCGCAGCGCGGCCAGTTCGTCCACGACGACTTCGGGACTGCGCGTGCGATAGCTGCGGCCATAGAACGTCCAGGCACTGCAGAACGTGCAGTCCCACGGGCAGCCGCGCGCGAATTCGATGGAGGCACACGGATCGAGCGTGCCGATGAAATACTTGCGCCGGTGACGCAGCAGGTCGCGCGCGGGGCGCACGGGGTCGAGATCCTCGACGAAGCGCGGTGGCGGGCCCGAACCGTGTGTCGTCACGACGCCGGGCACCGCGAGCAGATTGTCGCCGCGTCCGGCTGCTTCGAGCAACGCATTCACCGAAGCTTCGCCCTCGCCGCGCAGCACGCAGTCGATCGCGCCTTCGGCATGACGCAACACATCGTGCGCGGTGAACGACACGCTATGGCCGCCCACGAACACGAAGCACGACGGCAGCGCGGCCTTGACGGCCTTCGAAAGGTCGATGATCTCGGGAAT
Source organism: Paraburkholderia sp. (assembly GCF_035501035.1). Classification (GTDB taxonomy): domain Bacteria; phylum Pseudomonadota; class Gammaproteobacteria; order Burkholderiales; family Burkholderiaceae; genus Paraburkholderia. Next base: position 14,684 of record NZ_DATJWR010000151.1, read on the forward strand.
GTTCGCCAGATAGTTGCCCGAAAAGCACAGCGCCTCGGGCCGCCAGTTGCGCACCACGCGCATGAGGTCGCGGTGCGTGTGAACCTGCAGATCGACGAGCCTTACTTCGTGGCCCGCATCGCGCGCCGTGCCCGCGACCGATTCGAGACCCAGTGGTTCGAGCCGCAGGAATACGCGCGTATACATCAAACCGCTCGGGTGGACAGCAAGCAATCTCATGAAGCCTCCTTGCGAGACGCCTGCCCGCGCGACAATGCCTGGGCCGTCCACCATGCGAAAAGGCGCGCGGCTTGCGCAACTCTCCTCTTCGCTGGCCGGCCGGCGCACTGGGCCGGACGCTCACGCTCGTTCACGCTCGTTGCCGCATGCGCGCGCAACCGGGTAACTGGGTATCAAGCGGGTCACGCCGTTACCACTTGCGCGGCACTCGCCGGGAATGCGCGGCGCTGCTGGCGTGCGCCGGGGGGCGGCGCGAGCATCGCGCCTTGATGCTGCTGCTTCGTGCGAGTCTACGCGCGTTCGCGCATCGCCGCTGCTGCGTGTCGACCAGAGTTAGCGCTTTAGCGCTTACTCTGGTCCCATGCCTTTTGAGGCGGTCGACCAGAGTTAGCGCTTTAGCGCTTACTCTGGTCCCATGCCCTTTGAGGCGGTCGACCAGAGTAAGCGCCTTAGCGCTTACTCTGCCCCCTCCAATCCCACACAACGCGCGACCTCAAAAGCTCCCGAACAGCGAACCGAGCACGATCACCACGGCGAGCGCAATAATCGCGCCGACGATGCTCACCACCACGAGGTCGCCGTAGCTCTCGCGGTGCGTCGAGCCGCACACGGCCATCAGCGTGACTACGGCGCCGTTGTGCGGCAGGCTGTCGAGCGTGCCCGCCGACATCACGGCAACGCGGTGCAGTAACGCGGGATCGATATTTTGCTGGGCCGCGAGCTGCATGTAGGTTTCGCCCAGCGCGTCGAGCGCGATGGTGAGCCCGCCCGAGGCCGAGCCCGTGAGGCCGGAAAGCAGGTTGGTGGCCACCGCGAGCGAGACGAGCGGGCCGCCGCCGATGCCAAGCACCCAGTCGCGCACGACCTCGAACGCGGGCAGTGCCGCGATCACCGCGCCGTAGCCAACGAGGCTGCCCACGCTCAGCACCGGCAGCACCGAGGCGTTGGCGCCGGCATCGAAGCTCTCGCGCACCGCGCCAAGCCGCTGCCGGTTCAGCGCCACCAGCACGATGATGCCGAGCGCGAGCGCCACCGAAACGCCCCACACGCCCGCCACCGCCGAAAGCGTGGTGGCGCCCCAGCGCGACTCGGCGAGGTAGGAAGCGTCGATGCGCGGAAACACCACGACGTTCATCACGAAGTTCATCGCCACCACGACCACGAGCGGCGCGAGCGCGACCAACGGCGGCGGCGGCCCGACCTGGTTCGATGTGCCTTCGGGAAAAACGGCGCCCCTGTCGATCTCGGCCGGGTCGAAGGTCTGGGAGAGTGTCGCGCGTTCGCGCACGAGCTCGGACTTGCCGCGCGATGCGTCGTCGGCGCCGCCGTCAGCCGGCTCGACGAAGCCCTCGCCGTTGCGCCGCGCCGCTGCCGCCGCACGCCCGAGCCACCACAGGCCGAAGCCCGCGATCACGCAAGTCGCGATCACGCCGAGGCCCGGCGCTGCGAACGGCGTCGTGCCGAAGAACGGCATCGGAATCGCGTTTTGCAGCGCGGGCGTGCCGGGCAGCGCCGACATCGTGAAGGTCGCCGTGCCGAGCATGATCGCAGCCGGCATCAGGCGGCGCGGAATGTTGGCGGAACGAAAGAGCGCCTGTGCCATCGGCGCGAGCACGAAGAACGCCACGAACAGGCTCACGCCGCCATACGTGACGAGCGCGCCGCCCAGCACCACGGCCACGAGCGCGTGCCGATTGCCGAGCTTGTCGATCATGAGGCGCGCGACGGCGTCCACCGAGCCGCTGTCCTCCATCAGCTTGCCGAACAGCGAGCCGAGCAGGAACAGCGGGAAGAACTGCGCGAGAAAGCGGCCCGTGCTCGACATGAAAGTTTGCGTCCAGTGCGCGAGCACGGGCTCGCCGGAAACGAGCGCAGCCAGCATCGCGCACAGCGGTGCAAGCAGCAGCACGCTCCAGCCGCGGTATGCGAGCCAGATCAGGAGCGCGAGGCTCGCGAGCATGCCCCCGAGTCCGAGCAACAGCGTGCCCGCGCTCATTGCAGCACCCCTTCGAGCAAGGCTTCGAAATCGAACGTCGATTCGACGCCAAGCTGTGCGCCGTGCTGGGCGAGGAATGCATCGGCCGTGCTTCGACCTTCGTCGCGCAACATGGCGATGAACGCCCACTCGGCATTGAGCTTGGACGACGAGCCGAGCGTCGCGAGCTTCGGGCTGTGCACGCGATGCAGGCGCATGTGCGCCCAGCGGCGCCCCTCCTCGGTGCCGGCGTCGGCCACCTTGTGCAGTAGCGCCATCATGCGCAGCTCCTTGATGAGGGGGGCATTGAACGCGATCTCGTTCAGCCGGTTGATGATTTCGCGTGCCGAGCGCGGCGTGCCCGCTCGTTCGACGGGATTCACCTGCACGAGGATCGCGTCGATCGCATCGGTCTCGCGCACGAGCGGCGTGACCGTTGGGTTGCCCGCGTAGCCGCCGTCCCAGTAGGCATCCCCGTCGATTTCGACGGCCTGGAACAGCGTGGGCAGGCAGGCCGATGCGAGCAGGGCGTCAGGCGTCAAATCGGCATTGCGGAACACGCGCGCCTGGCCGTTGGCGACACGCGTGGCCGTGACGAAGAGCTTGATACGCGAATTGCGCAGCGCGTCGAAATCGATGGTGTCGGCAAGGATCGTCCGCAGGGGGTTCACGCTGCCCGGATTCATGTCGTACGGCGAAACGAGGCGCGCCATCATGTCGAGCGCGACGAACAGGGGCGAGTGGTCGAGCGTCCAGCGCCCGAGCATCACGTCGAAGAGGCCGCGCCGGAACGGACTGAAGCGCGCCGCCTCGGCCACGCGGTGCCAGAAACGCTCCAGCGCCTCGCGCGCGCCGACCGCGCCGCCGTGCGCATGGCCACTCGCGAGCACGGCCGCGTTCATCGCGCCCGCCGAGGTGCCCGAAATGCCTTCGATCTGCAACCAGGGCTCTTCGAGCAGGCGGTCCAGTACGCCCCATGTGTACGCACCATGCGAGCCGCCGCCTTGCAGCGCAAGATCGACGAGCAATGGCTCGGTACGGGCCGTGAGGGTTGACGTGTCAGCTTCGGCGGCCATCGCAGCTCCGTTGGAGATCGACCACCGCCGAGGTTACAGGAAAAGCGCAAAGCGCTTCGTCGAAATGACGCGGCGCGCAATCGCCCGCTTAGGTGGCCACTTAGGTACCCGATTCGGTGCCCGATTAGGTGCCCGCATAGTGGCCGCTTAGGCGGGCTTTGGCGAGCCTGCGCCGCATCAGCGTGCCAGTGCTCGCCGGGCGCCGGTCGGCATGTCTGCAGTCATGTATGCAGTCATGTCCGCTGGTAGACTGGGTCCCCCAACCCATTCACCTGCCATACCGTGCCGCACACCCGCCCGCTCCGTGGACCGCTCCCCTCTCTGCTCACGGAAATCCGCGCCTGCCGCGTCTGCGCCGATACGCTGCCGCTCGGCCCGCGCCCGGTGCTGCAGGCGAGCGCGACAGCGCGCCTTTTGATCGTCGGCCAGGCGCCGGGCTCGAAGGTCCATGCCTCGGGCGTCCCCTGGGACGACGCGAGCGGCAAGCGCCTGCGCGCGTGGCTCGGCATCGACAGCGCGACGTTCTACGACGCCGCGCACGTGGCGCTCGTGCCAATGGGATTCTGCTACCCGGGCCGCGGCAGCGGAGGCGACAACCCTCCGCGCCCCGAATGCGCGCCGCTGTGGCACGCGCGGCTCCTTGAACAGCTGGCGGACGTGCGCCTCACGCTGCTGGTCGGCCAGTATGCCCAGCGCTGGTTTCTCCGCAGCCGGCGCAAGGGATCGCTCACCGAAACCGTCGCGGCGTGGCGGGAGTACGCACCCGACTATGTGCCGCTGCCGCATCCGTCGCCACGCAATCAGGCGTGGTTCCAGCGCCACCCGTGGTTCGAGCACGACGTGCTGCCGGCCTTGCAGGAACGCGTGGGGGCATTACTGACGCCCACGCCACGCCTTGCGCGAGAAGCACAATCCACGCAGAAGGACTAGACGATGACAAAACCGGCAATCGACATCCAGCGCGTCTACGAGCCGCTCCCCGAGGACGGGCACACCTGCTTTCTGGTCGACCGGCTGTGGCCGCGCGGCAAGCGCAAGGAGGCGCTCGCAAACGTGGCCTGGGTGAAGGACGCGGCGCCGAGCACGGAGCTGCGTCAGTGGTACCACAAGGACCTCTCGCAGTGGGACGAATTCCGGCAGCGCTATCTGGTCGAACTCGACGCGAATCCCGCGGCCTGGCAACCGCTCGCCGAGGCTGCCGCCGAGGGCCCGATCATGCTGCTCTATGGCTCGCAAGATACGGAGCACAATCACGCCATCGTGCTGCGCGACTATCTGGCGAAGAAGCTGCGGCGCAAGTGAGCAGGCGCCGCCCGGCCTTCGCAGCCGGGCGCGCCGCCACGCTCTCTGCGCTCAGAACAGATACATTCCCGCGACGAACACCACGCCCGAGAAGAGCAACGTCGTCACGCAGTAGCCCATGATGTCGCGCACGCCGAGGCCCGCGATCGCAAGCGCCGGCAGCGCCCAGAACGGTTGCGCCATGTTGGTCCATGCTTCGCCGTAGGCGATCGCCATCGCCGATTTGCCGAGATCCGCGCCGAGCGCCTGCGCCGCCGGCATCACGAACGGCCCCTGCACGACCCAGTGGCCGCCCCCCGAGGGCACGGCGAAGTTGATCAGCGCCGAACTCAGGAACACGAGCAGCGGGAACGTGTGCACGTTCGCGATGTCGACGAACCACTTCGTGATGACGCCCGCAAGACCCGAGTGGTCCATCAGCGCCTGAATGCCCGCGTAGAACGGGAACTGGATCATGATGCCCGAGGCGCCCCGCGCGGCCCCCGCCACGGCGCGCGCATAGGCCATCGGCGTCTTGTGCAGCACGATCCCCGCCGCGAGAAATACGAGGTTCACGGTGTCGATGTCGAGCGCGAAGCCCTTGGCATGAAACCGCAGGCCAAGGAACACGACGCACAGCGCCGCCACCAGCAGGGAGAGCGCGCGGCTTTCCTCGATGCGCTCGGCGAAGGTCGCATCGGGTCCAAGCTTGCGCTCGACGCTCGGCGGATCTTCGAGTAGTGCCGGATCGACCGACACGACGTCCTCGGGCTTCGGCATCATGAGGCGCACGAGGATGGGCAGCAGCACGATCAGGCCGATCGTGATGAACGCGTTATAGCCCGTGAAGATGGTTTGCGAGACCGGAATCAGGCCAACGGCCTTCTCCATGGGGTTACCCTTCGTCGCCGCGACGAGCGGCACCGAACCGGAGAGCCCGCCGTGCCACGTGAGAAAGCCCATGTACGCGGCGGCGACCAGCAGGCGGTAGTCCGCGCCGCGCACGCGCCGCGCCACTTCGCGCGAGAACATCGCGCCGAGCACGAGGCCGAAGCCCCAGTTGATCGCGCAGGCAATCGCCGCCACGAACGCCACGAGCATCACGCCCTGTCCCGGCGTGCGCGCACAGCTCGCCAGCGCGACCAACATGCGCTTGACCGGCGCCGAGCTCGCCAGCGCGTGGCCGGTCACGAGAATCAGGACCATTTGCATCGCGAACGCGAGCAGATTCCAGAAGCCGGAGCCCCACATCAGCACGAGCGCTTCGGGCGGCTGCGGCGTGAGCGCAAAGGCCAGCACGAACGTCACGACGGTCAGAAGAATGGCGAAGATAAGCGGGTCCGGCAATATGCGATGCACTACGCCGGTGAAGAAACTGGAAATGCGTTGAATCACGGTGATCTGCTCCTCGTCTGCTGATACGGAATCGGCCGCTTGTTCTCATCGTCGCGTACCGAGGCGGCGATTTTTGCACATGCCGGCGCAGTGCGTGCGCGACGCGGGCAATCCGTCCGGCGCGCCGTCTCGCCGGCCTGTTCCGTTTTGCCCGCTTGCGCCGCGTGGCGCGAAATGAACCGTTACAGGCCGAAACGCGCCCTAAAAGCTTATCTGCTACCGTTGCGACTGCCTGGTCAATAAACATGCGGGTGCTCCACCCGGGGGAAGCAGCGATGCGTAAGCAGTTCGTCAGCGTCGTATTCGCCGGTCTGGCCGGAACGTTCGCGGCTTTGCCGCCTGCGCTCGCCCAGTCCCAGGCCTATACCAATCAGATCGTCAACCTGTACGCCGGCCCCGCCGCCGACTTTCCCGTCGTCGCCCAGGTTCCGGCCGGCGTGTCGTTGATGGTGATGGGCTGCGTTTCCGGCTTCAGCTGGTGCGACGTGAGCCTGCCCGGATTGCGCGGCTGGGTATTCGGCAGTTACATCAGTTCTCCGTGGCAAGGCCAGCGCGTGCCGGTGATGACCTACGGTGCAACCATAGGCCTGCCTATCGTGGCGTTCTCGCTCGGCACGTACTGGGGTAGCTATTACCGCGACCGGCCGTGGTACTCCAATCAGGCGCACTGGTACCGGCACCCCGGGCCGAAGCCGGTGCCGCCGCCGCCCATCCGTCCCCACCCGCCCGCGTATGGCCCGGGTCGCCCGCCCGCTCACGGCGGCTACCGCCCGCCCCACACCGGGCCGGGAGGACCGCCGCACAACGCAGGGCCGGGCAACCGGCCGCCCGGCGCGGGACATGGCAACAGCGGCCCGCGGCCGCCTGGCCAGGGCGGTGCACGACCACCGGGCCAGGGCGGCGGCCCGCCGCACGGACAAGGCGGTGGGCGCCCGCCAGGTGGTGGCAATCACCCTCCGCCGGGAGGCGGTGGCGGTGGCGGTGGCGGTGGCGGTGGCGGCGGCGGCGGCGGTGGTGGTGGCGGCGGTGGTCGTCCGCCGCCGGGCGGTTGACGACCTCGGCCAGGCTGCACGCCCGCGCGTGCTTCACGCGCGGCGTGCCCAGCTCGCGCCGCACCGCAATTCAAAAGCGATAGCCGATACCGCCCAGGATCACGTCCGTATCGCGGCTATAGCGCGTGACCACGCGATTCCAGGTGACGCGCGCAGCCCAATGTTGCGTGAAGCGATACGAAGCCGAGACGGAGATGAGCCCAGACAGTATGCCGTCGCCGGTCTCGCGCTCGTCGGGGTGCTCGCCGTGATGGATCGCCGCGTAAAGGCCTGCGCCGAAACCCAGCGTGAAACGGTTGTCGAAGAACGCACGTGTGAGCCAGAGCTGCGCCGTCGCGCCGTCGCGCCGCGCCGAAATGCCGTTGCCCTCGTGCAAGTAGCCCAAGGTGGCATCGAGAAAGGAGTTAATGCCGCGGCGATACTCGATTGCCTCAGCCACCGAAGTCTGCGATTCGAGGCTGTTGAGGATCGTTGCGCCCGCCATGAGCGTGATCTCGTTGTTCGTGACCTTCTGCGTGCGCGGCAAGGCGAAATCGCGCGGTCCCGGTGTGTCGGGCGCGTCGAGCTGATAGCCGACGCCGAGCATGACCGCCGTCGTCGAGGGACCGCGCGTGACCTGCACGCGATTGAGCTGCAGGTTCGCCGTCCAGCGATGCGTGGAATACCACGTGGCGCGCGCGCTGTAAACGACGCCCCAGCCGTGCGTATTGTCATAGCCTTCACCCGCCGACGCGGCTTCGGTGTCGAAATAGCGATACGGTCCGACGCCCAGTGCGAACACGAAGCGACGCTGCGCGAGTGGCAGGCGTGCCCACCCCTGGATGGCCTGCCCGTCGCGATGATGGTCTGGAATATGGCCTTCGTTCAACCACGAAATGCTGGCGGCGAAATACTTGCCGAAGCCTTCCGTGTAATCCATCTGCCACGAATACGAAGGATCGGCGCCGCTCCTGAGCGGCCCCATATAGAGCGCGAACTCCTGCGCGCGAGCCGGCCCCGAAGCTATGGCGAAAACGCAGGCAACGACGCTGGATGCAGCTAGCGACGGGGTTCTCTTCATTATGTGCGCTCGCGCCTCGACGTTCAGATGTTGAGCCAGGAGCGCGTGCAAAGGACGAGGCCCACTGCGATCCAGGCGTTTTCACCGGACGACTGAGCATACTGGACTGTAGTATTTTTTGTGTATGCGCGCTCTTTCAGTTCGTTACAACACAGTTCGGCAAATTTTTCTCATTTTTATTTCGGATTCCGAATAAATATCCATAAAGAAAAGCCGCACCGAAGTGCGGCATTTCCTGCGGCAGCCTCGCGATCAGCGCACGTGATGGCAGACACGCTCCGCATGGTGATGAACGTGCTCGATATGACACACCTCGTGATGATGCGGTGCGGCGACGGCAGCGAGCGGCGCGAACAGCGCGGCACAGGAAATCAGGGCAAACAGGCGGGCAACAGGCTTGAAAACGGCGTTCATGGATCGACTCTTACGTGAGAACAGCGTGGGATGAACCAAAAAGCCAGCACTGTACCGCAGAGTTTGCCGCGCCGTATTACACGCATGTAACGGGCGTAGCGCGCGATAAAACGCGCTTGACATCCCGCGCGACGTCCTTTGACGCACGAGATTCGTACTCGCCCCATGTTGGGGTAGCCCAGCCGGTTTCAAACGTCTCGCCTATCGCCTTCGTCATGTGTGAGACGCCGCAGCAGTTCATGACCGCGCGTGGTGAGGCGCAATGTGGGGTCGCTGCCCGCTTCGTCCATCTCGACGAGGCGGTAGCGCTGAAGCGCCAGAAAATCGGAATCGAGTGTCTGTATGGGCGCGTTCGCATCACGGATCAGCAGCAACGTCGCTAGTTCGTGGTGGCTGAGCATCGAGTCTCTCCTTTGTCGACCGCATTCAGCGCTTTCGCGCTCAGTGCGGCCCCATGCCCAAAGGCGGTCGGTCGCACCTGGCGCTTCAGCACCTGGTGCGACCCGACGCCCAAAGGACGGTCGACCACAATGTTGCCCAGCATAGCGACTCAATCGTACAGTTTCGCTACAGCCATGTTTCGCTATGTTACTGACGGATGAAAGAACACTCCGCAGCACCGCGTACAACGCGACACGGTTGATACATCAGGCAACAAAATACGGCGCGCGGCTGCAAGATCTGCAGTCTGCGCACCGCCACTCGCGGCCGCTTTGGCCTTAATTGATTTCGAGGCGCTTGCCAGCGCCCGCACCCTTCTTCGGCAGTACGAGCGTCAGCACGCCGTCCTTGTACTGCGCACCCGCCTTGCCATCGTCGATCTCGGCTCCAAGCGTGAATGCGCGGCTCACGTTCCCCGAATACCGTTCGCGGCGCACGACGCGCTCGCCTTCCTTCAACTCGCTGGCGCGCTCGATCTTTGCCGCAATCGAGACGAGATTGCCCTCGATCTTCACGTCGATATCGTTCTTCTCGACACCGGGCAATTCGGCCTTCACCGTGTAGCCGCCTTCATCTTCCGTCACGTCGATGCGAATGCCACCCGCCTGCCCCTCGGCGCCGCCCGTCGCGCGCAGCGGACGAAACAGCCCTTGAAACAGATCGGGCACGCCTTCCAGCAAAAACGGATCGTAACGCGAGATATTGCTCATTGATGCCTCCATGGACCGAGTGTTTCCCGTGTCCGCGCATGCGTCAAAATGCAACGGACTCCTTAATTCCTCATCGGCTATCGCCAGTGCGCAATGCCCGGTTGCGGCCGCCGATGGAGAATCGCCGCCATCGCCGCGCGCCGCTCTCGCCGCGCACTCGATGCCGCTCACCGTCCCAACATGCTGGCGCCCAGCGCAATTGCAAGGCCCGTGTTTACCTCATGCGAAAAAATATGAGTGACGAGCCGCCAAGTGTTCGGTCACAAGCCAGGCATCGGCTCGCGCGCTCGCCGCCGGGCACGAAACCGCGACGGCCACGCACGCGTCATGCAGGCGCCGGCTGATCGCCGCACGAGGACCGCCCATGCCGCCCGTCACGAAGACATCACGCTCAGTGGCCATGCCGGCTTTCGCTGGCGGCCTGACCATCGCCCGTGCGCGAGCCCGGCGACTTGCCCGGATGCGCGGCTCCGTTCACTGCGCGCTCGAAGGCGTTCATCCATTCGCGCATCGGCAGCGCGCCCGGAGCATTGGACGCGCCAGGCCTCGCGCCCCCGCAGGCGTCCTGCCATTGCTGCGCCAGCTCGCGTGCAGTCTCGGACCACGTGCTCGCATCCTGCATCGCCGCAGCGAAGCCCTCCTGCCAGAGCGCTGTGCTCGTGCCGAAATAATCGCGCCAGACCGACTGCGTGGCGATCGCGAAATCGGTCCAGTCGCGTGCGGTGCGCAGCGATTCAAGCATGCCCTCGAGGGCCTCACGGTCGCGTTCGAGCCGGCGCTGCTCCAGTTTCAGCATTTGCTCGCGCCAGTGCTGTTGGCCGACGAGCAATCGCAGCGCGGCCGTGGTGTTGGCGCGATACGTATCGAACGAGGGATGAGAAGCGGTAACCATGGTCAAACTCCTCCATTTTTGCTTGCACCCGGCGCGCAGCCAGTTGCGTTTTGCTACGATCGGGAAGCTGACGGACGCAGGTAACGGCGAGCAAGACGAAAGCGCTTCACGCGCAGCGAGGGGGCGGGATGCTTCGGAAGTGCGGCGCGTCCGCGAGACAGTTGGCTCAAACCAACATCATAGGCAGGAACACGGGCTTTCGCGTGACGAATAGCCTACGCGCAGCTTGATCGATGTCACTATTCGAGATAGTTAATGCGCGGAAGCTCAAGACCAGCGTTGCCACAGCATATATTTTGGGACAAATGATGGAGCACGCCGGGAATTCGTGGCCGCACGCGCACAGGCGCGGCGAAAACCAGCACGGGCAAGAACACCCACGCAAGCGTTTCGCGGCCGGCTGAGCGTTCAGGCTGACCGGCCGTTGAAACGGGGCACCCAGATCAGGCGGCCGGCGCTTCTTCGTCGCGCACCAGCATGACCGGCCGGTCCGCCACGCGCAGGAACGCCTCCGCCACGCTGCCGAGCAACAGGCGCTTCACGCCCGACAAGCCGCGCGTACCCATGACGACGAGATCCGCGCCTTCCTCGGCGGCAATCCGTGAGATCACCGCGGCAATCTCCTCCCCGCTCGCGTCCGCCGCGCGCGTGGAGCCGGACACCTGCGCCTGCGCGAACACGGCTCTTGCTTCGTCCAGCGCCGCCGTCGCCGCGTCGTTTTCGGCCGAGCTACGCGCCTGCTCCTCGGCAAAGCCCGAACTCACGTCCACGAGCCGCGCCGGGTGCCGCACGACGCAAAGCGCCTCGACCGTGGCGCCTGTCGCCTTTGCAATCTTCACGGCCTCGTCGAGCGCGCGCCGGCCGCTGCGACTGCCATCGACCGCTACGAGAATTTGCTTGTACATCGTGGACCTCCCGGGCCTCGCCCATGATGCTCGGCAGCGCACCGCGCGCGCGTTGCACGCGGTGGCCTGCCGGCCGTTGCGTCGAGCGCGCCCCGGCGATGGGGCACGCTATCTAGAATTCTTTGTAGCGCATTTGGGTGCGGATGCGCATTTTGCCTGTGCGACCGGTTGTCGCCACGCTGTCTTCGCCTCCCCAAAGCCGGCGGGGCGCTCAATCCATCGTCAGCACCGCCGCGCCGGTAAGCCTCCCTTCGCGCAGGTCGGCCAGCGCCTCATTGGCGCGCGCGAGCGGATACGCCGTGGTCTCGATTTCGAGCTTGTTGCGCGCGGCGATCGCCATGAAGGTCGCGCCGTCCTCCCGCGTGAGGTTCGCCACCGACACGATGCGCCGCTCCTCCCACAGCCACGCATAAGGGAACGAGGGAATGTCGCTCATGTGAATGCCACCGCACACGACCGTGCCGCCCTTCGTCAGCGCGCGCAGCGCAGCGGGCACCAGCGCGCCGACCGGCGCGAACAGCAACGCGGCATCGAGCGCCTCGGGCGCGTGCTCGTCGCTGCCTCCGGCCCATGCGGCGCCAAGCCGCCGTGCGAATTGCTGCGCCGCGGTATCGCCGGGGCGCGTGAATGCGTAGACCGTGCGTCCCTGGTGACGCGCGACCTGCGCGACGATATGCGCCGCCGCACCGAAGCCGTAGATGCCGATGCGCGCCGCATCGCCCGCCATCGCGAGCGAGCGATAGCCGATGAGCCCCGCGCACAGCAGCGGTGCGGCCTCGATGTCGCTGTATTGACGCGGTAGATGAAAGCAGTACCGCGCGTCGGCGACGGTGCGCGTGGCATAGCCGCCGTCGATCGTGTAGCCGGTGAAGCCGGGCGCGTCGCACAGATTCTCGCGCCCGTTGATGCAGAAGCGGCAATGTCCGCAGGTATGGCCGAGCCACGGCACGCCCACGCGGTCGCCGAGCGCGAAGCCCGTCACCCCTGGCCCGAGTGCGGCGACCGTGCCGACGATCTCGTGTCCGGGAATGAGCGGCTTCTTCGGGTGATCGAGATCGCGGTCGACCACATGAAGATCGGTGCGGCACACGCCGCACGCGCGGACGTCGATCAATAGCTCGCCCGCGCCTGGCGTCGGGTCGGGCAGCTCGGCTTCACGTAGTCGCGGATTCTCGCCGTCGAACACCATCGCTCGCATTGCTTTGCTCCTCGCCTGGACGCGGCCCACGCGCCGCATCGACCGTCATAGAGCATGTTACGCGGTCGGCCGGCCCGTGGCGCGCTGCGCGTCGGGCAGCGCCACGCTTGCGCCGGCCGGCCGGCCGGCCAAGCCGCCGCCGCGGCGATGCCGCGCGCCACGCGCGCCAGCGTGCAAGCGCAGCGAATGCTGCGCAAAGCCGCGGGACATGCTGGCGTGGTGCACCGCGTGATCGTGGCAACATAAGACGATTCCTTCAGGACCACGAGGCCCCGTCGCCAGGCGATGCACGGGTTCGTACGCACGCACAACGCGCACGCCGCGCGCATCGCTGCGCGCGGCATCCCGTGCCCACCTCGGTCCGCCTTCCGCCGCCGCGCAACCGGAGCCCCGCATGAACGCAACCGACACCCCCGCCCACCGACCGCTCTCCGACGACCTGCTGCGCCGCATGGACGCCTGGTGGCGCGCGGCCAACTATCTCTCGGTCGGCCAGATCTATCTGCTCGCCAACCCGCTGCTGCGCGAGCCGCTGCAGCTCGCGCACGTGAAGCCGCGCCTGCTCGGCCACTGGGGCACGACGCCGGGGCTCAACTTCCTTTACACGCACCTGAACCGCGTCATCAACGAGCGCGATCTCGACGTGCTGTTTCTCGCGGGTCCGGGGCACGGTGGGCCGGCCGTCGTCGCGAACACCTGGCTCGAAGGCACCTACAGCGAGACCTGGCCGAACGTGCCGCAGGACGAGGAAGGCATGGCCGTGCTCTTCAAGCAGTTCAGCTTTCCGGGCGGCATTCCGAGCCATGTCGCACCACAAACGCCCGGCTCGATCCACGAAGGCGGAGAGCTGGGCTACGCGCTCTCGCACGCCTACGGCGCGGTGTTCGACAACCCGGACCTGATCGTCGCCTGCGTGGTCGGCGACGGCGAAGCCGAAACCGGCCCGCTCGCCACCGCCTGGCACTCGAACAAGTTTCTCAATCCGGCCACCGATGGCGCCGTGCTGCCCATCCTTCACCTGAACGGCTACAAGATCGCGGGGCCGACGGTGCTCGCTCGCATCGGCGACGACGAGCTCGCCTCGCTCATGAAGGGCTATGGCCACGAGCCGATTTTCGTGGAAGCGGAGGAACCGGACGCCGCGCATCGCCTGATGGCCGCCGCGCTCGACACGGCATTCGACGAGATTGCACGCATCCAGAAGTCCGCGCGCGAACTCGCCGATGAGAACGGCAACCTGCCGCCCGGCTATCGGCGCCCGCGCTGGCCGATGATCGTGATGCGCACGCCGAAGGGCTGGACCGGCCCGAAAACGGTCGATGGCCTCAAGACCGAAGGCTCGTGGCGCTCGCACCAGGTGCCGCTCGCGAACATCGCGAAGCCTGGGCATCTCGCGCTGCTCGAAAGCTGGATGCGCAGCTACCAGCCCGAGGAGCTCTTCGACGCGCAGGGCCGACTCGTGCCCAACATCGCCGCGCTCGCGCCGCAGGGCGAAAAGCGCATGAGCGCGAACCCGCGCTCGAACGGCGGCGGGCGAGTGCGCGAGCTGCGCGTGCCCGCGTTCGAGCGCCACGCGGTGGAGGTGCCCGCGCCGGGGCAGGTGGACGCCGAGGCGACGCGCGTGATGGGCGCGTTCCTGCGCGAAGTGATGCGGGTGAACGAGCCCACGCGCAACTTCCGCATCTTCGGCCCCGACGAGACCGCCTCGAACCGCTGGAGCGACGTGTTCGACGTGACCGCGCGCACCTGGCTCGCCGAGCTCACGCCCGACGACATCCAGCTCGCCGCCAACGGCCGCGTCATGGAAATACTCTCGGAGCACACCTGCCAGGGCTGGCTCGAAGGCTATCTGCTCACGGGCCGGCACGGCTTCATGTCGTGCTACGAGGCGTTCATCCACATCATCGATTCGATGTTCAACCAGCATGCGAAGTGGCTGAAGGTGATCCGCGAGATTCCGTGGCGGCGCCCGCTCCCCTCGCTCAACTATCTGCTCACCTCGCACGTCTGGCGCCAGGACCACAATGGCTTCAGCCATCAGGACCCGGGTTTCATCGACTACGCGGTGAACAAGAAGTCGGACACGGTGCGCGTGTACCTGCCGCCCGACGCCAACACGCTGCTGGCCGTGACCGACCACGTGTTGCGCACGTGGAATCGCATCAACATCATCGTGGCGGGCAAGCAGCCGCAGGCGCAATGGCTCGACATGGACGCGGCCATCCGCCATTGCGCGGACGGCATCGGCATCTGGCAATGGGCGAGCAACGACGACGGCGGCAAGCCCGACGTGGTGATGGCCTGCGCCGGCGACGTGCCGACGCTGGAAACGCTCGCGGCCGTCGATCTGCTGCGCACCTGCCTGCCCGACCTCAAGGTGCGCGTGGTGAACGTGGTGGACCTGATGACGCTGGAACCCGCCGACCGCCATCCGCACGGCCTGCCGGACGCCGACTTCAACGCCCTCTTCACCACCGACCGGCCGGTGATCTTCGCGCACCATAGCTATCCGTCGCTGATCCACCGGCTCACCTACCGGCGCGCGAATCACGCGAACATCCATGTGCACGGCTTCATCGAGGAAGGCACGACGACCACGCCGTTCGACATGACCGTGGTGAACCGCCTCGACCGCTTCCACCTGTGCGAAGCCGTGATCGACCGCGTGGATGGACTCGCGCAGCGGGCCGCACACCTGCGCCAGACGCTGCACGACAAGCTCGCCGCGCACCGCCGCTACGTGGACGAGTACGGCGACGACATGCCCGAAATCCGCAACTGGCGCTGGCCGGGAGCACGCCGCGCGCAGGGCGGCGGCGAAACAGCGTAGGCAAGCTCAGGCCGGCCCGGCGCCGACTGCGCTCAAGCCGGCTTGGCGCGGCCGAATACGCGGGCGAACGCGGTGACGAACGCGTCGAGCCGCTTCGAGTCGAGGCAGTCGATGCCCGCGGCGCCGACCCGGCCGTTTCCGCCGGGGAAGGCGCGGCAGAGTTCGTCCGCGCCGCGTGGCTGCGCGAGCGGCGCGCGCACGCTGACCGCATAGTTGCCGTCGGCATTCACGCTCAGCACCGCGTGGGCGCGCGAAGGCTCTTCGTTGGCGAGGGCGTTGGCGAACGCGCCGCGCACGCGGCGCGCCCACGGCTCGTCGGGCAGCACACAGACGCTGCCGTACTGCAGCGCGATGAGCGGCGCAATGGCCTGGGCCAGTTCGAGATCTTCGTGACGGCAATGCGCAAGCTGCGCGACGACCGGCTCCGCCGCGATGAAGTCGAACGGGCTCGCATAGGGCTTCAACAGTGCGTACAGATCGAGCGGCGCGATCACGAGGTCTTCGACACTGTCGCCGTAGGCGTTGTAGTTGATCGCCTCGCCAAGCTCGCGCAGTTGCTCGACCTGCCCGGCGTCGAGCCCGGCCTGTTGCGCCAGCGCGCGCGCCGTATCGGGCAGATTGTCGCCCCAGGCCGCCGCGATCGCCCACGGCCGGTAGCGGCCGGCGAGGTGGCGGTCGACGAGCACGCTCGTGCACACCTGCGCCGTGGTGTCGATATGCGCGACGAGATTCAGGCACACCGGCAGCTCGCCCGCGTGATGATGGTCGAAAAATTCGACGTCGACGCCCTTCGCGAGCAAAGCCGTGAGCGCGGCGCGGTTCACGTCGAACGAGATGTCGAGTACCGTGAGCGAGTCGCCGAGCCCGGCGGGCACGCGTTCGACGAGTGCGATGTCGCGCTTCACGCCCGTGATGAGTGTCGCTTCCCGAGGCCTTGCGAGCCGCAACTGATGCAGCGCGCAGATGCCGTCTGCGTCTCCGTTGAATACGTCGAAATGCGCCATGGCTCCTGGATTCCGTTTGGTTGAACTTCACAGTATCACTCAGCCTCGCCGGATTGCACAAAAGGTGCAATATGCCAATGCTGGTGCAAGCCGTTTCGATCAAAGCGTTCCACGCGGCGCAACAGGCTGCCGACGCACGCTCGTGTGCCGGTTCGGACAGGACGCCGTACCCCCATTGCCCTGAATTCCCACGCTAATCACGCCGATGTCCGACACCCCACTCTCCCGTCACGCCTTCAACCGTCAGCGCGCCGCGCGCCGACACGGCCGCATGGTGGACGCCGCGCTCTCGCGCGCCTGCACCTATGCGCACCCGGCCGGGCGCATCGTGCGCATCGAGACGCACATCTCCGTGGTCTATCTTGCCGGGCGGTATGCATACAAGCTCATGAAGCCCGTCGATTTCGGCTTCGTCGATTTCGTGCGGCTCGATGCACGCCGCCGGTGCTGTGAAGCTGAGATTCGTCTGAATGCGCCGTTCGCGGGATCGATTTATTGCGATATAGGCGAGCTGTTTCTTGATGGCCGGCGCTGTGGGCTTCGGCGCGGCGTTCAAAGGCGCGCGCGCCCTGCTGGACGCGGCAACACAGGCGTAATCGATTACGCGGTCCGTATGCGACGCTTCGACCAGCGGCTGCTGTTCTCGAACCTGCTCGCGCACGGCGAACTGGGCACAGCCGACATCGATGCGGCCGCAACGAAGCTCGCCGAAAGCCATCGGCATGCGCGCCGTGCCGGGCGCGGTCCGCTGGCGCCTGCGGCGCGCTTCGGCTCGGCGGCGCTCGTGCGTGAGCAGGTGCTCGCGGCGCTAGGGCCGCTCGAGGCGGATCCGCGCACGGCGGCGGCTGTGCGGACCGCTAGATTGCGTTCGATCTTCGAACGCGAACTCGCGAGGCTCGCGGCGCACCTCGACGGCCGCCGCGAGCACGGCTTCGTGCGCGCCTGCCACGGCGACCTGCACCTCGACAATATCGTGCGGCATGGCCGGCATGCGTTGATGTTCGACTGCATCGAGTTTAGCGAGGCGCTGCGGTGGATCGACGTGACCTGCGATCTGGCGTTCCTGCTGATGGACCTGCACGCTCATGCTCAGGCGCAGCATGCGCACCGTCTGCTCGATCGCTACCTCGAAGCGACGGGCGATTTTGCAGGGCTCGTGGCGCTGCGGCTTTATGTTGCCTATCGCGCGCTGGTGCGGGCACTCGTGGCGCTGCTCAAGGCAGGGCCGCCGGAGCGGGCCGACGCGAGCGCCCGCGAAGGCCACTTCTCGCGCTACCTCACTCTGGCGGCAACCGAGGCACGCGCCATGAGCGCGCCCTCGCCGTGGCTTTTGCTATGCCACGGCTTTTCGGGCTCTGGCAAATCCGTGGCGAGCCGTGCGCTAGCCGAGCTCAGCGGGGCAATCCGCGTATCGAGCGATCTCGAGCGCAAGCGCCGCGAGCCATTCGCGGCGCCGGCGCTGGACGCACTGCCGGCAAGCGCCTACACGCAAGCCGCACTCGACGCACATTACGAGCGTCTCGTCGCGCATGTACGCGACGTGCTGAATGCGGGCTACACGGCGCTCGTCGATGCAACGTTTCTGAAGGCCGAGCATCGTGCGCGCTTCGCATCGCTCGCGCGCGAACTGAACCGGCCGATGCTGATTTTGAATTTTCACGCCCCTGAGGCGCGGCTCGTCGAACGTGTCAACGCCCGCAAGCAGGGCCCGCGCAGCGCCTCCGATGCGGGCGCCGACGTGCTTGCCGCGCAGCTCGCGCAAGCGGATCCTCTCGATGCGCACGAGCGGCAGCGCACCGTCGATCTCAACACCGACGTTCCGATTGAAGCCTTCTCGCGCGCACAATGGTGGACGCCGCTGTTCGGGCGCATGCACGCGGAGGATGGTGAGATTTGACGTTCCAGCCCGCGGATTCATGATCCGACGGCGTAGTGCACCGGGCTCGCCTGGCGCTAAGCGCTCAGCGCTCGGCGAACGGCCGCACGAGCGGCCAGCGCAGCGTTGACGCTACCGGAAAGTGCGGCTTGCGGCCAGCGGGCGCGCGCCACGGCTGCATGCGCGCGGCCATGGCGTTGCATAGGGCGAGCCCTTGCTCGCCGTACAGGCGTTCCATGGCGTGATGGATGAGGCCCGAGTCGAACCAAAGCTTGAAACGCCGATGGCAGGTGCGGAAATCGGGGTAGCACGCAGGCATCTTTGACCAGACCGCACCAGTGGCCAACACCCAAAGGATGCCGGCGAAGACGAGCCGAGGGTCGTGTGCGGGGCGCCCACGACGGCGACCATCGATGCGGACTTCGTGAAATATCGGCTCGATGCTGCACCACTGCGCATCTGTGAGTTCCGAGGAAATGCGGGAAGACATCTGATGATCCATGTAAGGTTATCCGACACAACTTGACTAAAGTAACCTCACGACGCGCGAGAGAATATAAGACAATGCTGAAAATGCCTCCCCCCCTGAGTAAAGACTTGTGTGTCTCGCAACTTGCGCGTCGGCACCGCAGCCGAGGAGCGCGCAGAGCGTTGCGCTACACTGCGCCATCGTGGCAACGATTGCGGATTCCCGATGGCGCCCTCCCCCAGTTCTAAAGCCCGGCGGGGCCGGATACGCGTTGGCATCGGCGGCTGGATCTACGCGCCGTGGCGTGGCGCGTTCTATCCCGACGGGCTCGCGCAGCGCCGCGAGCTCGAGTACGCAAGCCGCCATCTCTCCACCCTCGAAATCAACAGCACGTACTATGGCGCGCAGCGTGCGGAGAGCTTCACGCGCTGGCATGACGAAACGCCCGAGGATTTCGTGTTCTCGTTGAAGGCCCCGCGCTTTGCGATGAATCGCCGCGTGCTGGCCGAGGCGGGCCCAACGATCGAGCGCTTTCTGGGGAGCGGCGTGCTGAACCTGCGCGACAAGCTCGGGCCGATCAACTGGCAGCTCGCGCCCGGCAGACGCTTCGATCCCGAGGACTACGCCCGATTTCTCGAACTGCTGCCCGACGAAGCCGACGGCCGTCGGCTGCGCCACGCGATCGAAGTGCGCGATGACAGCTTTTGCACGCCGGAATTCGTTGAGCTTGCACGCAGACGCAAGGCCGCGATCGTCGTGTCCGGCGACTCCGACTACCCGCTGATCGCCGATGCGAGCGCGCCATTCGTCTACGCGCGCATCATGGGCACCGCGAACCATCATCCGCTCGGCTACGCCCCCGCCGAACTGGACCGCTGGGTCGAGCGCGCGCTCGCCTGGTCGCACGGCGACACCCCCGACGATCTCGCCACCTACGCAAAGCCGCTCGCCGCGAAGGCAGGCCGCGATGTTTATCTGTATGTCATCAGTGGGTTCAAGGAACGCAATCCAGCCGCAGCGATGGCATTGATCGAGCGCCTGGGCGCGAGCCAGGCGCCAACGGCATAGCGCGGCATGCAATCAGTCGTTGCACCCCGAAAAAGCGCCATCGGTCCCCTTCCTGACACCTTCGCCGTCTTCCGCGGCTGGCTGCGTGAGCATGGAAGCGGCGCGCGTCACGTAACCTGCTGGCCGCACGCCACGTGACGCCCATCGCGCGCCGGGCACATTCCCCCCGGCTTTCAGCACAAAAACGGAACGAATGCCCAGAACGACGGCGCGTGCCGCATCAAACCTGGCGACGCATCTCCGCGGCCGGCAGCTTCATCATTTGCCGATACTTCGTGACCGTGCGGCGCGCCACCTGCACGCCCTGCTTCTCGAGTTCGTGGGTCAGCACAACGTCCGAGAGCGGATCGCGCGGATCTTCGGCGTCGATCATCTCCTTGATGAGCGCGCGCACCGCCGCCGCCGAGCACGTACCGCCCGTGCGCGTTTCCAGCTCGCGCGGGAAGAAGCGCTTGAACTCGAAAATGCCGCGCGGCGTGGCCATGTACTTGTTGCCGGTCGCGCGCGAGACGGTGGACTCGTGCAGACCCAGTTCGTCGGCGACATCGCGCAGCAACATGGGACGCAGCGCGATTTCGCCGTACTGGAAGAACGCCTTCTGGCGCGCGACGATGCACTCGCCCACGCGCAGGATCGTCTCGCAGCGCTTGTGCGCATTGCGAATCAGCCAGCGCGCTTCCTGCAGTTGCTGCGCAAGCGGCGAGCGGCTCGTCTGGTCCGAGCGCGCGAACATTTCCGCATAGAGCTTGTGGATGCGCGCGCGCGGCTCGATGGCCGGGTTCACGCTTACCACCCACTTGCCGCGCACCTGACGCACGATCACGTCCGGAATCACGTAGCCGCCATCCGCACGGCCGTAGTGGTTGCCGGGCTTCGGATCGAGGTGGCGCACCAGCGCGATCGCGGCTTGCAGCGAAGACGCATCGCAACCGAGCTGCCGCTGCAGTTCGCCGTGCTCGCGGCGCGCGAGACGCTCGAGGTGCTGCGTGACGATCTGCATCGCAAGCTCGCGATGCGGCGTGTCGTGCGGCATCGCCTCCAGTTGCAGCGCGAGGCATTCGGAGAGCGAACGCGCGCCGATACCGGCACGATCGAGCGTCTGCACCACGCGCAGCCCGACGCGCAGGCGGTCCTCGTCGAGTTCGTCGCCCATGCCTTCGACATCGGCGAGGTCGGAGAGCTCCTGGCGCAGATAGCCGTCGTCGTCGAGCGCCTCGATCACGACCTGCGTCGCTGCCCGGTCGAGGTCGTCGAGCGGCGAAAGGCGCAGCGCCTCATGCAGCTGCTCGCGCAGCGAGATCGGCACGCGCACCCAGTCGGAGGCCTCCGACTCGCCGTCCTCGCCGCCGCGATAGTTCGACGAGCGCAGCGCCCCCGGCGAGGGCAGCTCGGCGGTGTAGCCCGAGCCCTCGTCCCCGTAGGACGCGTCGCTGTAGCCAGTCTCGCCATACGAGGATTCAGCGTAGGAAGACGTGTCCTGCGGCATGCCGGCATCGAGGTTGGCTTCGCCCACGCCCCCCGCCTCCATGGTGGCGACTTCTGGCGCGGCCGCGGCCGCGGCGCCAATACCCGCCGCGCCGTCGGCGGCTTCGGCGGCCTCGCCTGTTTCCGAGGTGGGAGGCACGTATTCGAGGAACGGATTGGTGTCGAGCGCCTCGCGCAATTCCTGCTGGAATTCGAGCGACGACAGTTGCAGCAGCCTCACCGCCTGTTGAAGGCGCGGCGTGAGCGCCAGATGCTGGCGCGCGTGTAACGCGATGGAAGGCATGGCGATCCCGTTGGTTTTGAATTGAATGGTGCGCACTTCCACGCAACACCCATGCCAGTTCTTACAACGCCCTGTTTCGAAACGGGATCGGGGTTTGCAAAGCGTACTTCGCGAGTCTCTTTTCCGACCCCGCGATGGAGCTTTTTACAAACGTGCGGAAAAATTGTGTCGAGTTCCGGCGTGGCGAGGGATGACTCGGATGGCATCGCCGGCATCCCGCATAGTGGGTGGCTTTCGCGATTTCAAACAGCGTTTCGAGGAAACGCGCGGGACGACACGGGCAAGACGCGGCACGCAGCTTGCGCTAAACGCAGCGACCCCAACCAGAAAGGGAGTAGCCATGAAGCGCATCCTCATCCTCAAGACCGCGGCCGGCGCCGCCTGCATGACGTTCGCACTTCTCGCCGGTGCGCAGACGACGAACAGCACCGCGCCCTCGGGCAGTTCGGAAAGCATGGGCCAGCACGTCGACGACGCAGCCATCACGACGAAGGTCAAGGCCGACTTGCTTGCCGCGAAGAACGTGAAGTCCGAGCACATCCACGTGAAGACCCACAACGGCGTAGTCTCGCTCACGGGCACGGTGCCGAGCGCCGAAGACCGCGACAACGCGAAGCAGGTCGTGGA
>NZ_DATJWR010000152.1:0-8475 GCF_035501035.1 Paraburkholderia sp.
TTGCTTCGGTGCACCCGCAACGAAACGGCGGGCAGCGACGAGGAATGTATCAGGCGAGGCGCTTGTCCCGCTCGATCACCGCATACGCGCTGTGATTGTGAATCGACTCGAAGTTTTCGGCCTCGAGCGTATAGGCGATCACGCGCGCATCGGCGTTCAGGCGCACAGCCACATCGCGCACGAGGTCTTCGACGAACTTCGGATTTTCATACGCGCGCTCGGTGACGAACTTCTCGTCCGGACGCTTGAGCAGGCCCCACAGTTCGCACGACGCTTCCTGTTCGGCGATCACGATGAGTTCTTCCACCGGCAGATCGCCGTCGAACTCGACATCCATCGTCACGTGCGAGCGCTGGTTGTGCGCGCCATACTGCGAAATCTTCTTCGAGCACGGGCACAGGCTCGTCACCGGCACCAGCACCTTGAGGAACAGGCGCGTCACGCCATCGCGCGCGTCGCCCGTGAGCGTCACTTCGTAGTCCAGCAGGCTTTCCACGCCCGAGACCGGTGCGACCTTCTTAACGAAGTACGGGAACGACACTTCGATACGGCCTGCCTGCGATTCGAGCTTGACGAGCATCGCCGTGAGCATGGCGCGGAACGTTGCCGGTTCGAGCGGCGTCTTGTTCTCTTCGAGCAGCGCCACGAAGCGCGACATGTGCGTGCCCTTCTGATCCGCCGGCAGATGAACGTCGAGGTTCCATGTGCCGACGCTCGGCTGGACGTCGCCCGCGCCGGTCTTCACGGTGAGCGGATGGCGCACGCCTTTCACGCCCACTCGCTGGATCGGGATCTGACGGGTATCGACGGAGCTCTGGACGTCCGGCATCACGAAAGCCGGGTTCATCTGATTCATATTCTTATCCTCAAGTCGCGCCAAATGTGGCGCGCAAATGGCAAGCGCCGGCATGTGCCGGCGCTTGCTGGCGGAACAGGGCAACACGCCCCTTCCGACGGTTCAAGGTATTCGAGCGGCTGCGCCCAAAAAGAGCGCAGCTTCAGGCTGTTTCGATGCCCAGCCGCTTACGCGACGCGCATCACCGACTTGCCCGACGCGTTCGCCGCGCCATCGAGGAAGCGCTCGCGAATGGACTTCGCGATGCCTGCCGCGTCGAGGCCGACGCCCGCCAGCAGCTTCGCCGGATCGCCGTGATCGATGAAGGTGTCGGGGAGGCCCAATTGTAGTACGGGCTTGATAACCCCACTTTCAAGCAGGGATTCCACGCAGGCCGAACCGGCGCCGCCCATGATGCAGCCTTCCTCGACGGTCACGAGATAGTCGTGCGTCTCGGCGAGCTGGCGCACGAGATCGGCGTCGATCGGCTTCACGAAGCGCATGTTCGCCACGGTGGCGTCCAGCTCCGCGGCCGCCGCGAGCGAAGGCGCGACCATCGTGCCGAACGCGAGGATCGCAACGCGCTTGCCTGCCGGCGCATTGCTCTCGCGGCGAATCTCGCCCTTGCCCACCGGTAGCGCGGCCATCTGCTTGACGGTCGCGACGCCCGTGCCCGCACCGCGCGGGTAGCGCACGGCCGTCGTGCAGTCCTGCTGGAGCGCCGTGTAGAGCATCTGGCGGCATTCGTTTTCGTCGGATGCCGCCATGATCATCATGTTCGGGATGCAGCGCATGAACGCGAGATCGTATGCGCCCGCGTGCGTCGCACCGTCCGCACCGACGAGGCCGGCGCGGTCGATCGCGAACACGACCGGCAGGTTCTGCAGCGCCACGTCGTGGATCAGCTGGTCGTAGCCGCGCTGCAGGAAGGTCGAGTAGATCGCGACGACCGGCTTCAGGCCTTCGGCCGCGAGACCGCCCGCAAACGTCACCGCATGCTGCTCGGCAATGCCGACGTCGTAGTAGCGGTCCGGGAAGCGCTTTTCGAACTCCACGAGGCCCGAGCCTTCGCGCATCGCCGGCGTGATGCCGACCACGCGCGAGTCGAGCTCGCCCACGTCACACAGCCACTCGGCGAAGACCTGCGTGTAGGTCTTCTTCGCGGGCGTCGAGGAAGGCTTGATGCCTTCGGCCGGGTTGAACTTGCCGGGACCGTGGTACAGGACCGGGTCGGCTTCGGCGAGCTTGTAGCCCTGGCCTTTCTTCGTCACCACGTGCAGGAATTGCGGGCCGCGCAGTTCCTTGATGTTCTGCAGCGTCGGGATCAGCGAATCGAGATCGTGGCCGTCGATCGGCCCGATGTAGTTGAAGCCGAACTCCTCGAACAGCGTGGCCGGCACGATCATGCCCTTCGCGTGCTCTTCGAGCTTGCGGGCGAGATCGAGCACCGGCGGCGCATGGCGCAGCACGCGCTCCACGCCCGCGCGCGCGGCGGCGTAGAAGCGGCCCGACATGAGGCGCGCGAGATGGCGATTGAGCGCGCCCACCGGCGGCGAGATCGACATGTCGTTGTCGTTGAGGATGACGAGCAGCGGCACGTCGTCTTCGACGCCACCGTTGTTCAGCGCCTCGAATGCCATGCCGGCCGTCATCGCGCCGTCGCCGATGACGGCGATGCCCATGGCGTTTTCGCCCTTGAGCTTGCTCGCGACAGCCATGCCGAGCGCCGCCGAGATCGACGTGCTCGAGTGCGCTGTGCCGAACGTGTCATACGGCGACTCGTCGCGCTTCGGGAAACCCGAGATGCCGCCGAGCTGACGCAGCGTATGCATCTGGTCGCGGCGGCCGGTCAGGATCTTATGCGGATAAGTCTGATGGCCCACGTCCCAGACAATGCGATCGCGCGGCGTGTCGAACACGTAGTGCAGCGCGATCGTCAGTTCGACCGTACCAAGGTTGGACGACAGGTGGCCACCCGTCTGCGAGACGCTCTCGAGAACGAAGGCGCGCAGTTCGTCGGCGAGCGGTTGCAGCTGGCGGCGGTCGAGGCGGCGCAAATCCGCCGGGTCGTCAATGGTTTTCAGCAAGTCGTACATCGTCGTTCCATTGTAGGAAAACTGGCGCTCCCGCACTTGTCCTGCGCATTACTTCCTATTTCATGCGCGTGGGCGGGTGGCGCGGTCAGCTCACCCGGTTCACCACCAGGTCAGCGAGTTCGGCGAGGCGCTGCGCGCGCGCGCCAAACGGTTCGAGCGCCGCGTGCGCGTCGGCGCGCAACTGCTGCGCGAGCGCACGCGAAGCATCAAGGCCGATGATCGACACGTAGGTCGGCTTGCCGTCCTTCGCGTCCTTGCCTGCGGTCTTGCCGAGCGTCGCCGAGTCGGCGGTGACGTCGAGAATGTCGTCCACCACCTGGAATGCGAGGCCCACGGCCGCCGCGTATTTGTCCAACGCGGCAAGCGTTTCGGCAGTGGGCGCTTCGCCCGCCACCGCGCCCATGCGCACCGAGGCGCGCAGCAGCGCGCCGGTCTTCAGACGGTGCATCGTTTCGAGTTCGGCCCGCGTGAGCGCATGGCCGACGCTCGCCAGATCGATGGCCTGGCCGCCGGCCATGCCGATCGAGCCGCTCGCCAGCGCGAGTTCGCGCACGAGCGAGGCCTGGCGCTGCGCCGAATCGCTCAAACCCGGCACCTCCGACGTCAGCGTGATGAACGCCTGCGATTGCAACGCATCGCCAACCAGCAGCGCCGTCGGCTCGTCATATTTGACGTGTACGGTGGGCTTGCCGCGGCGCAAGTCGTCGTCGTCCATGCACGGCATGTCGTCGTGCACGAGCGAATAGACGTGGATCATCTCCAGCGCGCAGGCGGCCGCGTCGAGCGCCTCGGGTGTGGCGTTCGTCAGTTCGCCCGCCGCGT
The DNA here is from genome assembly GCF_035501035.1 of Paraburkholderia sp. Taxonomy (GTDB): domain Bacteria; phylum Pseudomonadota; class Gammaproteobacteria; order Burkholderiales; family Burkholderiaceae; genus Paraburkholderia. The sequence goes on from NZ_DATJWR010000152.1 coordinate 3,754, forward strand.
GGCACAGAAGCGGACGCACGCGCTTGCCGCCGCCAAGCACGGCATAACGCATGGCGTCATGCAGCGGCGCCGGCAGCACATCGGCGGCCGGTAAATAGTGATCGAGCGCGCTTTCGACCCGGTCAAGCACCTGCCGGGTCCATTGGTCAAATGTCATAGGTCGTCGTCTCCGCCCGCTGCGGAGTCTGTCGTATTGAGGGGCACGGGCCGCAGCGTCTCGCCGTCGAGCACGCGCACCTGTTGTTCAACCTTTTCGAGCTGCTGCTGGCAGAACCGCACGAGCGCGGCGCCGCGCCGATATGCCGCAAGCGACTCTTCGAGGCTCAGGGCGCCGCCTTCCATGCGCGCGACCAGGGCGTCGAGTTCCGCAAGCGCCGCTTCGTAGCTTTCGGGCAGAACCTCACCTTCTGCCGTGCCGGCCGCGCTTTCGTCCGCGCCAGCGCGGTCTTTCGATGCGGATTTCGCCATGAGTCGTCGCCAGAATGAAACAAGGCGGACATTCTACGGCAAAAGCTTCTCTTTCGACCCGCTCTCCGGCTCGTGTGCATTCTCGACCACAGAAGCCGCGTAAGCCCAAATCGGTTCCAGAAGGCCCGGTTCGCTATCCATTTGTCTCATATTTCTTGGATTTCCGCCGGCTTTCCAACGTAATTTTGGCAAAAATCAGTCACTTAGCTACCCCATGGCAGGGTAACCGGGTATAATCGCCGGCTCCCTAAATCGAATCTTCGATGGTTGGGTTGTTCACTGCTTTCACGTCTTCATCGGGAGTGGGAATGTCCAATCTGAGCAATGCATTGCAGCTGAAGTCCATCCATAGTCAGCTGCCAGTCGCCGCTTATTTTGACGAAGCGCTTCTCAAGCGCGAAATCGACACGCTTTTCCAGAAGGGTCCTCGCTACGTCGGGCACGAACTCATGGTGCCGGAGGCTGGGAACTATTTTGCGCTGCCCAGCGAAAAAGAGGGCCGCGTGCTCGTTCGCAACAAGCGCGACGAGATCGAGCTGCTCTCGAATGTCTGCCGGCACCGTCAGGCCATCATGCTAAACGGTCGAGGCTCGGCGGACAATATAGTGTGTCCGCTGCATCGCTGGACCTACGACCTCAAGGGCGAGTTGCTCGGCGCGCCGCACTTCGCGGACAAACCGTGTCTGAACCTGGACCGCACGCCGCTGCAGAAGTGGAACGGCCTGCTGTTCGAATCCGCCGGGCGCGACGTCGCGCGCGATCTCGCGCGCCTCGGGCCGGCGAAGCACCTCGACTTTACGGACTATATGTTCGATCACGTCGAGGTCCACGAATGCAACTACAACTGGAAGACCTTCATCGAGGTCTATCTGGAAGACTATCACGTCGTTCCGTTCCACCCCGGCCTCGGCAACTTCGTGTCGTGCGACGATCTCCAGTGGGAATTCGGCGAGTGGTATAGCGTGCAGACGGTCGGCGTGCACAAGCACCTCGGCAAGCCGGGCAGCCCGACGTACCGCAAGTGGCACGACGAAGTCCTGCGTTTTCGCAACGGCGTGCCGCCCGAGTTCGGCGCGATCTGGATGGTGTACTACCCGAACCTCATGATCGAGTGGTACCCGCACGTGCTCGTGGTCTCGTGGCTCATCCCGCAGGGCACGCAGAAAACGACGAATATCGTCGAGTTCTACTATCCCGAGGAAATCACGCTGTTCGAGCGCGAGTTCGTCGAGGCTGAACGCGCCGCCTATATGGAAACGGCCGTCGAGGACGACGAGATCGCCGAGCGCATGGACGCCGGCCGCCGCGCGCTGTTCGAGCGCGGCGTTTCGGAAGTCGGCCCGTACCAGAGCCCGATGGAAGACGGCATGCAGCACTTCCACGAGTTCCTGCGTCGCGAGCTGGGACCGATCTGACGCGCGGCTTCAGAGGCCGCTCGAACGCATCACGGAAAGACGGGCTTCGGCCCGTCTTTTTGTTTAGACTGACAGCATCGGGCCGCCGCACGTGTACCGCATTTTTCCTGGCAGCGGCCTCGCACGATCCAAGGAGCCGTCATGCCCCACACGCACTACACCACGCTGATCTCTGCCGCCAATCTGCACGAACGCCTGACCGCCGCACCGGGCAGCGTGCTCGTGTTCGACTGCCGCTTCGATCTTGCCAATCCCGCTGCGGGCGAGAACGCCTATGCGATCGGCCATTTGCCCGGCGCGCAATATCTGCATCTGGACCGCGACCTCTCCGGCCCGAAGACCGGCAAGAACGGCCGCCATCCGCTGCCCGACCGCGCTGCGCTCGTCGCCACGCTCTCGCTGCGCGGGCTAAACGAAGGCCAGCAGGTCGTGGCCTACGATGCGCAAGGGGGTTCGTACGCCGCGCGCCTGTGGTGGCTGCTGCGCTGGCTCGGCCATGACTCGGTGGCCGTGCTCGACGGCGGCCTGCAGGCATGGGAAGCGGCCGGCTTCCCGCTCGTGCGCGACGTGCCGACGCCGGCACGCGGCACCTTCAAGGCCGGCGCGCCGCTGCAGGTGACCGTGGACGCTCAGGCCATCGAGCGCAATCTCGCCACGCGCGAACTCACCGTAGTCGACGCGCGTGCCGCCGACCGCTATCGCGGCGAGAACGAAGCGATCGATCCGGTGGCCGGCCATATTCCTGGCGCCCGCAACCGCTTCTTTCAGGACAACCTCACGCCGGACGGGCGCTTCAAGTCGGCGCACACGCTGCGTGAGGACTTCAGCGCGGTGCTGCCGGGTACGACGCCCGAGCACGTGGTCCTGCAATGCGGCTCGGGCGTGACCGCCTGCCACAACGCACTCGCCATGGAGATTGCCGGCCTGCATGGCGCGGCGCTCTATCCCGGTTCGTGGAGCGAATGGGTCGCCGACCCGTCGCGGCCGGTCGCCACGGGCCCGAACCCTTGAGCCGAACCCTTGATCCGGGCATGATGACCGGAGCATGGCGTCACGCCACGCCGTGCCCCCTGAACCAAGCAATCGCGCGCTTCCAGCCGTCTTGCGCGTCGGCCTTGCGATAGCTCGGCCGGTAGTCCGCGAAGAACGCATGGCCCGCATCGTCGTATACGACGAACTGCGAACCGCGCCCTCCCTGCGGCCCCTGCGCGATGGCAGCCTTCATCTGCGCGAGCGTGTCCTGCGGGATGCTGTTGTCCTGCAAACCGTAGAGGCCAAGCACCGGCACCTGCAGATTGGCCGCGAGATCGAGCGGGTTTTGCGGCGAGTTCGCGGTGTGAGCGCCGGCCACACGCCCGTACCACGACACCGCGGCCTTCACCTGTGGATTGTGCTCGGCATAGAGCCACGCGTAGATCCCGCCCCAGCAGAACCCGTTGATACCCACGCGCTTCAGGTCACCGCCATTCTGGCCGGCCCAGACGAGGGCCGCGTCGATGTCGCCGAGCACCTGCGCGTCGGGTACCTTGCTCGCGATATTCTCGTTGATCTGCTGAATCGTCGGATACACGGACGCATCGCCTTCGCGCTCGAAAAAATCCGGCGCGATGGCCAGGTAGCCGAGCTTCGCAAAGCGGCGGCACACGTCGGCAATATGCTCGTGAACGCCAAAGATCTCATGGATCACGATGATGACCGGCAGATCCGTCTTGCCGCGCGGCCGCGCGCGATAGGCCGGAATGAGCGTGCCGTTCGACTGGAAGCCGACCTCGCCGGCTTCGAGGCCTTCGCTGTCGGTATGGATGGTCTGCGCGGAGACGGGCAGCACGGCGGCGGCGAATCCGCTACCGAGCGCCGCCTTGATGAAGGTACGGCGATCGAACGGCACGCGCGGAACGAGACTATCGACTTCGGGTTTCAGCATGCAACGCTCCTCGAACGTCACTCAGACGTCAAACGGCGGAATCAACGAAATGGCGCCGCGCCCCCCGGGAGCGCTGGCGCCGCTCAGTGCAGCTTCACGCGCGGCAGCGTCGTACGGCGCAGCCAGTGGGCGAAGGTATCGAGCATCATGCGCGCGTAGCCGTGCAGCGCCGCGATGTGCAGCCGGTACAGCGACATGTACATGAAACGGGCAAACAATCCTTCGATCAACATATTCCCGCCGATCAGCCCACCCATCAGATTGCCGACCGCGCTGAAATGGCCGAGCGACACCAGCGAGCCGAAGTCGCGATAGGTGAATTCGGGCAGCGGCCGCCCCGCGAGCAGATCGCCGAGCGAGCGGAAAAGGAAGGTGGCCTGCTGGTGCGCGGCCTGCGCGCGCGGCGGCACGCCGCGTTCGTGGCCCGGCCATTCGCACGCCGCGCAATCGCCGAGCGCGAAGATGTTGTCGTCGATTTCGGTTTGCAGCGTGCGGCGCACGATCAACTGGCCCAGCTTGTTGACCGTGAGGCCGTCGAGCCGCGCGAGCACGGGCGGCGCCGTGATGCCGGCCGCCCACACGGTCAGGTCCGCGCGCACGTTCTTGCCGCTCGCCGTGCGTACGACGCCGGGCGCGACCTCGGTCACGCGCTCGCTCGTGAGCAGACGCACACCGAGCTTCGCGAGAAGCTCAGCCGTCGCCGACGACACGCGCTCGGACAGCGCCGGCAAGATGCGCGTACCAGCCTCGATCAGCACGATGCCGACGTCGTGACGCGGATCCAGCTTGTGCAACCCATACGCGGAAAGCACCTGCGCGGTATTGCGCAATTCGGCGGAAAGCTCGACGCCCGTTGCCCCCGCTCCGATGATCGCCACCTGCACGCGCGGCTCCGCGCCGCCAGTCGAGCCCTGC
>NZ_DATJWR010000153.1:0-12871 GCF_035501035.1 Paraburkholderia sp.
CGCCGGCGACGAGGCCGTCGTGAAGATATAGGGCCGCGCGCGCTGCACGAGCCATTCGATCACGGTGTCGTGCGCGCAGACGAACGCGCCGGAGACACCCGCCGCCTTGCCGAGCGTGCCGACCATCACGAGATGCTCCGAGCGCAGCGCGGCTTGCGCCAGCGCACCGCGGCCCTGCGGGCCCAGCACGCCGAAGCCGTGGGCGTCGTCGACCACGAGCCACGCGCCATGCTTTTCGGCGAGTTCGACGAGCCGCGCGAGCGGTGCGACGTCGCCGTCCATGCTGAATACCGTGTCGCTCACGATGACTTTCACGCTTGCGTCGGAGGCTTCGAGCAGTGCGGTGAGCGCCGCCATGTCGGCATGCGGATAGATCTGGACGTCGGCTCGCGATAGCCGCGCGCCGTCAATCAGCGAAGCGTGGTTGAGCGCATCGGAAAAGAGCGTCGCGCCACGGCCCGCGAGCGCCGTGAGCACGGCAAGATTCGCCATGTAGCCGGTGCTGAAGTACAGCGCGCGCGGCGCATCGACGAAGCCGCCCGCGAACGCCGCGAGATCGTCTTCGAGCTGCGCATGGGCGCGCGAGTGGCCGCCCAGCAGATGCGAACCGCCGCTGCCCGCGCCGTAGCGCTGCGCACCTTCGGCCATCGCCGCGACCAGTTGCGGGTGGGCGGCGAGACCGAGATAGTCGTTGCTCGCAAAGCCGATGGTCGCGCGGCCGTCCACCTGCATATGCGCGCTGCACGGCGTATCGACCGTGCGGCGGCGGCGGCGCAGGCCATGCGCGTCGATGTCGCGCAGACCCTGTTCGAGGGTGTCGAGCAGCGCGTTGGGATGATGCGCCATGTCAGAGGTCCTCCACGACGGTGGCGTCCAAAGTCTCGCGCGTGCGGGTAGCGAGGAACGCCTGCATTTCGTTGTCCAGAATATATGGCGGCATGACGTAGACCGTCGTGCCGATCGGGCGCAGCAGCAATTCACGCTGCAGCGCGTTCTCGAAGAAGCGCCGCGAGAAAGTCGCCGCGCGCTGCGGATCGGCGAGCGCCACGTCGAACGCGAGGATCGTGCCGCACTGACGCAGGTTGCGCACGAGCGGATGCGCGGCGAACGACTCGAACTGCTCGCGCAGTCGCGCCGACTTGTACGCGTTCGCAGCGAGCACGTCGTCGCGCTCGAACAGATCGAGCGTGGCAAGCGCGGCGCGACACGCGAGTGGATTGCCCGTGTACGAATGCGAATGCAGGAAGCCGCGCGCCGTGCTGTCGTCGTAGAACGCTTCGTAAATGGCGTCGCGCGAGAGCACGATCGAAAGCGGCAGATAACCACCGCTGATGCCCTTCGAGAGCGTGAGCAGATCCGGCCATATGCCGGCTTGCTCGCAGGCGAAGAACGTACCGGTGCGCCCGCAGCCCACGGCGATTTCATCGGCGATCAGATGCACGTTGTGACGGTCGCACAGCGCTCGCAGGCGCTTCAGATAGGCGGGATCGTGCATTGCCATGCCGGCCGCGCACTGCACGAGCGGCTCGACGATCAGCGCGGCGATACGGCCTTCGCGCTCGACGAAAAGACGCTCGACATCGGCGAGCGCGCGGGCCGCCACGTCGGCTGCGGTTTCGCCGGGCTGCGCGGTACGCGCGTCGGGCGAAGCGACCACATGCGCATGACGCAGAAGCGGGTCGTAAGCATCCCTGAACAGTTTCACATCGGTCACGCCGAGCGCCCCGATCGTCTCGCCGTGGTAGCTGTTGGCGAGGCAAACGAACTCGCACTTCTCACGCTCGCCCCGGTTGCGCCACGCGTGAAAGCTCATCTTGAGCGCGATTTCGACAGCCGATGCGCCATCGGAGGCGAAGAACGCGTGGCCCAGCACCCCGCCCGTGCGCGCGGACAGACGCTCGGCAAGCTCCACGGCAGGCTCGTGCGTGCAGCCCGCGAGCATCACGTGTTCGAGCGTGTCGAGCTGCGACTTGAGCGCGGCATTGATCGTTGGATTGGCGTGGCCGAAGAGGTTCACCCACCACGAGCTGATCGCGTCCAGATAACGCCGGCCTTCGTGGTCATGGAGCCACGGCCCTTCGCCACGCGCGACGTGCACGAGCGGCAGGCGCTCGTGATGCTTCATCTGGGTGCAGGGGTGCCAGACGGCGCGCAGGCTGCGCGCGACCCAGTCGGGCGTGGCGCGATCTGCGCGCTCAAGGTTCGATTGCGGATTCAAGTACGACTCCCGGATACGACGACGACATCTTGCACGCGACGAGAGCAAGGGCTGAAGCGCCAGCTCTCAATCGGCAGCGGGACCGAGATTAGCGTGTTCGCTGCCGCAATGCACTACCCCGAAAATGGTCTCTCAGGGCGCGCCGGCACGACGTTGCGCGCCGTTCGAAGCAGCACGCAACGGATCGAAATCGAAGACCTGAAATGCGCGGAGATAACGACGGCAAAGTGAACCCGCCTTATGCAAAAAAATCTGCGGGCCGGTGCGAAATTGCAGATCGCGGGACGGCGCGCGGGGCATTTTTGGCGAAGCGCGGCACGCACGCTCGCCGCACCGGCGAGTGAGCAATTGAAAGAAAGTCAGACGATATCGCGCGACGCGAGGGAGACGCCGGAGGAAAACAGCGAGCGTGAACGCAAAGCAAAGCGGCCCGCTGTCGGGCCGCACGGCGCTGAAGCAATGAAGGAGGAGGAAGCCGTTCGAGCCCGGCGGCGGCCGGGCAATGAGCCTTATCGGCTCGCCAGCGCGTGGCCGCTCTCTTCGGCGTTGTTGTCCGCCGTGGTGTGCGCGTTGTCGCTGCTGTCGCCGTTCTGCGCGGTCGCCGTCTCGCCGTTGTTCCAGACCACCGTGTTGTTCACGGCGTAGAGGCGGCACGGATCGGAACTGTGCTTTTCGCAGTTCGAGATCGCCACGGCCATCGGGTTGTCGCCGCCCTCGGCCCATGACCACGCGCCGGAGTCGGACACCGCGAACGCGCGGCTCGGGTACTGCTTCAGAAAGTTGCGATAGCCGTCGCGGCCCGCCTGATCGACGAAAGGCACCGCGCCCACCGAATCGATCGACGCAAAGCCGGTGCCGTGCGGTGCGGGCGGCGTCGCCACGTTGTACTGCACCGCCGTCGGCAGGCCCTCGCTCGCAAGGAATGCCTCGACCGTGGGCCACCAGATCTTCACGCCGTCGCGATCGCCCACGAGGCGATGCGCGTCGTTCTTGTACGAGCCGAAGTCGACGAGCTTCGCCGTGGCGGCCTGGCGATCCTCAGCGGTTTGCGCGTCGTGATAGGCGGCGAACATCTTCGTCACGAGATCAGGCGACCACACGGAGTCGTTGTCGCCGTAGAGCCAGAGCGAGGCTACACGGGCCTTGCCGCCGTAGTCGCCGAACGCCTGGGTCAGATTGCTTTGCCAGCCCGTGCAGGCGTCCTGGCGCAGGCCGCCCGAGAAGTTGATGAGGGCGCGCACGCCCTTCGCCGCTTCGGTGCCGTAGGCCATGGTGGCGAGGCCGCCGTGCGAGGTGCCCGCGACGACGATCTGGCTCGCGTCGACATACGGCTCTTTCGACATGTACGCGATGGTCGCCGCGACATCGGCCGCCTGAGCGAGCCCGTTGCTCGCGACGTCGCAGCCGTCTTGCTGATACGTGCCGCCGGAATCCGCGAAGCCCTGACGGTTCGGCGCGACGACCACATAGCCGCGACGCACGAATTCGCGCGCGAACGAAAGCGGGTCGCTGCGCGCCTGGAGGTGCGGGTCGCCGGGCATCTTGCCGTGGTTGAAGATCACCATCGGGAACGGGCCGGGGCCGTCCGGGCGGTAAATCGTGGTTTCGAGCGTGACATCGCCGGCTGCATCCACGGGAACGCGGATTACCTGCTCGTTCATGTCGGCGCGCACGGCGGGCAGATACGCGTCGTCGAGCGCAATGCGCGGGACGTTCGCGCTGCCGAGGGGACCTGATGTGGCACTTGCTGCGAGGCTCGCGTGCGAAATGCTGGCGGACTGCGAAGCCGTGGCGCTGCTGGAGGGTTGCGGATGCGCGGGCGCACTTGCCGGATCAGAAAGCGGCGCTGCGTGGGCGACCGAAAGCACACACGCGGTGCCGGCTACGACCCATCCGGTAAGGAGCTTCCTGAACGCCATGCGCTACACCCACCTGCAAGAAACCTACTGTGTTTCCGACTACCGTCCGACCCAATCTTCTGCCCTGGACCCTTTTCGGGCACAACGAAACACCGTGGCGCCTGGCGGGGAAGCCAGGCGGCTGTGTGACCCGTTACGGGGGAGAAAACCGATCGGAACGCCTGCGCGGCACAGTTCTATCGTCGATCAGACTCGCCGCCAGTGCCCCGCTTGCAGTCGCTACGAACACAAGCGCAAAAAAACGTTTTCACTATGCGCTTACGTATCGAGCGGGACACCGTGATTCAATACTCGCACGACAAATAATTGTTGTGCAATTGAGGGGTAACCCGGCATAAGGCATGCCAACGGTACGCAAGCCTTCAGGCGCCGGGCGCAGGCGGGTTTGAGATCGCGAATGGGGAGCGAAGAGATAAAAAAAGGTCCGGGTGGCAAGCGTCGCACGCGGGCAACAGCCGTTGGATTTATTCAGTAAGCGCTTGTTTGCAAAGGCATTACTTCTGGCGTTATGGCAGTGGCCAACGCGTTGTCAGCTTGATGAAACATCGCCCTCAACATAGCGCCAGCGGCCGTCGTCACCGCGCGTGAAGCGGCTCGTTTCGCGCAGCCGGAACGCGCGTCCGCCGGTTTTGTAGCGTGCGACGAATTCGACGACTGCGTGCGCGTCGTCTGGTTGCTCGTGGCGCTTGACGGCAAGACCGAGCCAGCGCGGCGCGCCGTCGGCGGCGGGATCGACGTCGAGGTCGGCAGGACAGGTCTCGGGCGCCCAGGTCGAGCGCAGCCAGGCCGCTTCGCCAAGCACGTAGGCCGTGTAGCGCGAGCGCATCAGTTCGAGCGCCGTGGCGGGCACGGCACCGCCGTCGATGAAACGGCCGCAACAATCGGCGTAGCGCGGGGGCTTGGCGCCCGGTTTCTGGGTGGGCGAGGCGCCGCCGCAGGGGCAATCGGCGGGCCGTGCGGCGTGCGGGGTTTCAGCGTTCATGGGGTCAGGGCTCCGTTCGCGAGGCCGCGCGGTGCGCACGGGCGTCGCGCGGGGCGCCATCGCCCCGCTTCGCAAGGCCGCAAGCGTAGCGCAGACGGAAGGCGCGACGCCAGTCTCTACCAGTCGAGTTCGGTGCCGTCGTACTGGAAGAAGCGGCCGTTGAAGACCTCGCGCGCGGCTGCCGCCTCGGCCACCACCTCGCGCATGCCGGCGACGCTCGCCGCCGCGTCGATCGCCGCGTGCGCACCGCCCATGTCGGTGCGCACCCAGCCCGGATGGAGCGCGACACAGGTGGCGCGGCGCGTCTGCAGCGAGGTGATCTTCAGCACGTCGTTGAGCGCGGCCTTGCTCGCGCGATAGAGCCAGCCGGTCGTGCCCGTGGTCTGAGCAATGCTGCCCATGCGGCTCGACAGCACGCCGAGCACGCCATTGGCCTCGTCGACAAGAGGCAGCAGGATCGGGATCAACTGCATCGGACCGCGCACGTTGGTGTTCATCACGTACTCGAAGTCCTCGGCTGTGATGCTTTCGACGCCCTCGGTGCGCGGCCCGTAGACGCCGGAGACGATGAGCGCCACATCGAGCCGCTCGCCGTCGAGCTTCCAGCCGAGCGCGGCAATTTCCTCTGGCCGCGCGATGTCGAGCTGGAACGGCTGCGCGCCGATTTCGCGCAGGGCCTCGAGCGCTTCGGGCCCGCGCGCCGTGGCCAGCACGCGCCAGCCGGCCCTCGCATACTGTCGCGCGAACTCGAGACCCAGGCCCCGCGACGCACCCACGATCAACGCTGTTTTCATCTCGCCACCCCGGTTTTATCTGCCTAGAATCCGCCGCGGCCCAGCACCGCCGCCCTCGTGTGTTGCGGCGCGCCGCCTCCGCGCGGCGCGCATCGTGAGGCACCAGCCTACAGCAGTTCGACACCCATGGCCGTGGCCTCGCCGCCGCCGATGCACAGCGACGCCACCCCGCGCTTGAGGCCGCGCGCGCGCAATGCGCCGATCAGCGTGACGAGAATGCGCGCGCCGGATGCGCCGATCGGGTGGCCGAGCGCGCACGCGCCGCCGTTTACGTTGACCTTTTCGTGCGGCAGGTCGTGCTCCTTCATCGCGGCCATCGTGACCACGGCGAAGGCCTCGTTGATCTCGTAGAGATCGACATCGCTCGCCTTCCAGCCGGTCTTCTCGAACAGCTTCGCGATCGCACCGACAGGCGCCGTCGTGAACTTCGCGGGCTGCTGCGCGAAGGTGCTGTGCCCCGTCACGCGCGCGAGCGGCGTGAGGCCGAGACGCTTCGCGCTCGACTCGCGCATCATCACGAGCGCGGCGGCGCCGTCCGAAATCGACGACGAGTTTGCGGCCGTCACCGTGCCGGTCTTGCTGAATGCGGGCTTGAGCGTGGGGATCTTGTCGATATTGGCCTTGAACGGCTGCTCGTCACGCTCGATGGTCGTCTCGCCCGCGCGCGAAGTCACCTTCACCGGTGCGATCTCCCACGCGAACGAGCCGTCCTCGTTGGCGCGCTTCGCGCGCTTGAGCGACTCGATCGCGAACGCGTCCTGGCGCTCGCGCGAGAAGTCGAACTCGCTCGCGCATTCCTCCGCGAACGTGCCCATCAAACGGCCCTTGTCGTAAGCATCTTCGAGGCCGTCGAGGAACATGTGATCGAGCACCTGTCCGTGCCCCATGCGCATACCGGCACGCGCCTTCGGCAGCAGGTACGGCGCGTTCGACATGCTCTCCATGCCGCCCGCCACGATCACGTCCGCCGAGCCTGCAAGCAGCATGTCGTGCGCGAACATCGCAGCGCGCATGCCCGAGCCGCACATCTTGTTGACGGTCGTCGCGCCCGCGCCGAACGGCAGCCCCGCGCCGAGCGCCGCCTGGCGCGCGGGCGCCTGCCCCTGCCCCGCGGGCAGCACGCAACCCATCACCACCTCTTCGATCTGCTCGGGCTTCAGCCCCGCGCGCTCGACGGCCGCCGCGATCGCAACCGCGCCGAGCTGCGGCGCCGTAAGCGCAGCGAAATCGCCCTGAAAACCCGCCATCGGCGTGCGCGCCACCGAAACGATCACAACGGCGTCCTGCTGCTTTTGCGTCTCACTCATGTTCGTACTCCTTGATGTATCCGGTTTGAAGATCTGCGCCGCGCGCTACGCCACACGTACAGCGGGCACGGCAGGCACGTCGGCTCGCGCAAAACGTTCGGGGTAGCGCGCGCTAAAGCGAATCGATGCGTCGTAGGGAAAGCAGTCCGGCACCTCGCCCGCAATGAGCCGCGCCTGGCTCTCCTGCCAGAGCGCGGGCTCGAAGAAGTTAGCGTGATGCGCGAGAAACGCGCGCCGCACGCGCGGGTCGCCGAGCAGGAAAGTGCCGTACGTTTCCGGGAAGATGTCGCGCGGACCGACCGCATACCACGGCTCGCTCGACAGTTCGTCTTCCTCATTACGTGGCGCAGGCACGGCACGCACGTTGCAGTCGGTCAGATATTCGATCTCGTCGTAATCGTAGAACACCACGCGGCCATTGCGCGTCACGCCGAAATTCTTGTAGAGCATGTCGCCCGGAAAGATGTTCGCGCGCAGCAGGTCCTTCACCGCGTTGCCGTATTCGCGAATGCCGTGCTCCACCTCGGCGTCGCTGCCGTTCTGCAGGTAGAGATTGAGCGGCACCATGCGCCGCTCGATATAGACGTGGCGAATCACGAGGTTCTCGCCCTCGTACTCGATCACCGAGGGCGCGAGCGTTTCGAGCTCGCGCACGAGAGCGTCGTCGAGCCGCGCGACCGGCAGCGCCACGCTCGAATATTCGAGCGTGTCGGCAAGGCGCCCGAGCCGGTCGTGACGCTTCACGAGCTGGTACTTCGCCTCGACCTGCTCTCGCGTGGTCTCCTTGGGCGCGGGAAAGCTGTCCTTGATGATCTTGAACACGTACGGATACGAGGGCAGCGTGAACACGATCATCACCATGCCACGAATGCCCGGCGCGATGATGAACGAATCGCTCGAATGCGAGAGGTGATGCAGCAGGTCGCGATAGAACAGGTTCTTGCCCTGCTTCTGCAGCCCGAGCGACGTGTAGATCTCGCCCTTCGCCTTGCGCGGCATGACGGTGCGCAGGAACGCCACGTACGCGGATGGCACCCCCATGTCCACCAGAAAATACGAGTGCGAGAAGCTGAACAGCACGAGCAGTTGCTCGGTGCGCAGCAGCACCGTGTCGAGCGCGAGCTTGCCGTCTTCGACGTGGCGGATCGGCACGACGAACGGCGCGAGCAGATCGCCGTTGATGATGCGCCCGACGATATACGCGCCCTTGTGTCGAAAGAACAGCGACGAGAGCACGTGAATCTGGAGGTTTGGTTTCGGCTCAACCACGCCGAAGGTATCGAGCATCGTCTGCATGATGCAGCCGACGTCGCGCCCGAGGTCCTCGAAGGGCGTCTCGAGCTGGAAGTTCGTGACGATGCGCTCGAGCGTGGTGGCAAGGCCGTCCTTGCCCGGATAGTAGGCACGATAGGTCGGCTTCGCGGCGGGCTCGTCGTTCTCGATGTATTCCGTCGAGATAGCGGGCCGCACGAAGATGAAATCGTTGTTGAAATACGAGCGATGCAGAATCTTGCAGCACACGGAATTGAAGAACGTCTCCGCGCATTCGGGCTGCCGGTGTGTCGTGAGGAGCCCGATGTAATGCAGCTTGATCTGCTGCCAGACTTCGTCGTCGATGCGCTCGGCGTCGTATTCGTCTTCGAGCGCGGCCACGCACTCCTTCACGCGCTCGTCGTAGAAGGCAATGCGCTCGCGCGCGAGCCGCTGCAGGGCATGCCAGTCGGCCGCCTCGAAGAACGCCCTTGCCCGCACCGCCGCCTCGCAGAAGTTGCGGTAGTGGCGGTCGAAGCCTTCGAGCATGGTCTGCGCGACATCGAAGCCGATCTGCGACGAGAGCAGTTTCGGGAAGTGTTTCATGGCAGCCGTGCGGCGAGCGCGGGTCAAGTCCTGGCGCGGGCGGCCTGCGACGCGCCTGCCTTTTCGCGCTCGTCCGGCTCGCTCTCGCGCCCCACGCTCCTCGCGAGCAGCCCACGCGCCTGCGCCTCGTACTGGGCGAGGTCTTCGAGCGTCGCGTCGAGGTCGGCGCGCTGGCGCTCGAGAATCTCGCGGTGATGCACGACCGTGTCGAGGAAGGCCTGAAGCTGAGGCAGCGTGTCGGTGGGCGACTCGTAGAGGTCGAGCAGCGTGCGGATTTCCGAAAGCGTGAAACCGAGCCGCTTGCCGCGCAGCGTCAACTTCAACCGCGTGCGATCGCGCCCCGAAAATACGCGCTTGAGGCCGCCCGCCCCTTCGCGGCTCGGCGCAAGCAGGCCCTGATCCTCGTAGAAACGGATGGCGCGCGGCGTCACGTCGAATTCCCGGGCGAGTTCGGTAATCGTGTATTGGGTTGTCATGATGATCGGAAGGCGGCTGGCCCGGCGTCGTCTGCACGACGGCGCGAGGGACGATAGAATCGACGTTTACGTTATCGTCAAGTACGCAGTTGCGCAACCGGCGAAAGATTTGCATGGGGCTGGAGCGAGTGCTGAAGCACCAACGCCAGTCGACAGGTTTGGACAGGAGAAGACACCCACAATGAACGCACTCGAACACCAACTCGATTACCCCTACGCCGACACCCTCCCGGAACCTGGCCTCGCTTTCGATGTCGCGCCCGGCGTGAAATGGCTGCGCATGCCGCTGCCATTCGCGCTCGACCACATCAACCTCTGGCTGCTGCGCGACGAGATCGACGGCCAGGCGGGCTGGACCGTGGTGGACTGCGGCATCACCGATGACACCATCAAGGCCCGCTGGGAAGCGGTGTTCGAGAATCAGCTGGAAGGGCTGCCGGTGCTGCGCGTGCTCGTCACGCACTGCCACCCCGACCATATCGGGCTCGCGCACTGGATCTGCGCGGGCGGCGACAAGCAGCGCTGGGACGTGCGCCTGTGGACCACGCTCGGCGAATACATGCAGGCGCGCGTGATGGCGGCCGGCGACGGCTCGAACGCGGGCGGCGAAGGCGCTGCGCGCCATTTCGCGCGTCACGGGCTCGCGGACGAAGCCGCGCTCGACAAGCTGCGCAACCGCCGCGACTACTACAGCAAGCTCGTGCTGGCGCTTCCCACGCAATACCGGCGCCTGCGCGAAGCCGAAACGGTTGCGATCGGCGGGCGCGACTGGCGCGTCATCACCGGCTACGGCCATTCGCCCGAGCATTGCGCGCTCTTTTGCGAATCGACCGGCGTGCTGATTTCCGGCGACATGGTGCTGCCGCGCATTTCGACCAACGTCTCGGTGTTCGACATGGAGCCGGAAGGCAATCCGCTCGGCCTCTACCTCGAATCGCTCGGCCGCTACGAGACGCTGCCCGAGAAGACGCTCGTGCTGCCCTCGCATGGCAAGCCGTTTCGCGGCGTGCGCACGCGCATCGCGCAGTTGCGCGACCACCACGACGCGCGTCTCGCCGAGGTGATGGAGGCATGCGGGCGCGCGCCGCAAAGCGCCGCCGACATCGTGCCGCTCATGTTCAAGCGCGAACTCGACATCCACCAGATGACGTTCGCAATGGGAGAGGCGCTCGCGCACCTGCATCTGCTGTGGCGCACGGGCAAGGTCCGGCGCATGGCTGGCGCGGACGGCGTGGTGCGGTTCACAGCCTGAAGGGGCCTGGGGAGACCGCAGCGAGGGTCCAACGAGGCCCTGGCAAAGCCCCGCCGCACGCGCGTCGCAATTCACGCGCACAACGCAAAACGGGCGGCCCGTAGTTCACCGGAGCCGCCCGTTTTTGCCTGACGCCAAGCAGGTGAACCGCTTCAGTTCGCGCCGCCCGTGATGACATCGGCGCCCTTCGGCCGCACGAACTTGAAGGTCGAAGCCGGCAGCGACGGGTTCTTTTCGATGTTGGAGAACGTGAGCAGCGTCACGTTGCCGAACACGTCGTGCAACTCCATTGCCTCGAGATTGCCGTCGCGAAAGCCGATGCCCACACTCTTGAACTGCGTGTCCTTCGACTTCGGAATCAGCTCCAGCCAGTCGATGCCGTTCTTCACGCCGGCGTCGGAGAGCGTGAAGTTCTTCTCGAGATCGTTGCTGCCGAACAGGATCGCCGCCGGGCTCGCGCCGAGCGCGCCGCCGAGCTTGCGCTCGGTCACCTGATTCAGGTCCTTGTCGTAGACATAGAGGTTCTCGCCATCCGATTGCAGCAGTTGCTGATACGGCTTCTCATACGACCAGATGAACTTGCCGGGGCGCGAGAACACGAACGTTCCGCTCGACGTCTTGGCGTTCAACACGGCTGTCGCGACCGCATCGCTCGCGTTCGCTGCATTCGTCGTGCTGGGCGGCGCCTTCACCTCGCGCTGCACGAAGTTGCCGCGCGCGGCGTGCACCTGCGAGACGAACTGCTTCAGTTGATCGGTGCCGCTCGCCCAGGCCTGCGAAACCACGAAGAGCGACGCGCCAAGCGCTACGAAGAGCGCGCGGCGCGCCGTGCGTGCGAAGCGGGTCGGAAGTCCTGCCGGATACTGCATCTATCGTTCTCCAAGAGAAAATGCCCCGGGGCCGCCGGAAAAGCGGCGGCCCCGAATGACGTTCTGCGACCTTCACTAAGCTGGTTCGGCTTATTCGGCGTCGCGGTTGGGCACGAGGATCTCGCGGTTGCCGCTCGACGACATCGCCGAAACGAGCCCGGACTGCTCCATCTGTTCGAGTAGCCGCGCCGCGCGGTTGTAGCCGATGCGCAAGTGCCGCTGCACGAGCGAAATCGACGCGCGGCGGTTCTTGATGACCACCTCAACGGCCTGGTCGTATAGCGGATCGGACTCGTCGCCGGTGCCGCTGGTTCCCGCCGCCGTGCCCTCGTCGCCCTCACCCGCCGTGCCACCTTCGAGAATGCCCTCGATATAGTTCGGCTCGCCCTGCTCCTTGAGCTTCTCGACCACGCGGTGCACTTCGTCGTCGGCGACGAACGCGCCGTGCACGCGCACCGGCAAGCCGGAGCCCGGCGGCAGGTAGAGCATGTCGCCCATGCCGAGCAGCGACTCCGCGCCCATCTGGTCGAGAATCGTGCGCGAGTCGATCTTCGAGGACACCTGGAACGCAATGCGCGTAGGCACGTTGGCCTTGATGAGGCCCGTGATGACGTCCACCGAGGGGCGCTGCGTGGCGAGGATCAGGTGGATGCCGGCCGCGCGCGCCTTCTGCGCGATGCGCGCGATCAGCTCTTCGACCTTCTTGCCGACCACCATCATGAGGTCGGCCAGTTCGTCGATCACGACGACGATATGCGGCAGCTTCGCGCACGGCTCCGGGTCGTCCGGCGTGAGGCTGAACGGATTCGGGATCTTCTCCTCGCGCTTGTTCGCCTCTTCGATCTTGTTGTTGTAGCCCGTGAGATTGCGCACGCCAAGCTTGCTCATGAGCTTGTAGCGGCGCTCCATCTCCGCCACGGTCCAGTTCAGCGCGTTGCCGGCCTGGCGCATGTCGGTCACGACGGGGCACAGCAGATGCGGAATGCCCTCGTAGACGCTCATTTCGAGCATCTTCGGGTCGATCAGGATCATGCGCACCTGCTCGGCGCTCGCCTTGTAGAGCAGCGAGAGGATCATCGCGTTGATGCCCACCGACTTGCCCGAGCCGGTCGTGCCGGCCACGAGCAGGTGTGGCATCTTCGCGAGGTCGGCGCACACCGGCTTGCCGCCGATGTCCTTGCCGAGGCCCATGGTGAG
>NZ_DATJWR010000154.1:0-25325 GCF_035501035.1 Paraburkholderia sp.
GCAGCGCAGGGCGAGCGTGGCACCGCGGCCAACCGACAGCGTGGTCGCGCCATCGAGCATGTGCGGCGTGAGTTCAACCTGGCTGATCTGATAGCCGGGCGCGACCGACGATTCGACCTGGTGCCACTGGCGCGGCACGCCGGCCGCGCTACAGATGGCATTCCAGACGCCCTGGAAGTACGGATCGGTCTTCACGGAAGGGAGCCAGACGAAGCCGATCAGCACGGCGACGACGAACACGGCGATCGTCGCGCCGACGCCCGTGCGGAACCAGACATTGCGTAACGAGAACAGGCGTTCGTCGCTCATCGCTGCGCTCCAATCGGGATCGCGGGCACGGCCGTTTCGGGCGTCGCGAGCAATTGCGCGATCGGGTAGCCGTAATTGGTGATCGTGAGGGCGATCATCAGCACGACCCACAGCGCGAAGCTATTGAGCGCCACCGGCAGCGTGGGCGACTCGTGCACCGGTTTGCTGAAACGATATTCCTCGGGCGTGACGACTGCTCCGCGATGCCCCTGCAGCAGCACGAGGAAGAACAACACGGCGGAAGTCACGAGAATCAGGCCGCCCACCGCCGAAATCGCCACGAGCGCCCCTTGCCCTGCGAGCGCCGGGTCGCTGTAGTCGTAGTAGGCCATGCGCCGCGGCATGCCCATCAGGCCGACCAGATGCCACGGGAAAGTCGTCACGATCATGCCGATGAACCAGAGCCACAGCTGCCAGCGCATGAGCCGCCAGTTGGTGAGCGCGCGGCCCGTGAGCTGCGGCCACAGGTCGTAGGCGATCGCGAAGTACATGATGACGATCGCGCCGCCATAGATCAGATGAAAATGGCCGGTGATCCACTGGGTGTTGTGGATCGGCTGGTCGAGCTGGTAGCTCATGTTGATGAGGCCGCCAGCGCCGCCGAAGCCGAGCATCACGAACGAGAACGCAACGGCCAGCATTTGCGGGTTATGCCACGGCAGTTTCGCGATCCAGCCAAACGCGCCCTTGCCGCCGCGCAGCCGTCCGGCGATTTCCACCGAAGCGCAGATCGTGAACACGGTGAGCAGCGTAGGCACCGACACGAGCGCGGTGAACACCGACTGCACGAACTTGAAGCCCGAGCCCACTTGCGGGTCGGTGAAGAGGTGATGCAGGCCGATCGGCATGGCCACCACGAGGAACAGGATGAACGAGATGCGCGCCATCGCGTCGCTGTAGAGCCTGCCGCCGATCGCGCGCGGCACGATCGTGTAGTAGGCGATATACGCGGGGATCAGCCAGAAGTAGACGATGGCGTGCAGCGTCCACGAGAAGAACACGCGCGCGAGCCCCGCGTCGATGGTGTTGCGCCAGCCGAGTGCGACGGGCAGGATCTGGAACAACACCTCGATGGCCGCGCCCACCGCGGTCCAGCCCCACAGGTAAGCGCCAGCCGTGGTCGCGAACATCGCGAGCGGCACCGGCTTGCCGCGATTCTCGCGCTTCCATGCGGCGAGGTTTATGCCCATCAGCGCGACCCAGACCCACGAGCCCACCACCACGAGCACGACGCCGATGTAATAGAACACGTTGGCGAGCATCGGCGGGTAGAACGTGTAGAGCACGGAGGCGAGGCCGAGCGCGACGGTCACCGAGGCCGTGACGGCGCCGAGTGCGAGCAGGATGAAGCCGAGCCAGGCCCAGCGCACGCCCACGAGCGGGCGCTTGAGCGCAAGCTCGCTGACCGCATAGCCGAAGCCCATGGCAATGAGCGTGGGGAACACGTAGCCCATCACGGTGCCGTGCTCCGTGACCGAGCGGTAGTAGAGCTCGGGGTCCGAGAGCCACGGGTGGAACGGGCTGCGCACGAGCATTTGCCACGCGCCGAGCAGGAGCGCCACGCCGAACACGCCGAACGCGAGCCAGAAGTGGGCGAGTACGAGTCGCTTGTTATTTAACACAGCTGAGTCTCCGCGCGGGGTTGCCTGCCTGAGCCGCCATCTGCATGAAGGCATCCTTGTCGATGACCTTCACGTGCGCCCACATGCCCTGATGGCCCGTGCCGCAATATTCGTGGCACGGCATGAGATGGTCCCCGGGCTTGTCGAAGGTCGTGCGGAACGTCGAGATATAACCAGGCTCGACCATCGTGTTCAGGTTGGTGTCGGTGACGAGGAAGCCGTGCACGACATCGGCGCTCGTCGCGCGAAACGTAATGGGCACGCCCACGGGCACGACGATGCATTGCGGCGTGAACGAGTATTGCTGCGCGAGCACGCGCACCGTCACGGAGCCGTCGGACTCGAGCGCGCTGCCGAGATTCGTCTCGACGAATTCGCCGGATACGTGCAGCGTCGCCGGATTGATGAGTTCGACGCGCGAGGGCGGCATCATGGCCCAGTGCAGGCCGGTGAAGACCACCACGGCTACGAGCACGGTGACGAACGCCACCATGAGCATCGCCCATCGGCGCTCGACGCGCGCGGCGACTTCGGCACTGGCATGGTTATCGAGGGGGTTCGACATGAGGCCGGCCTTTTCTGGTCTGTCTGAACGATTGAATGACTATTGGATGACGCCGCGCGGCAGGAACACGATGAAGTAGAACGCGAACCAGATCGCGGCCACGATGGCGGTGGCGATGCCGGCGACCGCGAGCGCGCCGCCCGGGCCGTTGCGCACGATCTCGTCGACCTGCTCGTGCTGGGGGAGTTCGCCCGGTTGTTCGGGAACGGGAGTCTCGATCATGGCAGCCTCAGAAGAGCGGCGCCGAACGCAGCGCGTTCACTTCGTGCTCGGAAACCGGCGTGCCGTGATTGCCCCACGCCGTGCGGATATACGTGACCACCGCCGCCACTTCCTCGTCGGAGAGCGACTGCGCGAACGGCGGCATGCCATAGGGCATCGGATTCTTCCTCGTGCCGGGCGCATAGCCGCCGTTCAGCACCATGCGGATGGGGTTCACGGCCGAGTTCATCTGGATCGACTGGTTGTTGGCGAGCGGCGGGAAGTGCGGGGGCTTGCCCTGGCCTTCGGCCGCGTGGCACACCGCGCATTGCGCCTCATAGATCTTCTTGCCGATCGGCAGCAGGCGGGCGGCTTCCTCCGTCACGAAACTGCTCTTGGGCGAGGTATCGACTTCGCCGCTGTGGCCGGGCAGCGATTTCAGGTAGACGGCCACGGCGCGCACGTCGTCCTCGGTGAGGTACTGGAAGCTGTCGTACACCACTTCGGCCATCGGCCCGTATACGGCGCCGCGTTTGGACACGCCCGCATGCAGCAGGTCGACGATGTCCTCGATGCTCCAGTCGCCAAGGCCCGCTTCCTTGTTCGAGGTAAGCGACGGGGCGTACCAGTTCTGCACGGGAATCAGCCCGCCCTGGAACTCCTTCGAGGCCGTATTGCCGCCGAGCGCGTTGATGGCCGTGTGACACATCGTGCAGTGGCCGAGCCCTTGCACGAGGTACGCGCCGCGATTCCATTCGGCGGACTGCGTGGGGTCGGGTTTGAACTCGCCCGGGCGGAAAAACAGCGTGCGCCAGCCGAGCAGCAGTTGTCGCTGGTTATACGGGAAGCGCAGATCGTGCGGGCGGTTCGGCTGAGGCACGGGTGGCGTGGAGAGCAGGTACGCGAAGATCGCATCCGAGTCGGCGCGCGTGACCTTGGTGTACGACGCGAACGGCATGGCCGGATAGAGCAGCGTGCCGTCGCGCGACTTGCCGTCGTGCAGCATGCGGTAGAACTCGTCGGCGGTCCACGCGCCGATGCCGTATGTCTTGTCCGACGAGATGTTAGGCGTGAAGAGCGTGCCGAACGGCGTTTCCATCGCGCGTCCGCCGCCGAACATCTGCGCCGAGGGCACCGTGTGGCACGCAATGCAGTCGCCCGCGCGCGCGAGGTACTCGCCGCGCGCGATCTGCTCGGCGTTGCTCGCCACCGGCTTCGCGTTGGCCGTGGCCGCTGCTGCGGCGGCGCGCGCCGCATCGGCTGCGTTGGCGCTCGGCGCCGCCGTTTGCGCGGACGCGGTGACGGCCCCCGCGCAAAGCAGTGCCAGCGTGAGCGATGCGGCAAGCGGGAGCCGTCCCGCGCGCAACGCGCGGGACGGCATGAGCGACGAAGTCAGAAGGGATCGAAGTCTGCGCACGTCGAGGCCCCGGCTAGTGATTGACGCTGCCGCACGCGAGCGGCAACGGCGAGGGCGCCGCTGGCGTCGGGTCGGCGGGCGCGGGTTGCGACGAGAGCCAGGCCGCGATCGCGGTGATGTCGCGATCGGCCAGACGCGTGGCGATGTCGTGCATGCAGTCCGGGCTCGCGGCGCGGCGCGTGCCGTAGCGGAACGCGCCGAGCTGCGCACTGATGTAGTTCGGATGCAGGCCCACGAGCCCCGGAATGGCCGGCTGCATGCCCGTGAGCGACGCGCCGTGGCAGCTCGCGCACGCGGGCACTTTGCGCGCGGGCTCGCCGTTCATGACGAGCGACTTGCCGAGCGCGAGCGTGGCCGCATCGACCGTGGGCGTGGCGGGCGGCGGATAGGCCGGGTGCTGCTGCGAGAAGAATTCCGCGATCTGCTTGAGGTAGGCGTCCGGCAGATACGCAAGCAGATAATTCATCGGCGGATAGCTGCGGCCGCCGTCGCGAAAGGCAATGAGCTGGTTGTACAGGTAGCCTGCCGGCTTGCCGGCGAGGCGCGGAAAGTAGTCGTTGTCGGTGCCTTCGCCGTGCGCGCCATGACACGCCGCGCAACCGAGCACGCGGGCCTGCATCGTGTCAGGCGCCGGCTCGGCGGCGGGGGCCGCGAAGAGCGGCGCCGCGGGCAGCGCGAGCGCAAGGATCAGGAGGACGATGCGGTTTCTCAATGATTCCCTCGTGGCGAATTGTGACAGCACAAACGCGTTGCGATTCGATATCAGTTAAGGCGTCGTCCGTGGGAATTGAATTTCGATGATTGTCGGGCGCGCATCCTCTGGGCAGATTATGGGAGAAAAACATAAATGCGCGCCACAAGGGTGTGCAAAAAAATCCACCGGCGAGCACTCGATCAATATATGTTTGCGAACGAAACGGATCGGCATTTGATCGTGTGTGATGCGCCATTTAAATCGGACTGCGAAGTAAATCGGGGATTGCGGCGCAGGTGCGGCGAGAAGGGGTGCTACAGGCATGGCAGGTCCTGGTCGTCGGATGTCCGCAGTCGTGTCGGTGCGCGCAAAGTGAATACATGGGCATCGTTTGCGCGCCTGTCGTGTGGTTGTCCGACAACGTATAATGAAACGGTAAACAGACATCGAGCCAAGGAGAGCCACATGGCGGAATCGCTTGCCGCGCCCATTGCCGCGCGTAGCCGCAATCTCGCCGAGCAGGTCGTCCACTACGTCAGCGAGCAGATCGCCTCGCGCGCGCTCAAGCCCGGCGACAAGCTGCCCACCGAAAGCAGCCTCATGACGCAGCTCGGCGTGAGCCGGACAGTGGTGCGCGAGGCCATCTCGCGCCTGCAGGCCATTTCCGTGATCGAGACGCGCCACGGCATTGGCAGCTTCGTGCTCGAGCCACGCCGCGAGCCGCTCGAACTCGACGTCGTGCCGGCCAGCACGCTCAACGACCTGCTTTCCGTGCTGGAACTGCGCATCAGCCTCGAAACGGAGTCCGCGGGCCTTGCCGCCCAGCGGGCCAGCGAACGCGATCTTGCCGGCATGCGCGCGGCGCTCGACGCGCTCGAAGTCGCCACGCGAACGGGCGGCGACAGTTCGGGCGCCGACCTCGAGTTCCATATCTCCGTGGCGCGCGCGACCGGGAACCGCTATTTCGTCGACATCCTCACGCAGATGGGCGCCGCACTGATCCCGCGCCATCGCATCAACTCGGCGAGCATCGCGCAGCGCGATCCCAAGGCCTACGCCGAACTCGTGAACCGCGAGCACGAGAGCATTCTCGACGCCATCGCCCGCCACGATCCCGAAGGCGCGCGCGCGGCCATGCGCATGCATCTGTCGAGCAGCCGCGAGCGGCTGCGGCGCGCGGCGGTGGAGTCGGGCGAGAAGGCATAGCACCAGTTCGAAGCTCGACGCTCGACGCCCGAAGCGAGGCGTGGATAGAAAAACAGCGGCCCAGGTGGCCGCTGTTTTTGTTCGTGCTTCGCGATTGTGTTGCTTGCATTGCGCACAGGCCGCCCAAGCCCCTCAAGCGCGCACGAGTTCGCCGTTCCGGGGGCGGCAGAGTTCGAGCGGATTGGCATCGGCGAGTGCTTCGGGCTGCGTGCCAGCTCCGAGTGCGGCTGCGATGACTTATGTCATCGTATAACATGAAGCGCCTCGAAAAACCGTGGTGAGTGCATTTTAGTGCATGGATTTGTGGCGATTTTTCGGCCAAATTTCGACAATTTCGTGCATTTCTCCTAGCTTTTCCCCAGGGCTGAATCCATAAGCAGGGTAAACGCGACATTGGTTCCTTCGCCGGGCAGGCTTAGAATGTCATCAGACAACGTACCACAAAGAGCCGAATACGAGCGCCTGCAAAGGAGACAGCCCCGATGTCCGCCCCCGTCAACCGTTATGAAGACCTGTTGGACTCGGCCAGTTCCAAGGTCATGCGGCACGTGCTGCCGCTCTTCCTGATCATGTTCATCGCGAACTACATCGACCGTGTGAACGTCGGCTTTGCCGGCGCGCATATGAAGGCCGACATTGGCCTTTCGGCGGCGGCTTACGGACTGGGCGCGGGGTTGTTCTTCGTCGGCTACGCGCTGTTCGAGGTGCCTTCGAACATGCTCATGCAGAAGTTCGGCGCGCGCGCCTGGCTCACGCGCATAATGGGCACCTGGGGGCTAGTGGCCGGCGCGATGGCGTTCGTGCAGAACGACACCTCGTTCTACGTGCTGCGCTTCCTGCTCGGCATTGCCGAGGCCGGCTTCTTCCCCGGCGTGATCTATTACTTCGCGCAGTGGCTGCCGCAGAAGGAGCGCGGCAAGGCCGCGGCGGTGTTTCTCGCGGGCTCGGCGTTCGCCTCGGTGCTCTCGGGGCCCGTCACGGGCGCGCTGCTCTCCGTGCGCGGCCTCGGTCTCGCGGGCTGGCAGTGGATGTTCCTGATCGAAGGCGCATTCTCCATCGCGTTGTGCGGCGTGAGCTGGCTGCTGCTGAAGTCGCGCATCCGCGACGCCCACTGGCTCACGAGCGACGAGCAGGGCGCGCTCGAAACTTACCTCGCGCGTGAGCAGGCCGAGCGCGAAGCCGCGACGGGCGCCCATTTGCCGGTGCTGCGCCTGTTGAAGGACCCGCAGATCGTGCTGTTCTGCTTCCTCTATTTCGCCATCCAGCTCACGATCTACGCGGCCACGTTCTGGCTGCCCACGATCATTCGCAAGATGGGCGGTCTCACCGATTTCCAGGTGGGCCTCTACAACGCGATTCCTTGGATGATCGCCATCGTCGCGATGTACTGCTTCGCGCTGCTTTCGGCGAAGTACCGCTTCCAGCAGGCGTGGCTCGCGCT
Source organism: Paraburkholderia sp. (assembly GCF_035501035.1). Classification (GTDB taxonomy): domain Bacteria; phylum Pseudomonadota; class Gammaproteobacteria; order Burkholderiales; family Burkholderiaceae; genus Paraburkholderia. The sequence goes on from NZ_DATJWR010000154.1 coordinate 7,456, forward strand.
CGCGCTCGTGATCGCGGCCTGCGGCCTGTTCGCCTCGACCTCGGCCAACCCGGTGTTCTCGTTCGTGGCGATCTGCTTCTCGGCTATCGGCTTCAAGGCGGCTTCGTCGCTGTTCTGGCCGCTGCCGCAAGGCTATCTCGACACTCGCGTGGCCGCCGCCGTGATCGCGCTCATCAACTCGCTCGGCAATCTGGGCGGATTCTTCGCGCCGGCCACGTTCGGCTATCTGCAGCAGCACACGGGCTCGATCTCGGGCGGCCTCTACGGACTCGGCGTAACCTCACTGATTGCCGCCGCTGCCGCGTTCCTCGCACGCAACCGGCCGTCGCGCCGCGCGTTCGCCGAAGAATCGGTCCATCGCGGCGCGCATTGAGCCCGCCCCGCAACCTTTCCGATTTCCTGCACACCATGAACCAGCCAGGCCCCGACCGCTTCTTCGTCTATGTCGCGAATTCGCAGGATGGCGACATCGGCGTGTTCCATCTCGACGCGCGAACCGGCGCGCTCACGCGGCATGCCCGCGTGGCCGCGCAGGAAAACGTGATGCCGATGGCGCTCTCGCCCGATCGCCGGCGGCTCTACGCCGCCACGCGCGGCCGCGACAAACGCCTCAACGACTACGCGATCGACGCGCAAACGGGCGACCTCGCGCCGCGCGCACAGACGCCGATCGAATCGAGCCTCGCGTACCTGTGCGCCGAGCCGCTGGGGCGCTTCCTGCTCGGCGCTTCGTATGGCGAGCATCGCGTGAGCCTGTACCGCGTGAAAGACGTCGAGAGCGGGAAGGGCGAGCCGCTGCAGGTGATCGGCGGCATCGAGCACGCGCATGCCATCATCGTTTCCGCCGATGGACGCTTCGCGTATGCGTCGTCGCTTGGGAGCAACCGCGTGTTCTGCTTCGCGCTCGAAGACGAAGGGCGCCTCGTCGAGATCGGCACGGTCGATCTCGGCGCGGGGTTCGGTCCGCGGCATTTGCGCTTCTCGCCGCGCGGCGACGTGCTGTACGTACTGAGCGAATTCCGCGCGACGGTGGCCGCTTTCACACGCGACGCCACCACGGGCAAGCTCACGGCGCTACATGTCTCGCCGCGCGCCGCCGATCTCGCGCATCTGAACGACGGCTTCGCGCGGCCTAACGCAGCGGACCCCGTGCAGCCCGATCCGGCGGTGCTCGCGAAGCTCGTCTGGGCCGCCGATATCCACGTCTCGCCCGACGGCCGCTTCGTCTACGCATCGGAGCGCACGTCGAGCCGCCTGCTCACGCTGCGCGCGGCACAGGACGGCGCGCTCGAATGCGTGGCGACGACGCCGACCGAAACGCAGCCGCGCGGCTTTCGCATCGATCCCACGGGCCGCTTTCTCGTGGCGTGCGGCGAAAAATCGCCACATGTCTCGGTTTACGCAATCGACGCGGCCAGCGGTGCGCTCACGCCCGTCTCGCGCAGCGAGGGCGGGCACGGTGCGAACTGGGTGGAGATCGTCGCAGCGGGTGCCGGGCAGATTTGATCGATACGCTGGATTTTCGAAGGCGCAGCGCGCGCCGCACTTCTTACAGGTAATACGTCCATGTCTACACAAACCGTTCAACCGAACGCCACGCCCGTCGTGACCGAATTGCGCGTCGTGCCCGTGGCGGGCCGCGACAGCATGCTTCTGAACCTCTCCGGCGCGCACGGTCCGTTCTTCACGCGCAACGTCGTGCTGCTGCGCGACAGCGCGGGCAACACCGGCATCGGCGAAGTGCCGGGCGGCGAAGCGATCCGCAAGACGCTCGAAGACGCGCGCGCGTTCGTCGTCGGGCAGTCGATCGGCAATCTCCAGGCCGTGCTCAACACCGTGCGCAAGCAATTCGCCGACCGCGACTCCGGTGGCCGCGGCCTGCAGACCTTCGACCTGCGCACCACGATTCACGCGATCACGGCGCTCGAAGCCGCGCTGCTCGACCTGCTCGGCCAGCACCTCGGCGTGCCCGTGGCCGCGTTGCTCGGCGAAGGCCAGCAGCGCAGCGAAGTGGAGATGCTCGGCTATCTCTTCTTCATCGGCGACCGCAACAAGACCGATCTGCCGTATGCGAGCGGCGCTGACGGCCGCGACGACTGGGACCGCCTGCGCACCGAGGAGGCGATGACGCCCGAGGCCGTCGTGCGTCTGGCCGAGGCTGCGAAGGCGCGCTACGGCTTCAACGACTTCAAGCTCAAGGGCGGCGTGCTGGCGGGCGAGGCGGAAATGGAAGCGGTCACGGCGCTCGCCGAGCGCTTTCCGGAAGCGCGCGTGACGCTGGACCCGAATGGCGCGTGGTCGCTCGCAGAAGCCGTGCGCCTGTGCCGCGACAAGCATGACGTGCTCGCCTACGCGGAGGACCCGTGCGGCGCGGAGAACGGCTATTCGGGCCGCGAGGTGATGGCCGAGTTCCGCCGCGCCACGGGCCTGCCCACGGCCACGAACATGATCGCGACCGACTGGCGGCAGATGGGCCACGCCATCCAGTTGCAGTCGGTCGACATTCCGCTTGCCGACCCGCACTTCTGGACCATGCAGGGCTCGGTGCGCGTTGCGCAGATGTGCAATGACTGGGGCCTCACGTGGGGCTCGCATTCGAACAATCACTTCGACATCTCGCTCGCGATGTTCACGCACGCGGCCGCGGCGGCGCCCGGCAAGATCACGGCCATCGACACGCACTGGATCTGGCAGGACGGCCAGCGCCTCACGCGCGAGCCGCTGCAGATCGTGGGCGGCAAGGTGCAGGTGCCGCGCAAGCCCGGTCTCGGCATCGAGATCGACCTCGACGAGCTCGAGAAGGCGCACGCGCTCTACGAGCAGCACGGCCTCGGCGCGCGCGACGACGCGATCGCCATGCAATACCTCATTCCCAACTGGAAATTCGACAACAAGCGTCCGTGCCTCGTGCGCTGAACGCCGTTTTCAACTGAACATTTTCACTGACTCAGCGACAGGATCAAGACCATGACCACACCGCAAGAACTCAAGCAAATCGTCTCCGAAGGGCTGCTGTCGTTCCCCGTCACCGACTTCGACGCGCAAGGCAACTTCCGCGCGGACACCTACGCCGCGCGCCTCGAATGGCTGGCCCCGTACGGCGCAAGCGCGCTGTTCGCGGCGGGCGGCACGGGCGAATTCTTCTCGCTCACGAAGAGCGAATACTCGCAGGTGATCAAGACCGCCACCGAAACCTGCAAGGGCAAGGTGCCGATTCTCGCGGGCGCGGGCGGCGCCACGCGCGTGGCCATCGAGTACGCGCAGGAAGCGGAGCGCAACGGCGCGCAGGGCATTCTGCTGATGCCGCACTACCTCACGGAAGCCTCGCAGGAAGGCATTGCCGCGCACGTGGAGCAGGTTTGCAAGGCCGTGCCGAAGATGGGCGTGATCGTCTACAACCGCGCGAACTCGAAGCTCAACGCCGACATGCTCGAGCAGCTCGCGGACCGTTGCGAGAACCTGATCGGCTTCAAGGACGGCGTGGGTGAGATCGAGGCGATGGTGACGATCCGCCGGCGTCTGGGCGATCGATTCTCGTACCTGGGCGGCCTGCCCACGGCCGAAGTCTACGCAGCGGCGTACAAGGCGCTGGGCGTGCCCGTGTATTCGTCGGCGGTGTTCAACTTCATCCCGAAGACGGCCATGCAGTTCTACCGCGCGATTGCCGCCGACGACCATACGACCGTGGGCAAGCTCATCGACGAGTTCTTCCTGCCGTATCTCGCGATCCGCAATCGACGTGCAGGCTACGCCGTGAGCATCGTGAAGGCGGGCGCGAAGCTCGTGGGCCACGACGCCGGCCCCGTGCGCGCGCCGCTCACCGACCTCACGCAAGAGGAAGTGGCCCAGCTCGACGTGCTGATCAAGAAGCTCGGCGCGCAGTAACGGGCGCCATTCATGCGGCGGGCGCCGGGCGACTGGCGCGCCGCATCGATTGACAGGGCCCGTGAGGGCCCTGTTTGCATTGGCGCGCGAGGGCGGGGGCTCAGGATTTGTCGGCGGCGTCGCCGAACAGGTCGAGGTTGGCTGGGTGACGCGCGCGCCGTCCGGGCTTGCCGCCTTCGGGCTGGCTTGCGCGGCGCGCGGCCCCGGCCTTTTCGCGGCGCGGCTTGCCGAACACGTCTTCGGGCGTGAAGCCAAATTCGGCGATTGCCGTGCGCACGGCAGCCAGCGCCTCGTGCGCCGCCTCGGCGCGCGCGGCTTCGATGCGCTCGTCAAGCTCGCGCTTCTGGGCGAGCAGTTCACGGTAAGTTGCCATCGAGAAATCTTGTCGAGTGAAAGCGAGCCGCCGATTTTACGCGTTGCGCGGGGTTTGCGCCGGGTTTCCATTCCGGTTGGCGGCACGCGCCGCGCGCGGGAGCGTTCAAAGATACGAGGCGAGCAGCACGACCACGACGCCCGAGAAAGCCATCAACAAAGCCGCGAGCCACAACGACGCGCGTTTTGGCGCGCGTACCGAGGCGGGCAGGCGCTTTCTGCCGCTCACCATCGGGCCGAGCAAATTGTGGCCTTTCACGAGCGCATAGACGGCAATCGCACAGATATGCAGCACGACGGCTGCCGCGAGCACGTCCCAGACGTACGCATGCATGTCGGCGATGGCATTGGCGATCTTCGCGGGCACGATTTCGCTGAGCGGCCCTTCGTCGGCGATGTCGTTATTGTCGTAGAGACCAGTGAGCGTTTCGACGAGCAACAGCGCGAGCAGCAGCAGGACCATCCAGCCGCCCGCAGCGTTATGGCCCACCTGCGTGTCGGGCTCGCGCCGCAGCAGATGGCGCAGATGCATGAGCGCCTTGCGCGGCGAGGCGACGAAGCGCGAAAAGCGCGCGGTCTCGCTGCCGAAGCAGCCCCACAGCATACGGAACAGCAGCAGCGCGAGCAGCGTCTCGCCAATGCGCACGTGCGACTGCATCCAGTTCATGCGCTGCGTGACGTATGCGGCCGCCACCAGCACGACGGTCAGCCAATGAAAAAGCCGCGTGGGCAGGTCCCATACCGGCACGCTGCGCGCGGGGCTGTCTTGGGTTGCGGACGGCTTGGCTCGTGGGTCAGTGTTCATGATCTCGGGGCGGGCAGGCGAAGCGACCCGGCGGCATCCATCATAGGCCAGGAAACACCAGGAAGCGGCGCGCATCCTGTGTGGCGGGGCACACGCTATTTCGCTCAAATGGCGTCACGCGGCGACTTCGGCCATACTTGCCGCTGCCCTTACATCTCTTGCAGGCCGATCCGGCAGATGGAAAAGAACCGACTCGAAGCCTTCAGCGATGGCGTGCTCGCCATCATCATCACGATCATGGTGCTGGAGCTCAAGGTGCCGCACGGCGACGACCTCGCGGCGCTCGTGCCGCTCTGGCCTGTGTACGTGAGCTACGTACTGAGCTTCATCTACGTGGGCATTTACTGGAACAACCATCACCACATGCTGCACGCGGCGCACCGCGTGAACGGTTCCGTGCTCTGGGCCAATCTGCATCTGCTGTTCTGGCTTTCCCTGCTGCCGTTCACCACGGGCTGGATGGGCGAGAATCACTTCGGGCGCTGGCCTACCGTGCTCTATGGCATCAACCTGCTGCTCTGCGCGCTGGCCTACGTCGTGCTGCAAATGGTGCTCGTAAACTATCACGGCAAGCAGAGCCCGCTGGCGCGTGCGCTAGGTAGCGACATCAAGGGCAAGATTTCGCCGGTGCTCTATCTGGCCGGCTGTGCGCTGGCGGCGCTCGATTATCCGCACATCGGCGCGATCTTCTTTGGCATCGTCGCGCTGATCTGGCTCGTGCCCGACCAGCGCATGGAGCGGCTCGCGCTGGCCGCGCGCGAGCAGAGGGAAGAGTAGGCAGCATAGGGGGCGGCGCGCGGGCAGCCAGCCCCGTTCATCATCACATCATCAGCCTGCCAGGTGCTTGCGCCTGGCGAGTTCCTGCGCTTTGGCGTAGTCGGCCTGGATCACGGGCAGGCCTTCCGTCGCCGCTTTCTTCAAGCCCGCATCGCGGCCCGATGCAATCTCCGCCTGGAACGCCGAAAGCGTTTTCTGCTGACCGGCCAGCGCCACCTGTTCGATATAGCGCTTGTCGAAGTCCGCGCCGCGCAGGTCCTCGATGCCGCCCAGCACGGCCGCGTCGGGGTCGTTGCGCGGCACGTCCACGCCGCGCGGGCTCGCCGCGCGCATCGAGTCCGAGAGCTTCGTGTAGTCGGCGACGAGCTTCTCCGAGAAGGCCTTCACTTCGCGGTCGCTCGAGCGCGAGTCGGCAATGCGCGCGGCGTCGCGCTGCGTTGCGACGGTCTGGGTGCCGTCCGCGATGAAGGTCTTGTCGGCGGCGTGCAGTTCCTGTGCGCCAGTCGTGGTAGTGGCCGCGGCCGGTGCGGGAGTCTGCGCATGAGCGCTCAGCGTAACGACGCAAAGGCTGGCGGCCGAAGCCGTGATGAGCGCGGCAAGCGAGAGGCGAGTCATCTGAACTCCTTTCTGCGTGATTGGTATCGATTGCGCGCGCAGGACCGCTGGCAGTGCGGCTTTGCGCGGGACCGTCTTGCGTGAAGCGGGTTGCTGCTCAACGGTCCGACGAATTCTAGAAACATGCCGATGCTTCAGGTGAAACGATCACGTCGCTTGTGTAGCGGTTGGTAAGAGAGCGAGGCGAGATCGGTGGCCCGCAACGCCATTCACCGATGCAAAGAAAAGTTTTCCATTCGCACCAACGGGCGCACAATGTCTCGCTGTGCGGATCGTTGCGCGCGCTGCGAAATATCCCAAGATTTGGGCATCTCTACGGATCGCCAGCCGCGCGCGTGAAGACGCGATTACAGGCTCGAATGCAGACACAAGTGCAGGCCAACGAGGAGGAGACAGGATGGGCGACAAACTGGTTGCAACCGCATCCACCGCGGAAACGACACGCGTGAATTTTCGCTGGCGCGTGCTGATCTGGCTGCTGTTCGGCGGCATCATCAATTACCTCGATCGCGCGAATCTCGCGATCGCCGCGCCGGGCATGATCCACGATCTCGGCCTCACGCGCACGCAGATCGGTCTGCTCGGCACCGTGTTCGCATGGACCTACGCCGTGATGCAGTTGCCGGCGGGCTGGATCATCGACCGCTTCGGCGCCAAACGCGCCTATGCGGTAGGCATGATCTGGTGGAGCGTGGCGACGATGCTCACCGGCGTGGTCGGCTCGATCTCGGGTCTCATCGTGATGCGCGTGCTGCTGGCCGTGGGCGAGGCGCCGTGCTGGCCGACTTCCGCGAAGATCACGGCTGCCTGGTTCCCGGCCAAGGAGCGCGGATTCGCGACCGGTATCTGGGATTCGTCCTCGAAGTGGGGGCCCGCGCTCGCGCCCGCCGTGCTGGTCGCGCTGATGATCGCGTTCGGATGGCGCTCGCTCTTTCACGTGACAGGCGCCATCGGCATCGTCTTCGCGGTGCTGTTCCTGTTCCTCTATCGCAATCCCGCTCAAAGCAAGCGGCTCACGCGCGAGGAATTCGCCTATATCGAAGCGGGCGGCGGCGCTCACGAGCATTCGCTCGCGAGCGCACCCATTCGTTGGCGCGCGCTATTCGCCGCGCGCAGCGTGTGGGGCATGATTTTCGGCTACTTCTGCGCGATCTGGCTGTGGAACATCTTCCTCGTGTTCCTGCCGCTGTATTTGCTCGATCGCTTCCATATTTCGTTCGCACAACTTGGCATCTATGCGAGCGTTCCGTGGTTCGGCGGCGCGGTGGGCGAGATCGCGGCGGGCTGGATCGCGAAAAAGCTCGTCGATCACCGCGTGGCCTCGCCCATGGTCGCCAAGCGCATGTTGATCGTCGCGGGCTCGCTCGGGGCCGCGGTGTGTGCGATCGCACTGCCGTTCGTGAGCACGATCGATGCGACCGTCGCGCTGATGACGGCGGGACTCGCGTGCATCGCGGCCACCATCGGCAACGCGTGGGCGCTCGCGAGCGACATCGCGCCGTCTTCGATGGTCGCCTCCGTGAGCGCGATCCAGAACTTCGGTGGCTATTTCGGCGGGGCGTTCTCGCCGGTCGTGGCGGGGCTCATCGTCGACCGCACGGGATCGTATTCGCTCGCGTTCATGATCGGCGGGGCGATCGCCGGTTGCGCGGCGCTGTTCTACTGGTTCATGGCCCGGCACCCGGTGGGCCAGTCGGCCGAGTCGCCGCGCGTGGCGTGAGGGTGGGCGGAGGGATCGACGGTACGCGGCGCGCTGGCTGCGCGCCGCCACGAACGTTCACGCAAAGAGCGCCTTGATCGTCAGCCCAACGGCGACACACACCAGAATGACGGCAAAGCCAAGTTGCACGTGATGTGCGGCCAGACGATGGGAGGCAATACGACCGCTGAGCATGCCGGCGGCGGTGGCAACGCTGAACCACAAGGCGACGTCGAACGGAAATGCCGCGCCGTGCAGGGCCGTCGCCAGTACGCCGCCGCTGCCCACCAGGGCGATCACCATGAGAGAGGTCGCCACAATGCCGTGCATGGACACGTCCGTGAGCTTGCGCATCATGGGAACGATGACGAAGCCGCCGCCCACGCCTAGCAGGCCTGTCATCAGCCCCGTCAACGAGCCGGTCGCCCCGAGTGCGACGGCAGTGCGCCATGTCCAGTCGAAGCGGCCAGTCGCCGGATCGATGTGCGCCACGCACAGCGGCGAATCCGTCTGAGTAGCCTTATTGCGCTTGAGCGTCTGCCGCAGGAGCCTCACGGCGACGAACAGCATCACGGCAGCAAACAGGACGAGCAGAAGCCGCTGCGGCAGCGCGCGCGCAAGGCGTGCGCCAACCGCCGTGGCCGGCACGCCGGCCGCCGCCATGAAGAGTGCGGCGCGATAGCGCACGAGGCGCTTGCGGAACGCCTCGAGCGCGCCCACTGCCGCGCTGCCTGCAACGGCGACGAGTGCGACTGGCGTTGCCTGCTGCATGGGCCAGCCCATCCCGAACACGAGTGCGGGCACGGCCAATATGCCTCCGCCCGCTCCCGTGAGTCCGAGAATGGCGCCGACTCCAGCGCCGAGTAAAAGCGAGATCAACATCGATTACCTCGAGTGACGGCAAGGGGGCGATTATCAGTCGGCCATCTGGGGTTGCACGAACCATTCGCGGCCCTTGAGCATGCCTCGCCAGTAGAGCGGCGGCAGGATGCGTTCCTTGAGCAGCCAGGCAAGCCGCGAGGGATTTTTGCCGTCGATGATCCATGTGGGGAGGGTCGGTGCAACCTTGCCGCCGTAGAGAAATTCCGCGAGTACGATCTTTCCGCGTTCGACCGTGAGCGGGCACGAACCGTAGCCGTCATACGTCGCCGCTCCGCTTCTCATGCCCAGTGCGGCAAGCACGTTGTGCGCAACGACCGGCGCCTGCTTGCGCGCCGCGGCGGCGGTCTTTGCGTTCGACGTATTGGTCGCGTCGCCAAGGCCGAAGATGTTTTCGTAGGCCTTGTGCCGCAAGCTGTTCGGATCGACGTCGACCCAGCCGCCAGCGTCGGCCAGCGGGCTGACGCGGATGAAATCGGGCGCCTTCTGCGGAGGCACGACATGGAGCATGTCGAAGCCGGTTTCGAATGTTTCGCTGCCGCCGCCGGGCAGCGCGCGCGTGAAGATCGCCTTTCTGGCTTCGCCGTCGACGGCGGTCAGGTTGAAGCCGAAGTTGAGGTTGATGCCATAGGACTCGACGTACTTCATCAGTGCGGGCACATAGTCGGCCACGCCGAAGAGCGCCGCGCCGGCGTTGAAAAATTCGACGTCGATCTGGCCGAGACGCCCGGTGCGACGCCAGTGATCGGAAGACAGATACATGGCCTTCTGGGGGGCGCCTGCACATTTGATGGGCATGGGAGGCTGCGTGAAGAGCGCGCGGCCGCCCTTGAACTGCTGCACCAGTTCCCATGTGTATGGCGCCAGGTCGTAGCGGTAATTGGAGGTCACGCCATTGCGGCCCAGCGTCTGCGGCAGTCCTTCGATGGCATTCCAGTCCAGCTTCAGACCCGGACAGACAACGAGCTGACGGTATTTCACGACCCGGCAGCCTTCGAGTATCACCGCGTTTGCGGCGGGCTCGAACGCGGCCACGGCGGCCTTGATCCAGCGCACCTTGCGCGGGAGGACGCTGCCCATGGGACGCGCCGTCGTTTCGGCGTGGAATACCCCGGCACCCACCATCGTCCAGCCGGGCTGGTAGTAGTGCACGTCGGCGGGATCGATGATCGCGATGTCCAGATTGGGTGCGCGGGCGAGCAGGCTCGACGCGGTCGCGACACCCGCGGCGCCGGCGCCGATGATCACGACATCGTGCTGATCTTCGGAGGAGGCATGCGGCGTGCCGATGCGGCGCGGCAGCCCGCTGAAGTCGAGCCCGGCGCGCTTGCCTGCGGCCAGAATGTCGACGAGCGACATGGTCGGCGCGTTGGCCAGCGCCCACAAGGTCGCCGAGCGCATTCCGCTACGGCAGTAAGCGAGCAGGGGGCGGGGCACCGTTTCCAGATAGCCGCGAAATCGTTCGGCATCCTGATCGCTTACCTTGCCCGACTCAACGGGAAGGTAATGGGTTTCGATGCCGAGCGCTCGTGCTGCCTGCTCGATTTCGATGAACGTGGGCTGGTCCGCTCCTTCGCCGTCGGGGCGATTGCAGATGATTGTGCGGATGCCCATCTCGCGCAGCGCGGGCAAATCGGCAGTGCGAATTTGCGGGGAAACTGCAAACGTCTCCGTGAGCTTCTTGATTTCCATGTTTTTCTCGAATTTCAGAAATTGGCCGTTGCACGGCTCAAAGGGCGTTGACCGGGATCTTGATGTAAGAGAGGCCATTGCTCTCCGGCTCCGGCAGGTGCCCCGCGCGCATGTTCACCTGCACCGAAGGCAGGATGAGGACGGGCATGTCGAGCGTGGCGTCGCGGGCCGTGCGCATGGCGATGAACGATGCCTCGTCGATGCCGTCGTGCACGTGCACGTTGGCTTCGCGCTGTGCGGCCACGGTGCTTTCGAATTGCACGGGGCGGCCGCCCGGCTGGTAGTCGTGGCACATGTATAGACGGGTCTCGGGCGGCAGGCTGAGGACCCGCCGGATCGACCGGTAGAGCGTCGACGCGTCGCCGCCCGGGAAGTCGCAGCGCGCGGTTCCGTAGTCGGGCATGAACAGCGTGTCGCCGACGAAAGCGGCCTGGTGCGTGCCGTCGCTGACCACATAGGTCACACACGCAGGCGTGTGGCCCGGTGTGTGCATCACGCGCACTTCCAGTTCGCCCACCTGGAACACTTCCCCATCGGCGAACAGGCGACCGAACTGCGAGCCGTCGGCGCGGAAGTCCGCTCCGGCATGGAAGAGCTTGCCGAATACCGTCTGGACGCGCCTCACGTCTTCGCCGATCGCAGTGCGGCCGCCAAGCTTCGCCTGAAGGTAGGGCGCGGCGGAAAGGTGATCGGCGTGGACATGGGTTTCGAGCAGCCACTGCACGCGCGCGCCCAGTGCCTCGACCCGCGCAGCGAGTCGGTCGGCCGTCGTGGTGCTGGTGCGTCCCGACTTCGGGTCGTAGTCGAGCACGGAGTCGATCAGCGCGCAGTCATTCGTTGCGGGGTCCAGCAGCAGGTAGCTGACCGTCCAGGTGGCAGGGTCGAAAAAGCCCTCGACGACAAACTTGCAGGTACTCATTGCGTTGTTCCTCACCATTATTTTCATGTCTGGCAGAACCTGTTCCCAGGTCCTTCCCACAAGTACAGACAAATACCGTGCCAGCAGCGCTAAAAAATGGGGTGAGTTTGCTAAATGACTAATTTTTAGGGGTATTTTCTTCAGAGGGCGACCAGACGATCACCGCGCGCCACGCAAAGCGTGTGACACGAGCGTCATGAAAGCTGCCATATGGCAGTCCCGTGGCAGAAATGGCAGTCGCGAGGTATAGTGCGGCAACCCCGAAGGAAGATACGCCATGACATCGCCCGACTTGCCGCCGAAACATCCGACCTCGCCTTCGAGGTTGCCCTCGGCGTTGCCCGCCAGCGCGCCCGACCTCGGCGCGCTCGTGTCCTATCTGGAGTACGACCCGCAGCCATCCATCGTGCTCGATCCGCACTACCAGATACTCGCGGCCAATAGGGCATACCAACGCCAGTTCGGGGTGGAGGGGCAGGCTCATGTCGGTCGCAAGTGCTACCAGGTGTCGCACCACTACGACGTGCCCTGCGATCAGGCGGGCGAGCACTGCCCGATGAGACGCGCAGCGGAGGTGCGCAGCGCGGACCGCGTACTCCATATCCATCACACACCGCGTGGGCCCGAGCATGTCGACGTCGAGTTGCGGCCGATCTTCGATGCGAAGTCGGAGATCGTCGCGTATGTCGAGCGCCTCGCGACCGTGCGCGGGGCATCGGCCAAGCCGAGCGCCGAAGGCCTGGTCGGCCGCGCGCCGGCATTCAACAAGGCGATTTCCGCGTTGCAGCGCGTCGCGCCCTCGATGCTGCCGGTCTTGCTGCTCGGCGAATCCGGAACGGGCAAGGAGTTGTTCGCGCACGCGCTTCACGAGGCGAGCGAGCGGGCACAACGGCCGTTCGTCGTGGTCGACTGCTCGGGCATCACGGAAACGCTGTTCGAAAGCGAGCTGTTCGGATTCGAAAAGGGCGCGTTCACTGGCGCCACGAGCCGCAAGCAGGGGCTGGTCGAAACCGCGCAGGGCGGCACCTTGTTTCTCGACGAGATTGGCGACGTACCATTGTCGATGCAGGTGAAGCTGTTGCGGCTGATCGAAACGGGCACCTTCCGCCGTGTCGGCAGCACCGAAACCCAGCGCGCCGACTTCCGGCTCGTTGCCGCCACGCACAAGCCACTCGAGCAAATGATCGCGGCGCAACAGTTCCGCTCCGATCTCTACTTCCGGATCAGCGCATTTCCCATTCATCTGCCTGCCGTGCGGGAGCGTCTCGACGATATCCCGCTTCTCGCGGACTCGATCCTGCAGCGCATGGCTTCGGCGAAGCACGGCCCATTGCGCAAGCCCTCGATTTCGGCGGACGCGCTCGAGTTGTTGCGCGCCTGGCACTGGCCGGGCAACATTCGCGAGCTGCGCAACGTGCTCGAACGCGCGAGCCTCCTGGCGGACAACGGCGTGATCCGGCCCGAGCAGTTGCCGGATGCGCTCAGGACGAAGACTGCGGCCCTCGTTGAGGACGTGTCCGCGTCGGGCTATGCGTTGCCCCGCAAGCTCACGGACGAAGCGTTCGTGAAGATCGCAGCGCAATTTCGCGGCAAGCGAAGCGAGCTGGCTGCCCAGCTCGGGATGAGCGAGCGCACCCTTTACCGCCGGCTCAAGGCGCTTTCCATCGATGAGGATGCCTGATTAATACGCCTTGACGTAACGTTCGGCATGGCGACTGTCATGCATGGGCATTACATGACTGTGCGATGCCGCTCGCTTTGCGGTTGGGTATGCGACCGGGGCTGGTCGAGCCTGCCGCGTCACAAGGGCAACGCGTGCGTCGACAGAATCTCCTTCAGGACGATGAAGCTCCGAACCTGCCGCACGCCCGGCAGATATAGCAACTGCTCGGCGTGAAGCCGGTTGAAGCTGTCGTTGTCGCGCGTGCGCAGGAGCATGAAGTAGTCGAATTCGCCCGTCACGACGTGGCACTCCATGCAGCCGGACACCTTCTGCGCGGCCTTCTCGAATGCGGCGAACGTCTCGGGCGTCGAGCGGTCGAGCACGAAGCCGATTACGACCAGCATGCCCGCGCCGAGCGTCTTCGCGTCCAGTAGCGCGACGACGCTGCGGATCAACCCCGTCTCCTTCAGTCGTTCGACGCGCCGCAGGCACGCCGGCGCGCTCAGCTTCACTTTCGCGGCGAGACTCACGTTCGAGATCGACGCGTCCTGCTGAAGATGCCGAAGAATCGCGCGATCGATGCGATCCAGCGTGGGCGCTGCCTGCGGTGAGGCGGCAGATTTCCTCGTTAATTTCATTGCGTATCGCTCCAGAATCACGAACTAAAGATGCCCATTGGAAGCACGGATCGATATTAACGTAGGCAGATTCTACTTATTTCGCAAGCTCATTTCTGACGGTCCCGCCTATCATTTTTCCATCGGAATGCAAGCCGGCGGCACGCATCGAACGAAGCCGGTCCCACCCGCGAGTTCATCCCCACGGAGCCAATCGATGGACCTTCAACGCTTTTCCCGTTATCCGCTGACATTCGGGCCGACGCCCGTGCAGCCGCTAAAACGCCTGAGCGAGCACCTGGGCGGCAAGGTCGAGCTATATGCAAAACGCGAGGACTGCAACAGCGGACTTGCGTTCGGTGGCAACAAGACTCGCAAGCTCGAATACCTGATTCCCGAAGCCTTGGCACAAGGCTGCGACACGCTCGTGTCGATCGGCGGCATCCAGTCGAACCAGACGCGCCAGGTTGCGGCAGTGGCCGCGCATCTCGGGATGAAGTGCGTGCTCGTTCAGGAGAACTGGGTAAATTATGCCGACGCTGTCTATGACCGCGTCGGCAATATCGAGCTCTCGCGCATCATGGGCGCCGACGTGCGGCTCGTGCCGGACGGTTTCGACATCGGGATCCGCCCGAGCTGGGAGGAGGCGCTCGAAAGCGTGCGCAAGGCGGGAGGCAAGCCTTATCCGATCCCGGCGGGGTGCTCGGAACATCCGCTGGGCGGCCTCGGTTTCGTTGGCTTCGCCGAGGAAGTGCGGCAGCAGGAAGCACAGCTCGGATTCAAGTTCGACTATGTGGTCGTGTGTTCCGTGACTGGCAGCACGCAGGCGGGGATGGTGGTGGGCTTCGCCGCCGACGGGAGAGCGGATCGCGTGATCGGCATCGATGCATCGGCGACACCGGAAAAGACCCGCGCGCAGATCACGCGGATCGCGCGCCACACGGCTGAGCTGGTCGACCTCGGGCGCGCGATTGGCGAGCAGGATGTCGTGCTCGACACGCGCTACGGCGGCCCCGAGTATGGCTTGCCGAACGAAGGCACGCTCGAGGCTATTCGCCTGTGTGCGAGGCTCGAAGGCGTGCTCACCGATCCGGTCTACGAAGGCAAGTCGATGCATGGGATGATCGACAAGGTACGCCGCGGCGAATTCGAGCCCGGATCCAAGGTGCTCTACGCGCATCTTGGCGGCGCTCCGGCGCTGAGTGCCTATAGCTTCATTTTTCGCAATGGATGACGCGGCCCGTCACTGCCGCGGGCTTGTGTTACCGGCGCGAAAGTTAGACCTTCCGCAGGGCCTCATACAGGCCACATGACGTTGCATACAGTTCCCCTTCGCAGAACTTACAGAATCTCGCGCGCCAGTGTGTGCCTCTCTGCTCGGGCTCGTCCCCCCAAAATGATCCTCAAGTGCCCTGGTTTCATGCCGATAAGCCGGTAGACGGCTACGAGTGGTGTTACCAGAACGCCCAACTGCCGCAACACAGACAACAATCTGACTTTGGAGGGGCGAAGTGGGCAGATTCAGGATCAGTACCACCTTGACTGCAGTGCTGGCGCTGCTGATTGTCATCATTGGCATAGGCAATCTCGTGGCGCTCAAGGGGGTGCGCGACACGGCCGGATCCGTCGAAGCGATGAGCCAGGCGACCGTCGAGGTGACCGAAGTCACGGAAGCGTTCGCCGACACGCAGCGCGCCCGCGTGTCGATCTCGGCGGCGCAGAGCGCTGCCGAGATCGGCCGGGCCGATGTGGCGAAGGACCTGACGCAGACCGTCGACGCACGCCTCGAGCAGGGGCAGGCACAGATCAACGCGTTTGCGCAGATTCAGCGCGCCGACCCGGAGGACCAGGACCTCGCGCGCCGTCTCGTGCAGACGTACAACGCGCTGAACGAAAGCGTAAGGAGCGAACAGAAGGCGCTCGCTGCCAATGACCTGGCGGCTTTCAATCACATCAGCGCGATCGAAAGCATCGAAGCTTCGCGTACGTTCAACAACGAGATGGACAAGTTCGTGAAGCGCTCGACCGCGCGCGCAGACGCGGCGAAGGACGCCGCGAATAGCACGACCTCGTTTCTCGAAACCGTGCTGGCGATATTCCTCGGTCTCATCGTGCTGGTCGCGATAGTCGTGCGCAAAGCGCTGTCTCGCGTTGTGCAGCAACCGCTCAAGCACCTCGGCGAACATCTGGACCGCGTTGCGCGCGGCGACCTCACCGCGCGCCTGGGCGAGCACGGCGACAATGAAATCGGCATGCTCGCTTCGGCAGCAAAGCGCATGCAGGAAAGCCTCACCGGTGTGATCGGCACCGTGCTCACGTCGACCGCGTCCGTTAGCACGGCTTCGAAGCAGATCGCCGCGGGCAATATCGACCTGTCGTCGCGCACGGAGCAGCAGGCCGCGTCCCTGCAGGAGACCGCGGCGTCCATGGAAGAGCTCACGTCGACGGTCCAGCAGAGCGCGTCGAACGCGCAGCACGCGAACGACCTGGCAACGGCGGCTTCGGAGGCGGCAGGCAGAGGGGGCGCGGTGGTCTCCGAAGTGGTGGACACCATGAACTCCATCAACGAGTCGTCGCGCAAGGTCGTCGATATTATCGGCGTGATCGACGGTATCGCGTTCCAGACCAACATCCTCGCGCTGAACGCGGCTGTCGAGGCGGCGCGTGCCGGCGAGCAGGGCCGAGGCTTCGCCGTGGTCGCCTCAGAGGTGCGCAGCCTTGCACAGCGGTCCGCTTCGGCGGCCAAGGAGATCAAGGCGTTGATCGACGACTCGGTCGCTAAAGTCGACGCGGGCACCGAACTGGTCGCGCGCGCCGGATCGACGATGTCGGAGATCGTCACGAGCGTGGAGCGTGTGACGGGCATCATGGCCGAGATCTCGGCGGCGACCCACGAGCAGACGATGGGTATCGAGCAGGTCAACCGGGCAATCAGCCAGATCGACGAAGCGACGCAGCAGAACGCGGCACTCGTGGAGCAGGCTTCGGCGGCCGCGCAGTCCATGCAGGACCAGGCCGCGCTGCTAGAAAGGGCGGTGAGCGTGTTTCACCTGGCAGCGTGATCGGCGGCACCTTTGCGCGCACAGCCGCCAGGACGGTTCTGCCGTGACCGTCACACCACTGGCGCTGTTTTCGACTGGCTATGCGTACGCGCGGCCGGAACCCCATCGGTTCGGATGAACCGTCCAACGATGTGGGGTATCCGTTGCCGCGCGGCCGCCTTGTCGGGCGATTACGCCGTGGCCGAAGCGCGCAGGCGTTGGACGACCTGGTTGTCCTTACCCAGGACGAGCGGCGTCAACGTGAGGTTGAACTCGATGTCCTTGTACGCATCGGCCTTCAGGCCCAGCGCCGTCCCGCCGGTCTTTTCGACCACCGGCGGAATCAGTTCCTCACGCGTGGCATAGGCGAAGTCGTCCCAGATCAGCGGGTCGCCTTCGATGTTGAACTGCGTGGTGAGCTTGCGGGTGTTCCCGGACGTGACGAAGAAGTGCACGTGAGCCGGACGGTTGCCGTGGCGGCCGAGCCCGTTCAGCAACTGCTGCGTGGCGCCCTGCGGCGGGCAGCCGTAGCCCACCGGCATCAGCGTGCGGAATTCGTACTTGCCGTCGGCACCCGTGCGAACCGCGCCGCGCAGGTTGAACTCGCTCTGTGCGCCGGTCGGGTCGAAGTGCGAATAGAAGCCCTTCGAATTCGCATGCCAGCATTCAACCAGCGCACCCGCGACAGGTTTGCCTGCCATGTCGGTGACCTTGCCGTGAATGATGAGCGGGCCCGCATCCGCGTCCGGATTGATGTCGATGCGGGACACGCCCTCGCGCACCGGTGCGCCCGCAACATACAGCGGGCCTTCGATCGTGCGCGGCGTGCCGCCTTCGAGGCCGACCGCCTTGTCGGCGGCGTCCATGCGAATGTCGAGGTACTTCTCCAGACCCACGCCAGCGGCC
>NZ_DATJWR010000155.1:0-7763 GCF_035501035.1 Paraburkholderia sp.
TCAGATGAGAGTCAGTTCAAACTACACCCTTCGTCAAAACCCGCTTCCCGCGAGCGCTTCTCACGGCGCACACTGCGAAGCGGGCTATTCATCGGCGTACGCTGGTCCCGCGCGCTTACGCTAATGAATGCGGTAAGGCGCGCCGTGCCACGAGGCACAGCGCGCCGAGTCATCCCGGCGTCGGCTACCGACACCGGGCAACGTTCGTTGAAGACGCCGGCCACACAACTCGCGGGGCCCGCGCCCTTTTCCGGGGGGAAGTTTGCCCATCCCACTGAAGGGTTCGCAAAGTGCCTGTCATGTCGGTGAGCCTGCTCGGCTCCGGGCACGCTTTGCATCAGGCGTTCCTGCTCCTAGTCGTCATGCCGGTCGAGGCGGCTCGCATGCCGCCTCCGGCAACCCCAAAAGACTTGCACCGCAGTGCGCCTGGGTTATTCCCAGGACAGCGCACCGCCCGTCTGATATTCGATCACGCGCGTCTCGAAGAAGTTGCGTTCCTTCTTCAAGTCGATCATCTCGCTCATCCACGGGAACGGATTCTCTTCGTTCGGGTACAGCTGATCGAGACCGATCTGCTGGCAGCGACGGTTGCAGATGAAGCGCAGATAGCTCTTGAACATCGATGCGTTCAGACCCAGTACGCCACGCGGCATGGTGTCTTCCGCGTAGCGGTACTCGAGATCGACCGCATGCTTGAACAGTTCGACGAGCTCTGCACGGAACGCCGGGGTCCACAGGTGCGGGTTCTCGAGCTTGATCTGATTGATGAGGTCGATGCCGAAGTTGCAGTGCATGGACTCGTCGCGCAGGATGTATTGATACTGTTCCGCGGCGCCGGTCATCTTGTTCTGGCGACCGAGCGCCAGGATCTGCGTGAAGCCCACATAGAAGAACAGGCCTTCCATGATGCAGGCGAACACGATGAGCGACTTGAGCAGCTTCTGGTCGGCTTCGAGCGTGCCGGTCTTGAACGACGGATCCGTCAGCGTATGGATGAACGGGATCAGGAACTCGTCCTTGTCGCGGATCGACTTGACCTCGTGGTACGCGTTGAAGATCTCTCCCTCGTCCAGACCCAGCGACTCGACGATGTACTGGTAGGCGTGCGTGTGGATCGCCTCCTCGAACGCCTGGCGCAGCAGGAACTGGCGGCATTCGGGCGCCGTGATGTGCCGGTAGGTGCCGAGCACGATGTTGTTCGCGGCGAGGGAGTCGGCGGTCACGAAGAAGCCGAGGTTGCGCTTGACGATGCGGCGCTCGTCCTCGGTCAGCCCATTTGGGTCCTTCCACAGGGCGATGTCGCGGGACATGTTGATTTCCTGCGGCATCCAGTGGTTCGCGCAGCCGGACAGATACTTCTCCCAGGCCCACTTGTACTTGAACGGGACCAACTGATTCACGTCGGTCTGGCCGTTGATGATGCGCTTGTCGGCGACATTCACGCGGGCTTCGGTCGAGACCGGTGCTTGCGGCGGCGGTGCAACGGCGAAGTCGCTGGAGAAGATGTTGGTCGCCGAGGAAACCGGAGGAACGGAACGCAGACCAAACTGCACATCGGCAGCCTGGACAGCCTGACCCGCGGGGTTGCGCATTGCGTTTTGCTGCGCACCGCTCGACGGAGTTACGGCCGTGATCTCGTCATCCCAGTTGAGCATAAATGTCACCATCAATTTAGATCGGTTTGTACCATCTTTTCGTGAGCGATAAAAGGGTTCGCACACGAAAAATCCTGTTTTCGATTCGCGTTGCGACCTCGATACAACACTTTGTTATCGCATCGTGTCGATTGCATCGCGCGAGCACTGCGCAAGCAGCGCATCTTCGTCATGCTGACATCGCGCGTGCGATGCGATTCGAAGGTCTACGCAACATCGAGAGCGTGTGTGAATGACGGTGTTCGCCGCGCGCTTTTCGCTCGCGCTGCGAGTGCGCTTTCACTCGCCGCTCACTGCTTGCCGCGCGCGGCGCTTCGGCTCGCGCGGCCTGAGTCTTGTCCCTGCGCGAAACTCCAGGGATTCCTTCCTGATGCCTGTAACGCGCACTGCAACACGCGTAGCGCGAGTTGCCGGGAGAGTCGTGCGGCGCGCATTGCGCGCGCCTGCCTGCTTCGTTGTTACATCTCTCTACTACTGTTCACTACGGATGCTGCTTCGGTCCTCGCATGATGCGCGCGGCGTTGCACCGCGAGCATCATGCGCCGCCGGTCTTACTGGCAAGCCTCGCACTCTTCGAAGCCGGGGTCGCCCGGACGCATCATGCACACCGGACCTTCCGCTTCCGGTGCAGCTTCGATCGCCGCTTGCGCCGCAGGTGCCGAGTGCAGCGTGGTCGAACCCGCGCCACCGAATGCACCACCCGCGGCACCACCCGATGCGCCACCGAACGCGCCGCCGGCATTGCCGCCGCCTTCACCGTTCGTCGGCACTGCATTGAGCGCGCCGTGTGCGACGGTCGACTTCTCGACGTGCGTGGCTGCCATCGTGCGCAGGTAGTAGGTCGTCTTCAGGCCGCGGACCCAGGCGAGCTTGTAGATCTCGTCGAGCTTCTTGCCCGATGCACCCGCCATGAAGATGTTCAGCGACTGCGCCTGGTCGATCCACTTCTGGCGACGCGAAGCCGCTTCGACGAGCCACGTCGGGTCGACTTCGAATGCCGTCGCATACACGGCGCGCAGGTCGGCCGGCACGCGGTCGATGCGCGAGAGCATGCCGTCGAAGTACTTCAGGTCGGCGACCATGACTTCGTCCCACAGGCCGCGCGCCTTCAGGTCACGCACGAGGTAGTCGTTGACCACCGTGAATTCGCCCGAGAGGTTCGACTTCACATAGAGGTTCTGGAACGTCGGTTCGATGCAGGGCGACACGCCGATGATGTTCGAGATGGTCGCGGTCGGTGCGATCGCGATGCAGTTCGAATTGCGCATGCCGTGCGTCGAGATGCGCGAGCGCAGCGATGCCCAGTCCATCGTCTCGCTCGTGTCGACTTCCACGTAGCCGCCCCGCTGCTCGGCGAGCAGCTTGAGCGTGTCCTGCGGGAGGATGCCGCGATCCCACAGCGAGCCACGGTAGGTCGAGTAGCGGCCGCGCTCGGCTGCCAGTTCCGTCGACGCCCAGTACGCGTAGTAGCAGACAGCTTCCATCGAGCGGTCGGCGAACTCCACGGCCTCTTGCGAAGCAAACGGCGTGCGCAGCAAGTGCAGGCAGTCCTGGAACGCCATGATGCCCATGCCCACCGGACGGTGCTTCAGGTTCGAGTTGCGCGCCTTCGACACAGCGTAGTAGTTGATGTCGATGACGTTGTCGAGCATGCGCATCGCCACGCTGATCGTGCGCTTGAGCTTGTCGTGGTCGAGCGCGTACGTGCCGTCGGCCTGCTTGGCCATGTGCGCGGCGAGGTTCACCGAGCCGAGGTTACACACGGCGATTTCGCTGTCGCTGGTGTTCAGCGTGATTTCCGTGCACAGGTTCGACGAGTGGACGACGCCCACGTGCTGCTGCGGCGAGCGGATGTTGCACGGATCCTTGAACGTGATCCACGGATGGCCCGTCTCGAACAGCATGCCGAGCATCTTGCGCCACAGTTGCTGCGCCGGAATCTTCTTGAAGAGCTTGATCTCGCCGCGCGCGACCTTCTCTTCGTAAGCCGTGTAAGCCTGTTCGAACTCGATGCCAAACTTGTCGTGCAGGTCCGGGCAGGTCGAGGGCGAGAACAGCGTCCAGTCGGCGCCTTCCATCACGCGCTTCATGAACAGGTCGGGAATCCAGTTCGCCGTGTTCATGTCGTGGGTGCGGCGGCGGTCGTCACCGGTGTTCTTGCGCAGCTCGAGGAACTCCTCGATGTCGAGGTGCCACGATTCGAGGTACGCGCACACCGCGCCCTTGCGCTTGCCGCCCTGGTTCACGGCGACGGCGGTGTCGTTCACGACCTTCAGGAACGGCACCACGCCCTGCGACTTGCCGTTGGTGCCCTTGATGTGCGAGCCGAGCGCGCGCACGCGCGTCCAGTCGTTGCCGAGGCCGCCTGCGAACTTCGAGAGCAGCGCGTTGTCCTTGAGCGCTTCGTAGATGCCGTCGAGGTCGTCGGCCACCGTCGTCAGGTAGCACGAGGAGAGCTGCGAGCGGTGCGTGCCCGAGTTGAACAGCGTGGGCGTCGACGACATGAAGTCGAACGACGAGAGCACGTTGTAGAACTCGATCGCACGCGCTTCACGGTCGATTTCGTTGAGCGCGAGGCCCATCGAGACGCGCATGAAGAACGCCTGCGGCATCTCGATGCGCGTGCCGTGCACGTGCAGGAAGTAGCGGTCGTAGAGCGTTTGCAGGCCGAGGTAGCCGAACTGCAGGTCGCGGTTCGCGTCGAGCGCGTTGCCCAGTCGCTTGAGGTCGAACTGCTGGAGCTTGTCGTCGAGCAGGCCGGCTTCCACGCCGCGCTTGATGAACTGCGGGAAGTAGTCGGCGTAGCGCATGCCCATTTCGGCTTGCGTCACTTCCTCTTCGAGAATTTCGCGACGGATCGTGTGCAGCAGGAGGCGGGACGTGACCTGGCTGTACGCCGGGTCCTTCTCGATCATCGTGCGCGCCGCGAGGATGGCCGAGTCGTAGACCTGGGTCATCGGCACGCCGTCGTAGAGGTTCTTCACCGTTTCCGAGACGATCGGGTCCGCGTTGACCGCATCGCCAAGACCGTCGCACGCCGAGACGATCAGCGCGCGCAGGGCGTTCATGTCGAGCGGGCGCGTCACGCCGTTGTCCGTGACGTTGATGCCGGGCGCTGCGGGTGCTGCCGTTTCCGGCGCTTGCGCGCGCTCCTGGTTGCGCTTCTCGCGATAGAGCACGTAGGCGCGCGCGACGTTGTGCTCGCCGCCTCGCATGAGCGCGAGTTCGACCTGATCCTGGATGTCTTCGATATGGAACGTACCGCCGTTCGGACGGCTGCGCACGAGTGCACGCACGACGTTCTGCGTGAGTTGCTCGACGAGTTCGCGAACGCGCGCCGAAGCCGCGCCCTGGCCGCCGTTCACGGCGAGGAAAGCCTTCGTCATCGCGATCGCGATCTTCGAAGGCTCGAACGACACCACGCTACCGTTGCGGCGAATCACCTTGTGGTCGGCGAACTGCTGCGCGCTCGTCTGGCCGTCCTGCGGTTGGCCCCCCAGCGTGTGCGCGGCGCTCGCGCTTTCATACCGGGTCGAGACGTTATCGGTCGTTTGCATGTGCAAAGCTCCTGTGGTCCTGGAAAGGTGCGAAGAGAGTTCGCGGATTAATTCGGACGCCGACGCCGTGCCCCCGTGTGCACGCTCGATCGGTCGGAGAAAAAAAGCCAGCCTGGCGAGGCTGCCGGATGCGACAAGGCAGATGAAACACGAACTGGTGCGGTCTTCATCACGGATGTCGCGATCATTGGCTGTACCTTCTCTCTCGATTACAGCCGGTGCGCCGGTTCTCTCGGCCGACGGCACCGCACAAAGTTTCTTTTTTTCCTATGCCGCTAACGCGCGCGGCACCAGGCTCGTGGAGCAGGGTGCCGCGGCACAACACAACATATGGTGTGAAGCCTTGTTTCGGGTACAAAGTATAGTGGAAGACACGAAGCGGTCAAACGCCTTTTTTTGCCGGTCCTATCTTGACAAGGCTGCAAGCCAAGCGGCGCGGGCTTCGCCGGCCAATGCCCCTTCGAGTGGTCTGCGAGGAGAGCGTAAACACCCGGCGTTTGCGCGCGAAGCTTGCTTATTTCGTGTGCAGCCGGCGAGGGCTTAGCGGTGGTTCGAACGCGTCACGGCGTCGCGTTTTGCGCGTCGCTTCCCTGGATATAGGGGAAGCGGTCATCGGTGAGCTGGGTGTCGCGCTGCAAACGCGCCCAGTCGAAATGCGGACCGGGATCGGTCTTGCGACCGGGCGCGATGTCCGAATGACCAGCCAGCGCCTCGATTGGATAGTGCTCGACGAGTGCATTCACGAGGGCCGCGAGCGTCGTGTACTGCGGCGGCTCGAAGGCGGTCGTGTCGCTGCCCTCCAGCTCGATGCCAATGGCGAAGTCGTTGCAGCGCTCGCGCCCGAAGAAGCTCGACGCGCCCGCGTGCCACGCCCGCTCGTCGCATGAGACGAACTGCTCGAGCGCGCCGTCGCGATGGATGACGAAGTGCGCCGAGACGCGCACGCCGCGCAGGTTCGCATCGAAGTACGGATGCGCGTCGCAGTCGAGGCGATTGAGGAAGAGATCGGCGATCTCGGGACCGCCGAACACATTGGGCGGCAAGCTGATGTTGTGGACGACGATGAGCGTCGGCACGGCGCCTTGCGGGCGTGCCTCGAAGTTCGGCGACGGCAACTGGCGCGCGCCCGGCACCCAGCCCTGCGCGTCGACCTCGTACGCGGGCATTTCCGGCGATCGAGCAGCGCTCATCGTGCGGGACGATCCTGGCTTGTCGTGCGAGCGTCGTAAGCGCGCGCGTGCTCCGCGCTGCAAAACGAATGCACGCCGACATTCACCGACTCACTGCGCGGCGCATGCACGCCGCACTGCGCGCAGCGCACCATCGGCTCGGGAAGCGCACCCTTGCCGCTCGCACTCGCGCCACCGTTGGCGCCGCGCGGGGCGCTCTGCCCCGGCTGCGTGTGCGCGCCGTGCGCGCGGCGCAGTGCCTTGACGAACCACTGTCCGACCACGAACAGCAGGACGAGGAGAAGAATCTGTCTCATTGGAACGCGCTTTTCAGACCTCGTCAAACCACAGGACGGTGCAACAGCACCTCCAGGACGAAACGGCTGCCCACATACGCAAGCAACAAGGCGACGAACGACGCGATCACCCAGCGCAGCGCGGCGCGGCCGCGCCAGCCCGAGAGCTTGCGCGCGGTGAGCAGCGCACCGAACATCAGCCACGAAAGAACGGCGAAAACGGTCTTGTGATCGAGCGAGAGCGGCCGATCGATCAACTGCTCACTGAAGACGATGCCCGAGACGAGCGTGGCCGTGAGCAGCACGAAGCCCGCTCCGATTAGCCGGAACAGCAGCTTTTCCATCGTGAGCAGCGGCGGCAGCGTCTCGATCCAGTTCGAAAGCCAGCCGCCGCCACGGTTGCCCGCGTTGCGCTGGAAGCCGGCGCCCTTGAGCGCATGCAGGCGGCGCTCGACGGCGAGCATCAGCACCGCGTGCAGTGCGGCGATCGCGAAAAGCCCATACGCGACGTTGGCGATGACGAAGTGCAGCTTGAACATGGGCGCCGCCGCGTAGGGCAGCACGCGCACGCCACCGAACACGAGCGGCAGCAGCGCCGCCACGGCGGCGAGCGGCAGCAACAACAGGCGCAGGCCATCGAGCTCGAAGAAAAAGCTCTCGATCCAGTAAATGCCCGCGCCGAGCCAGAACATGGCCGACAACGCGAATGCGAAGCCGAACACCATTTCGTTGGCGGGGAAGATCGTCATGTGCAGGAGCACGCCGTGCGCGGCAAGCGCGACGAAGAGGAGCGAGCGCGAGACCGGGCCGAAGGTCCGCGTGCGCGGGGCGTCGTTGCCCGCGCCGAGCGTCACCGGCATGGGCGGCACGCTGCCGAGCAGCGGTGCGGCGCCGGTGCGGCGCAGTGCGCGCCAGTCGGCGGCGCACAGACCGCCGTACAGGAGGACGGTGAGGGCATACAGTACAATATCCATGTTCGAAGTTTACTATAGGCCCCCTGGCCGCGCGGGATCGCGACGAAACGCGGCGCTTTCCCATTTTGCGCGCGCGGGCCGGGCCGCACTGCTCACCGCCTCCCCATGCTCG
>NZ_DATJWR010000156.1:0-8237 GCF_035501035.1 Paraburkholderia sp.
GCGAGCTTTTCCGCGTATTCGAGCATGCCGTCGCGAATGCCGACCTTCGGCTTGGTCACGAAGTCGACCGCGCCGAGTTCGAGCGCGCGCAGCGTGATTTCGTTGCCGCGCTCGGTCAGCGACGACACCATCACGACCGGCATGGGCCGCAGGCGCATGAGCTTCTCGAGGAAGTCGAGGCCGTCCATGCGCGGCATTTCCACGTCGAGCGTGAGCACGTCGGGGTTGTGCTGCTTGATCAGCTCGCGCGCGACGAGCGGGTCCGGCGCGGTCGCGACGACCGTCATGTCGGGTTGAGCGTTGATGATTTCGGTCATCAGACTGCGGATCAGCGCCGAATCGTCGACGCAGAGAACCTTGATTTTTTGCACAGCGTTCACGCCTCCTCTACTGTCCTGGCGTTGTCTTGACCGGATGCACGCAGCACGGACGACGCGCTCGAGCCGAACAGCTCGATGCGCGCGCGCGCGGGCTGCGGCTGCGATGGTGGGCTCTGCGGCGCCTGGCCTGCCGGCGCGGCTTGCGCCGCCGCGCCCGCCCCCGCGCGAGCCGCGCTGCCAAGCCCGAACAGCTCGACGCGCGCGCGTGCCCGCGCGAGCCGCTCGGCGCGCGCCTCGGCGGTCTGTGCGGCGAGCTGCTGCTCGCGCTCGGCGACGCTCGGGTCCTGGGTGAGGCGCAGCTTCTTCACCATCACCTGGCCCGTGCGCGGCAGGAACGCGACCTTGCGCGGATGCGAGCCCTGCAGGTCCTCGGCCACGATGCGGATGTTCTCGGTCGCGAGGTAGCGGCGCACGAACGCGGCGTTGCGATCGCCGATGTTCATGGTCGTCATGCCGGCCAGCACGGCCGCGCCGCCGAACACCTTGGCCTCGAAGCGCTCGCGGCGCCCGCCCGCCTTGATGAGTTCGTTGATCAGCACTTCCATCGCGTAGGCGCCGTAGCGCATGGAGTCCGAAGCCGCGGTGAGCGCATGGGCCGAGTCCGCGCCGTCATCGGGCAGCATGAAATGGTTCATGCCGCCAATGCCGGCCGTGCGGTCCTGGATACACGCGGCCACACACGAGCCGAGCACGGTGACGAGCACCATGTCCTCGCCCGTCGTGTAGAACTCGTTGGGCAGGAGCTTCACGCCGGGGCGCTGGAAGTGCGCGTCGAAGTATCGATTGGTTGCGACCGGCAGGCTCGTGCTCATGCGGGCACTCCGATCGAATCGGTCGCGCGGCGCGGCGCGGGCGAGCCTTCGCCACGGCCGTGCGCGAGCTCGTACACGGTCTGGCCGCGCAGGCGAAACGCCTGCGTGACGTAAGTGAAGTTCTCCGAGTGGCCCGCGAAGAGCAGGCCGTCCGGCTTCATCAGCGGCTCGAAACGCGTGAGCACCTGCGCCTGGGTCGGCTTGTCGAAGTAGATCATCACGTTGCGGCAGAAGATCGCGTCGAAGGTCGTGCGCAATCCGTAGTCCGCGTCGGTGAGGTTGAGCTGCTCGAACTTGATCATCGCGCGCAGCTCCGGGCGCACCTTCACGAGCCCCGCATGCGAGCCGGTGCCCTTGAAGAAGAAGCGCTTCAGCCGCTCGGGCGACAGATGCTTCACCTGGTCGAATGCGTAGACGCCGGCTTCGGCCTTGGCGAGCACCTGGGTGTCGAGGTCGGTGGCGAGCACGCGCGCCTCGCGCGCGCCGCGCTCGCCGAGCGCCTCGACGAGCGTCATCGCGATCGAATACGGCTCCTCGCCCGTCGATGCGGCCGAGCACCACACCGAGACCGGCTGCGCACGCCGCTTCACGAACGCATCGAGGATCGGGAAGTGATGCGCTTCGCGAAAGAACGCCGTGAGGTTCGTGGTGAGCGCGTTCGTGAACGCCTCCCACTCGCTCGGGTCGTTGCGCGCTTCGAGCTGGTCGAGGTAGTCGCGAAAGCTCTCGAGGCCGAGCGCGCGCAGGCGCCGCGCGAGCCGGCTGTACGCCATGTCGCGCTTGTGGTCGGAAAGCGAGATGCCCGCGCGGCGGTGAATGAGCGCACGAATGCGCTCGAAGTCCGCCGACGTGAACTCGAAATCTCGATTGGTCTCGCTACCCGCGCTACCCGCGCCACCCGTGCCTGGCGTCACGCCGGGCGCGGCGCTGCGCGCCGGGGCGCCGGCGTCGCGGCCCGAAAATCGCAGCGCTTTCATGCTCGTGCTCCTTCGCATTGCGCGCCGCCCACTGCCTGGGAGGCCGCGGAGCACGTGAGCCGTGCGCCGCGCCTGCCCGCGTGCAATGCGTGCGGCGCATGGGCGACCCGAGCCGCGCGCCCGGCCCCGGGGGCGGCGTGCGGCAGGTCATGCCGTTGTGTAGCGCTCATGTGCATTGCAGTTGCCCGTCTTTTTCAGTGCTTCGTAGTGCTTCGTAGTGCTTCGCTTCTTCGTGCTTCGGCCGGTCAGAACGTTTCCCAGTCGGAATCGCTGGACGCCGCCGCCGGGCTCGCCGGCAACTCGGCGCGCGCCGCCGCGGCCGCCTTGGCCACGGGCTTCGCTGCCGGCTTCACGGCCGGTCTTGCTGACGGTTGTGATGCCGCTTGAGCTACCGCATGTGCCGCCGGTGGTGCTGCGGTGTCTGCCGATGCGGCCACCGTAGCCTTCGCCGGCACCGTAGAAGACACCGCAGACGGCACCGCGCGTCTCGCCACAGCCGGCGCCCCACGCGCGGCGCTCGCGCCCACGCTTGCAGCGGCGCTGCGCATCTGCGCGCCGCCCGTGCCCCACTTGCCGAGCACGCTCTGCAACTGGCGCGTCTGCTCTTCGAGCGACGCTGCGGCGGCGGCCGCCTCTTCGACGAGCGCGGCGTTCTGCTGCGTGACGGTATCCATTTGCGTGACCGCGCGGTTGACCTGCTCGATGCCGCCCGACTGCTCCTCGGAGGCGGCGCTGATCTCGCCCATGATGTCGGTCACGCGGCGCACGGCCTGCAGGATCTCTTCCATCGTCGCGCCGGCGCGGCCCACGAGCTGCGAGCCGCTTTGCACCTTGTGCGCCGAGTCGTTGATGAGCTCCTTGATTTCCTTCGCCGCGCTCGCGCTGCGCTGCGCGAGGCTGCGCACTTCGCCCGCCACGACCGCGAAGCCACGGCCCTGCTCGCCCGCGCGCGCCGCTTCCACGGCCGCGTTGAGCGCGAGAATGTTGGTCTGGAACGCGATGCCTTCGATCACGCTGATGATGTCCACGATCTTCGCCGAGCTCGCGGCGATGTCCTGCATCGTGTTCACCACTTCGCCGACGACTTCGCCCCCGCGCGTCGCGATGTCCGACGCGTTGACGGCGAGCTGGCTCGCCTGGCGCGCGTTCTCGGCGTTCTGGCGCACGGTTCCGGTGAGCTGCTCCATGCTCGACGCGGTTTCCTGCAGCGAAGCGGCCTGCTGCTCGGTACGCTGCGACAAGTCGGTGTTGCCCATCGCGATCTCGCGCGCGCCGACGTCGATCGAGCTTGCGCCCGAGTGCACCGCGCTCACGAGCGCGACGAGGCTTTCCTGCATGCGCTTGATGCCGCCGAAGAGCCGCCCGATCTCGTTGTTGCTGTACACCTGAACCGGCTGCGAGAGATCGCCGCGGGCGATTCGCTCGAAGCACGACACGGCGTCCTCGAGCGGCTGCACGATGAGGCCGCGCATCGCGAAGCGGATCGCGACCACGAGCACGAGCGCAATCACGATCACCGCGCCGATCGCCGCGCGCATCATGTCGATGCGCTCGTTCGCGGTGACCTGGCGCGCCTGCGCGCCGTCCTGCATCGCCTGCGCGAGCGGGGCGGCAACGTTGTCGTAGTCGACGAACATCGGGCTGATCTTCGTGTCGGCCACAGCGTGATAACCCGTTTGATCGTTTGCGCGAAGGGCCGCGAATTCGGGCTGAACGCCGTCTTGCATCAACGCCGCGCGTTTGGCGGCGAGCGCATCGAGCATCGCGGGGTCGAGGCCGCTCTTGGGCGCGCTCTGGAAGGCCTGCCATGCTTCGTTGGACTTCCCGAGCAATTCGTCGGCGCGATCAATCGCCTTCTTCGCTTCGTCGGCCTGGCCGGCCGCCGCGAGCTCGCTGGCGCGATCGACCGCGACGCGCGAGCGCAGCAGATACGACGAAGTATCGTTGAGCGCATGCATCGCGACGAGATCGCCGCGCGCCATCGTGCCGAGCGCGTCGCTCGCGCGACCGAGCGCATAGAGCCCGAGCGCGCCGACCAGCACGGTCAGCGCCACCAGAATGACCCCGACGCCCGTGAGCGTCGTGCGGATCGACCATCTTTGCAGCATCTCGTTTGCTCCTGTCCTGTGCGAACGGGAAGGGTCCTGCGGCCGGGCGAACCACGCCCAAGGCCCTCGCCAGGCACACGCGCAAGACAAAGGCGGCTGGCCGCTTCTGGCGGCGGCTTTCCGCTCTCTCACGCTGGCCTCGCGCCCCCCCCGGTTTTTCTCGTGGCGCTTTCTCGTCGCGCGTCAGACCAGCGCGTCGATCAACGCCATCTCGCGGCTCGTCATCAGCTTTTCGATGTCCATCAGGATCAGCATGCGGCCGTCCACCGTGCCGAGGCCCGTGAGGTACTCGGTGGTGAGCGTCGCGCCAAATTCGGGCGCGGGCATGATCTGGTCCATCTGCAGCGTGAGCACGTCGGAGACGCCGTCCACCACCATGCCCACCACGCGATGCGCGACGTTCAGGATGATGACGACCGTCTGGTGGTCGTACTCGACGCGCCCCAGATGGAACTTGATGCGCATGTCGACGATCGGCACGATGATGCCGCGCAGGTTGATGACGCCCTTGATGAAGTCGGGCGCGTTCGCGATGCGCGTCACGCTGTCGTAGCCGCGGATTTCCTGCACCTTGAGGATGTCGATGCCGTACTCTTCCGCGCCGAGCGTGAAGACGAGGAATTCCTGACCGCCTGCGTCGGCCTGCAGCGCGTCGCGGCGTTGCGCGCTGGCAAGCGCCGCGCCCTGCGCGCCGTTGCCTTGAATCGATTGGACTTCTGCCACGTTAGCCCCTGAACGGTTGGGAGATGATTGATTGAGTGCGTCCGGACTTCACAACGTTTCACGCGAATTCGGCGAACGCGCCCGAATTTGCGCTGGTGCTCACGCCATGCGTGGCACGTGTCTCGCGATTGAGCGCGGCCACGTCGACGATCAGCGCGACGCTGCCGTCGCCGAGAATGGTCGCCGCCGAAATGCCGTGCACCTTGCGATAGTTCGTTTCGAGGTTCTTCACCACCACTTGCTGCTGGCCGACCAGCTCGTCGATCAGCATGGCGAAGCGCCGGCCCTCGGTTTCCATGATCGTGACGATGCCCTGGGTCGGGTCCGTGCGCGCGCCCTCCACGTTGAATGCGGCATGGAGCGCGACGAGCGGCAGGTATTCGCCGCGCACGCGCACGACGCGGTCGCCGTTGGTGACCGTGTAGATGTCTTCGTGACGCGGCTGCAGCGACTCCATCACGAAATTCAGCGGCAGGATGAAGATCTCGTTGCCGACCTTCACCGACATGCCGTCGAGAATCGCCAGCGTGAGCGGCAGCACGATGCGCGTGGTGGTGCCCTTGCCCGCGTGCGAGGTGATCTCCACGTGGCCGCCCATCGACTGGATGTTGCGCTTGACCACGTCCATGCCCACGCCGCGGCCCGAGACGTCGGTCACCTGCTCGGCGGTCGAGAAGCCCGGCATGAAGATGAGATTCCAGACCTCTTCGTCGGTCATGGATTCGCTCACCTGCATACCCTGCTTCATCGCCTTCGCGAGAATCTTGTCGCGGCGCAGGCCCGCGCCGTCGTCGCTCACTTCGATCACGATGTTGCCGCCGTGGTGCGCGGCGGAAAGCACGAGCTGGCCCGTGCCGTCCTTGCCGGCGGCGCGGCGCGCCTCCACGGTTTCGATGCCGTGATCGAGCGAGTTGCGCACGAGGTGGGTGAGCGGGTCGATGATGCGCTCGATGAGGCTCTTGTCGAGCTCCGTCGCCTGACCGAACGTGACGAGCTCCACTTCCTTGCCGAGCTTCGCCGCGAGATCGCGCACGAGACGCGGGAAGCGGCTGAACACGTAGTCCATCGGCATCATGCGGATCGACATCACCGCTTCCTGCAGGTCGCGCGCGTTGCGCTCGAGCTGCGCCATGCCGTTGAAGAGGCGGTCGTGCAGCGCCGGGTCGAACGTGCTGGTGGTTTCCGCCAGCATGGCCTGCGTGATGACGAGCTCGCCCACGAGGTTGATGAGCTGGTCGACCTTCTCCACGCCCACACGAATCGAGCTGCCTTCCGCCGATGCCGCGGCGGCGGCCGGACGCGCCTTGCGTTCGGCTTCGGCATGCGCGGGCGCGCTCGCGGCGGCGCGCGGCGCTTCGTGCTCGGCATGCGGCGCGCTCACAGCGGCCATGGTCGTGGCGCTCGCGGCCGCGACCGGGGCTTGCGGGGCCGCCGGCGCTGCAGCGTGCACGGCCGGCGCTGCTGCCGGAGCCGGCGCCGCCTCGGGCGCGGCCGCTCCGGCGGCCGGCTGCGCGTCGCCTTGCGGCGCGGCGCCACGGCCGATCGCGATCTGCTTCTCGTCGATCACGAAGCAGCACACGGCGATGATGTCGTCGGCGGGCACGTCGGTTTCGAGCCACAGCGTGAGGTCGTCGCCGGTCTTCACCTGGCCGAGAATGCGACCGAGATTGCCGAGTTCCTCGACGAGCAGATCCTGGTCCTTCGCGTCGACGGCACGCAGCGTGATGCGCAGATGCGGACCCTCGCCGCCCGCCGCGCCGTTGGCTTCAGCCGGCGAACCCGCGGCGTCCATGGCCTCGTTCACGACGTGCTCGGGCGCGCCCTGCTGCGCGGCGGCCGCTGCGGCGCTGTACGCCTCGAAAGCGGCTTCGAGGTCCTCTTCCGAATCGGCAGCGGGAGCCGGCGCAGGTGCAAATGCAGGCACGGGCGCGGGAGGCGGCACGGGTGCGGCTTCGGGCGCGGGCAGGCCGCGGCTTTCCGCATACAGGCGCTCGAGCTTCGCGCGCACGGCGGCCGCAGCCGCCGCGTCGGGCTCGGCGCTCGCGCGGTAGGCGCCGAGCTGGTCGGAAAGTACGTCCTTCGTTTCGAGGAACGTGTCGATCATGTCCTTGCGCAGCACGAGCTCGTTGTTGCGCGCGCGGTCGAGCAGCGATTCGAGGATGTGGGTCGTCTCGGTCAGCGCCGTGAAGCCGAACGTTGCCGCGCCGCCCTTGATCGAATGCGCCGCGCGGAAGATCGCCGCCAGATCCTCGGGATCCGGGCGGCCCACGTTCAGGTTCAGGAGGAGCTGCTCCATCTGCGCGAGCAGCTCGTCCGCCTCGTCGAAAAACGTCTGATAGAACTGAGTGATGTCGAGAGTCATTGCTCTTTCACCGCGATAGTTGGCGGGTTGGCGGGTGTGCCGCGCCTCATGGGTTGGCCTCGCCGAGCGCGCTCGCCAGATCGACGAGCAGTTCGGGGTCCACCGGTTTTTCGATCCAGCCGGTCGCGCCTGCGTCGCGCACGGCTGCCTTGAAGCCTTCGTCCGATTCCGTGGTCAGCACGAGGATGGGCGTTTCGAGGTACGAAGGATTCGCCCTTAGCCGCTTGATCAGGTCCAGGCCGCCCATGCGTGGCATGTAGAGGTCCGTGAGCACGAGGTCGAAGCGCTGGGCGAGCGCATGCTCGAGCCCTTCGTCGCCGTCGCTCGCCACCGTCACTTCGTAGCCGGCCGAACCGAGCGCCGCACGCAGGATCTCCCGCATGGACACCGAATCGTCGATCGCCAGAATGTTCCTGATCATCCGTTCCTCGTTGTCATTGCGCCGATGTTCCGGTTGTTCCCGTCGTTCCCGTCACCACGCCCAGCGCCGGCGCCACGTCCGGCGCCTTCGGCACATCGGGCAGCTTCGCCACATCGGGCGCGAGCCGCACCGGCGCCGCCTTGCCAGCCGCCGCGTCGGGCGAGAGCACGGGCAGGCTCTTGCCCGAGCCCGCCGCGTCGTCGGAGAGCGTGGTGGTGGTCGAGTCGTCGTGCATCAGCGCGTCTTCGGACTTCTTGTTAAGCACGATGATGCTGATACGGCGGTTCTCCGGGTCGAGCGGATCGGCCTTGTTCAGGTTCTGCGTCGAAGCGAGGCCGAGCACGCGCATCACCTTCGATTCGTCCATGCCGCCCGCGATCAGCTCGCGGCGCGAGGCGTTCGCGCGATCGGCGGAAAGCTCCCAGTTGCTGTAGCCCTTCTCGCCGCCCGCGTA
>NZ_DATJWR010000157.1:0-45866 GCF_035501035.1 Paraburkholderia sp.
CCGCCCGGCTGCGACTACGACATCATCATGACGACCTATACGGTGCCCGCGAGCGGCGACCGGCCCGAGGTGAAGCTCGTGGTCGGCAGCGATTGCGTGCGTACCGAAGGCATGCTGCGGCGCTTCGGCATCGCGCTCGGCGTGCTGATCGCGCTTTCCACCATCGCAGTCGCGCTCTTGAGCCGCGCGGTCACGCGCTTCGGGCTCGCCCCGCTCACGCGCCTCTCGCGCGAGGCGGCGCAACTGAGCCCCTCGAACCGGCGTCAGCGTCTGCATACGGACGAACTGCCCGAGGAGCTGCACGAACTCACCACGTCGTTCAACGGCGCGCTGGAGCGCCTCGAAAAGGCCTACGAGCGTCTCGAATCGTTCAATGCCGACGTGGCGCACGAGTTGCGCACACCGGTGAGCATCCTGATCGGCCAGACTCAGGTGGCGCTCACGCGCGACCGTTCGGTCGAGCAGCTGCAGCAGACCATGCAATCCAATCTTGAGGAATTCGAACGATTGCGCGTGATCGTCAACGACATGCTGTTCCTCTCGCGTAGCGATCGAGGCGAACGCGCTACCGAGCTCACTGAAGTGTCGCTGCGCGGGGAAATCGAGCGCATGCTCGATTTTCTCGAGATGCCGCTGGAGGAAGCGCAACTGCACGTGCAAGTGCAGGGCGACGCGCGTGCGTGGGTGAATACCTCGTTGTTCGGTCGCGCGGTGAGCAATCTGTTCGTCAACGCGATCCAGCATTCCCCGCCGGGCGCGATGCTGCGGGCCACCGTCGCGCCGCAGGACGGCCACGTCGAGATTGCCGTGTCGAACCCCGGCGAGCCGCTCGATCCTGTCGTGCGCGAGCATATCTTTGACCGCTTCTACCGCATTCAGGAGGCGCGCTCGAACAGCCACGAGAATCACGGGCTCGGGCTTTCGATCGTCAAGGCCGTGGCGGAGATGCACGGCGGCGCGGTGTTCGTCCGCAGCGCGGACGGCGTCAACACGTTCGGCTTCTCGGTGGCCGTGGATGGCGGCGAGGCGCTCGCGGCCCCCGTCCCCGGTTTCGCGCGCCAGGGCCGCGCCGGGGTGCCGCTGCACGTTTCGCCCTGAGTTCGTACCGAGTTCGCCCTGACGCGGTGGCCGCTAGCGCCCGCAAAGAAGCGCTCACACGGGCTCGTCTTCGATGGGCGTGCTCTCGTGCTCTACCGTGTGCTGATCGCGTCGCAGCAAGTCCCAGCAGCTGATGAAGAGCGCCGCGATGAGCGGGCCGATCACGAAGCCGTTGATGCCGATGAGCGAGATGCCGCCGAGCGTCGAGATCAGCACGACCCAGTCGGGCAGGCGCGTGTCCTTGCCCACGAGCACCGGGCGCAGCACGTTGTCGATGGTACCGATCACGAGCGAGCCGAAAAGGGCGAGGCCGATGCCTTTGGCCAGCGCCCCCGTCGAGATGAAGTACACCGCGATAGGCCCCCACACGAGCGCCGCGCCCACGGCGGGCAGGAGCGAGAGCAGCATCATCACGAAGCCCCACAGCAGCGCGCCCTGAATGCCGAGCACCCACAGCGCAATGCCGCCGAGCGTGCCTTGCACGAGCGCCACGGCCACGTTGCCCTTCACCGTCGCGCGTATGACCGTCGTGAACTTGCGTATGAGATGCAGCTTGTGCTGCTCGTCGAGCGGGATGGCGTCGCGCACGAGGCGCGAGATCTCGCGGCCGTCGCGTACGAGGAAGAAGAACAGATAGAGCATCACACCGAAGCTCACCAGGAACTGCAGCGTGTTCTGCCCGACGCTCAGTGCGCGCGTGGCGACGAACTGGCTGATTTGCGCGGCGCCCGCGGAAAGGCGTTGCTGCAGCCCCGGCAGATCCATGAGGTCGTAGCGCGCGAGCAGATTCTGGATCGACTGCGGCATGGCATGCACGATCTGGCTGAAGGACGCGCCGATGTCGAGACTGCCGCTGCGCACCTGCTGGTAGGCCGATGCGACCTGCTGGACGAGCGTGCCCGCGACCAGCGTGAGCGGGAAGATCACGATCACGACGCAGATCGTGAGCGTGATGAGCGCGGCGAGATTGCGCCGCCGCCCGAGCCGCGCGACGAGCCGGCGCTGCACGGGCTGGAAGATCAGCGCGAGAATGGCGCCCCAGAGCACCGTGCTGAAGAACGGCGCGAGGATGAAGCACAGCGCGACGGATACCGTGAGCAGCAGCAGGTAGAACGCCGTCTGGTGAAGTTGCTTGTTGCCTTCCATGAGCGATGAGTTCCTGGTAGGGCCGCCGTCTGAAGAACGAAGCATGAACGGCGGCATCGCCTCATGATACCGGCAAGGTCGCGCGGCCCGTCGCGCGTCGCCTTCAGTGCGCGCCCACCAGCCGCACGCGCGTGATTTCCGAAGGCGCGCCGAGCCGCTTGGGCGGCCCCCAGTAGCCCGTGCCGCGGCTCGTATAGACCCATAGGCCGCCGAGCTTCGCGAGGCCCGCCGTGAACGGTTGCTGCAGGCGCACGAGGAAATTCCACGGGAAGATCTGGCCGCCATGCGTGTGGCCGGAGAGCTGCAGCGTGTAGCCGGCTTCGGCGGCCGCGTGGGCCGTGCGCGGCTGGTGCGCGAGCAGCACGCGCGTATCGACGTCGTCGGGTGCGCCGCGCAGCGCCTGTGCAGGGTCGCTGCGGTGCGCGGGATCGAAGTGGCCGCCCGTGTAATCGGTCACGCCGGCCAGCACGAGCCGCGCGCCGTCACGCTCGATCACCACGTGCTGGTTCATCAGCACCGTGAGGCCGATGCGGCGGAATTCGGCGATCCACGCGTCTGCTCCTGAGTAGTACTCATGATTGCCCGTCACGAGATACACGCCATGCTGCGCACTGAGCTTGCCGAGCGGCGCGGTGTGATCGGCCAGATGCGCGACGCTGCCGTCCACCACGTCGCCCGTGATCGCGACCACGTCGGCCTCGAGCTGGTTCACGGCGCGCACGATCGCATCGACGTAGCCGTGCTTGATCGTCGGCCCTACGTGGATATCGCTCAGTTGCACGATGGTGAAGCCGTCGAGCCCAGCGGGCAGCCCGCGAATCGGCACTTCGACGTTGCGCACGCGCGCGCGGCGGCGCGCATTGAAGAAGCCGAACGCGGAGGAGAGGAACGCGAGCGCGATCACCACGGCGGCGCTGAAGGTGCGCCAGCCCGCGAGATCGATGGCGCGAGGCCACAGCGCCTCGACGGTCATGGCCGAGGCGAGCACGATGTCACGCGCGATCGTCAGCATGAGCAGCGACGAGAAAAAGCCCATGGCGAGCATCCCGATCCACGCGAGCCGGTCGCCGAGCGGCTGGCGCTTGAAGCGGCGCGCGAGCATGCCGGGCGGGATGAGCAGCACCGAAAGCACGAGCCAGAGCACGGCGAGCCATTTGCCGGCGGTGGGCACCGGGAGATCGGGAATCAGGCGGAAGCCGACATAGACATGCAGCAGCACGCCGATGGCGATGAAGCGAACCAGAAACGAGAGTCGGGGCATGGCGGCGCAAGCGGAAGGGAGTGGTCTGACACGCGGGCACGGTGCGCGGCGGCAAAGGCCACACGTCGAAACGCTGCAGACGGTCAATGCAGGCTGGCTGCGTTGCATTCTACCGGCAGCGCAGACTTCGTGCCGGCTCAAGGCGGCGAGGGCCAACGGGGCATGCTGCGATGCAATATTCAGTACGCCTTGAGAAGCGCGTGAACATACATGCATGCGTGTATGAATCGACCATCGCCGGCCGTTGCACTGAGCTGTGGCACTGCGGCATTTCCCTGGATTGCCAGCGCGATCCCGCTGGTCGCACACTGTTCATGTGGCGCCGCGCACGCGCAATTAAACATCCATTGAACCGGCTTCGGCGATGGACTATGCTCGAAGCAAGGTCCGCGCGGTTTCGGGCGCTCTGGGGGAGGCGGATCATGAAAAGCATCAGGCCAGTCGGGCACGGATTGCATGGCCGTCATGTCGGGTACGAGGGCAGCCACGTCATGCTGCCCATGGTCGGGCTCTCGATCATGGCCGTGGTGCTGTATATCGCCATCAAGCGTGTGGACATCATCGAGATTGGCCGCAGCGCGTTATTCGACGTCGTGATGGTGTTCGTCGCGCTCGGTATCGCGGGCCTGTTCGGCGTGGTGGGCGCCTGGCTGCGCTCCCGCACCACCGACGATCCCCCCGAAGGCTTCTGCTTTTGCGGCGCGTTGATTGGCGCGCTCGTGTTCTATATCGCGCTGCTCACCTGATTCGCGCGACTATCCGATGAAAGCGGCGGGGCGCGGCAGCTGGGGCTGCGCCGTGCGAAACTGCGTACTTTCCCCGCTCGATTGAAATACTCGCGATGTTCGATCTTTTCGACGACACGCCTCAGCCCGACGTGGCCTGGCATCCGTCGTGGCTTGCGCCGGAAGCGGCCGCCGACGCACTCGCGCGCGTCGTTGCCGAAGCCGGGTGGCGGCAGGAGCGCATCCGCACGCCCGGCGGTTGGGTGGACCAGCCGCGCCTCACGGCCTGGCAGGGCGATCCGGGCGCGGTCTATATCTATTCGGGAATTCGCAATGAGCCGCAACTGTGGACGGCCACCGTGGCTGGATTGCGCGACGCGATCTCGACGCTCTGCGGCGTGCGCTTCAACAGCGTGCTACTCAACCGCTACCGCAGCGGCACGGACAGCATGGGCTGGCACGCGGACCACGAGCCCGAACTGGGGCTAGAGCCGGTGATCGCCTCGCTGAGCCTCGGCGCGACACGGCGCTTCGACCTGCGCCACAACGCCAGCGGCGTGGTGCGCTCGTTCCGCCTGACGAGCGGCAGCCTGCTCGTAATGCAAGGCAAAACCCAGGCGCAATGGCGGCATCGCGTGCCGAAGGAGCCTGCTGTGAACGGCGAGCGGGTGAATCTCACGTTTCGTGTGGTGATACCGGGTTTTCGGAAATAGGCTGCTTGATCGATGGAGATGTGTGCGTTTTCGCCGATTATTCGTCGGCGTTCATGAGCGGGCACTGCTTTTGTCTTAAAAATCAAATAAGCCTTTATGCGCATAAACGCCGAATAGGCATTTGCATCCGGCTTCAGGCGTCTTCGCCGAGCCGCCGCCGGATGATCGCCACGAGTCGCTCCAGTGGCAAGTTCGATGCGGCCAGCGCCGCGACCTCGGGATACTGCCCGCGCGCGATGTCGGTGAGCACCTGGCCTGGCGGCGCCTCGACCAGCACGCTCGCGCCCGATTCGATCATGACCGTCAGCGCGTCATACCAACGTACCGTGTAGCGCATGTTGGTAGCGAGGTCGGCGCGGATCGCATCGGCGCTGTAGAGCGGACGGCCGCCGCGATTGTCGACGTAGACGCCGCGTGGCGTTTGAAACGGGATATCCCGCGCCCAGGTGGTGAGCGTTTCCGCAGCATCGGCCAATAGTTCGCAGTGCGAAGGGACAGAAACGGCGAGCCGTTGCACCTTGTGCGCGCCTGCAACGAGCGCACGGGCCCCGAAGGCCTCCAGCGCGGCGTCTGCGCCGGCCACGACGATCTGCCGGGGCGCGTTGACGTTCGCGACATAGACGCGCTCGCCGGGCTCACGCGCGCAAGTTTTCGCGAGCGTCTCCACTTGTGTCTCGCTCAGTCCAGCAACGGCCGTGAGGCCATAGCCCGAGGGCCATGCGCGCTCCATTAATTCGGCGCGTTTGCGCACCATGCGCAGCGCGTCTCCAAACGCGAGCGCCTCGCAACTCACAGCCGCTGCATAGGCCCCCACCGAAAGGCCGGCGCTGAACTGCGGCACGAGACCTTCGTGCGCCAGTGCACGCGCCATGGCCACGCCCGCTACCGTGAGGCCTATCTGAACAGCGACCGTGGAGCGCAAGGCCTCCGCGCCGTCGAGCGAGAGGACGTCGAGCCCGAGCGCGGCCGAGGCCTCGTCAAGTGTCGCCCGCACCGCGTCGTGTTGCGGCAGCTGGTGCAGGAAGCCGGGACTCTGCGCGCCCTGGCCCGGAAAGAGCAGGGCGAGCGTCATGGCGCGCGCCACGGGTCGGCGACGAACTGCGCGCCGCTGCTCGCGCGCGCGAGCACGTGCGGCCTGTGCGCAGCGAGCTCGGCGAGCGCAACGCCGCCTGAAGGCGTTTCGAGCTGCGCGTCGATGCGTGTGCCCGCGCGGCTGGCGGCTTGCGCGAGCGTTCGAGCGAGCGAGTCGACGGTCGCGCGGTCCACGCGTTGCGGCACACGAATCAGGATGTCGAGATCACTCGACTCCGTGAGGGTCGGGACGCCAGTTGCGAGTTCGAACCCGGCGCTGCCCGTGGGGCCCCAGACGAAGTCGTGAAGCGGCGAGGCGGTTTCGCGCAGGGTCGCGAGTGCAGCGAGGGCTGGCAATGCGGCTCGGTCCTGCTGCGGATCGATATCGAGTAGATCCTCAGGACTTCTGGATATTTCGATATCCTCAATATTGAGCCAGGTGCCGAAGCGTTGCGAACGCGCATTGCCACGCACGCCTGCGGCAACGAAGCCAGTCGCCGC
This sequence comes from Paraburkholderia sp., assembly GCF_035501035.1. GTDB lineage: Bacteria > Pseudomonadota > Gammaproteobacteria > Burkholderiales > Burkholderiaceae > Paraburkholderia. The sequence continues at coordinate 6,516 of NZ_DATJWR010000157.1, forward strand.
GCGCGCGCGGCGCACGACCACCCATGGCGCGCGAGCGAGCGCGTCGTGCACCCATTCCGGTTCGTCGCCCGACAGCGTGAGACGCGCGACGCGCAGCAGGTCGTGCGCGCGCAGGCGCGCGTCGTCCACGCGTGGCGCATCTTCGGCGAACGGCGGCGCGGCGCAGACGCGCATCAGCTAGCGTCCCACTGTTGCGCGAGACGCTTGCGCACCTCGATCGACGCCGCGCGCGTGCGCCGTGCCGATTCGCCCTGCAGGCGATGCGCGAGACCGCTCCTGTCGTCGCGCGCCTCACGCGCTTTCTGTGCCAGCACGTTGCGCACACGGGCGATCTGCGCGTCGCTGGGCGCGTCTGCATCGATGCCTTCGATCAGTTCGTCGAGCAGGCCGAGCTTTGCGAACGAGGCCATGGAATACGACATCGGCACGATCGTCTCGCCGAGCGCATCGAGGTCTTCCACGCTGCGCCGCGTGACGCGCGCCGCAGCTTCCTTGCCCATGGCGTGGACCATCGTGCCCGGTGCATCGAGCGCGACGATGCGGTTGGCCTGGTAGCCATGCGCGAGGAACGCGCCCGACATGGCAGGCCCGACGATCAGCGCCACGACGGGATGCCCGGCGAGCCGCGCGCTCGCATAGGCGTCCACGGCCGAAGCGCAGGCGAGATGGATGCCGAGCATCTCTTCGCGATAGCCGTAGGCCTGGCTCTTCACGTCGACAATCGCGATGATCGGGCGGCGCTGCTTGCCGCTCGCCGCGTCTTCGGCGATCGCTTCGCGCACGGCTTGTGCGAGACGCCAGCCCTGTTCCAGGCCCACCACGTTGTCGCGCGCGCGGGGAAATCGGTTCGCGGGATCGGGTGCGACCGTGACGAAGCGCGCGGTCTCGCCATCGAGCGGTGCATCGGCGTATTGCACGCACGTGCCTCGAGTGTCCGCACCCGAGAGGGCGCGCAGCCAGCGTGCGCCGCGGCTCGTCGTCGTGTCGTTCATGCTTGTTCTCCGCGCAGGTTCAGGGGCGTCGCGGCGAACACCGCGCGCATCGTTTCAGGGGTGACGCTGGCGGGGTCGATCTGCGCGAGTTTCGCGAGCGTGGCCTCGACGGCTTCCGTTCGATGGGTATGCGGTACGCCTTGCGCGAACGAAGCGCGAACGGCCGCGCGCACGTCGTCCACGGCGTCTTCGACGAGCGCATCGGCGAAGCCGGTCCGCGTACGCTGCTCGCCGCCGATCAACTGCCACACGGCGCGCCGGTCGCTCGAATCGAGTTCCTCTATGCCGGCTTCCTGCTCGATCACCTCGGGCCCGTTCATGCCGAGGCGGCCTTGCTTCGTCATCACGAGCGTCGAGCAGAGGGCCGCCGCGAGCGACATGCCGCCAAAGCAGCCCACCATGCCCGCGATCACGCCGACCACGGGTACGTGAGCCCGCAGCGCGACGATGGCCGCCTGGATTTCCGCGATCACGGCGAGGCCGAGGTTCGCTTCCTGCAGGCGCACGCCGCCGGTTTCGAAGAGGATGACGGGCCGCACGATCTTGCCGCGCTCGCAGTCGGCGAGCGCGAGTTCGAGTGACGCGGCGATCTTGCTGCCCGACACTTCGCCAATACTGCCGCCCTGGAACGCGGATTCGATCGCGGCCACGACGGCGGGCTGGCCGTCGATCGTGCCGCGCGCGATCACCGCGCCGTCATCGGCCTGGCACACGATGCCCTGCAACGGCAGCCACGGCGATTCGAGGCGGTCGAACGGGCCGAGCAGCTCGCGGAACGTGCCCGCGTCGAGCACGGCGGCCGCGCGTTCGCGCGCGCTCAGTTCGATGAAGCTCTCGCGCAGCAGCGCGCCGGGAGCGGCATGGTTAGGGCTACTCATGACTGTGCCCCCTGCGTGCCATTCTGCGCGGCTTCGACGGCCTCCGCGAGCCGCAGCGCCACCACGCCGGGCGTGGCGCCGAAGTCGTTGATCTCGATGAGCGCCGCGCCGTCGTAGCGCGTGAAGAAGCGGTCGAGCACGCTCTTCCAGATGTGGCCGTAGCCGTCCACGCTCGTTTGCACGACCACGCGCGCGGTCATGTCGCTGGCGGGCTGCAACAGCACTTCGAGGTCGCCCGAGCCCACCACGCCCACGTGGGCGCGTGCCGTCACGGCGCGTTGCGCCGGGTAGTCGAATGTCAGTTGTTCCATGAAACCGTCCTCCCGCCAATGCGGTGCTGAAGCAGTCTGTCGATGAAGAGCGTCGCGGCGAGCAGATCGGCCGCGCCGCCCGGCGATGCGTTGAGTCTGAGGAGCGCGTGCTCTAGCGCGTCGAATGCGGCGCGGCCTGCCTGCGTGGCGATGCCGCCCGCCGCGCGCACGCGTTGCGCGCCCGCTTGCGCGGCCTCGCGCCCCGCGAGTCCCGCGCGATGCAACACGCAGGTGTCGTCGAGCGAGGCCATGATCGCGAGCAGCGTGTCCACGCGCGCGTGCGCTTCGCCAAGGCCATGCGCGCGCGCCGCGTGCAGCGCGGGCAGGCCCACGCGCACGACGTGCGGAAAGCCTTCCTGTGCCTCGTGCCGCGCGCCGCCGACGTTGTAGCGCTGCCGCACGCGCTCGCCGTTGCTTTGCGCGGGCTGCGCGAGCAGGTCGTCGAAGCGCGCGATACATGCGGCCGTTTCGCAAATGTACGCCGCGTGGGCATGGGCGCTGTCGCCGATGCCGGGCGTATGCACGATCGCCGCGCCTGCCACTAGCAGGCCGACGATCCAGATCGCGCCGCGATGGGCGTTGCTGCCCTGGGTCGCGCGCATCATCGCCGCTTCGCCCGCGCGGCCGATGCGCGCGAGATCGGTGCGCAGCGCCGTGCCGGGCGCGGCCCCGCGCGAGGCGCGTGCGAGCGCCTCGAACGTGGGTTCGAGCGCATGCGCCGAGCGCAGCATCGTCGCGAGATCGAGATCGTTGTGCGCGCCACTACCACGCGCATCCACGAGTGCCGGTTTGGGCGTGAGGCGCGCCTCTTCGATCAGCGCGTCGCGGGCGAACCGCGCGAGCTGCGGCGCAAGCTCCGCCTCGCGTGCGAAGTTGCTGGACCGCGACAGGCCCGCCGAACCTTCGGCCGCGAGCGTAAGGGCAAACGTGCGCATTGTGCTTACCAGCTGCGAAAGCGCGCGGGCGGCGTGTAGAGACCGCCTGACCACGTCACCAGATCGTCGATGCTGCGCGCCGCGAGCAGCGAGCGCTTGGCCTCGCCGCGCAGGATGCCGAGATCCTCGGGAAACTGCACGATGCCGCGGCGTCGCAATTCGTCGGTTTTCTGCTGCTGCGCGCGCAGGCCGATGGGCGTCACGCCCGCCACGGCCGCGAGCGCCGCGCGGCGTTCGTCGATGCCTTCGGCGCGATGCAGGTGCGCAATGCCCTCCTCGGTCACGACATGGCTCACGTCGTCGCCGTAGATCATCACGGGCGCAATCGGCATGCCGCTCTTCTCGCCGACGGCGATCGCGTCGAGCTCGTCGACGAAGGTCGGCTCGCCGCCCTTTTTCCAGGTCTCGGCGAGCTGCACCACGAGCTTGTGGCCGCGCGAAACCGGGCCCGTGTCCTTGAGCAGCTTGAGCCACGCTTCGCTCGCGTGGCGCCGGCCGCGCGGATCGTGTCCCATGTTCGGCGCGCCGCCGAAGCCCGCGAGCCGCCCGCGCGTGACGGTGGACGAATTCGCATCGGCGTCGATCTGCAGCGTCGCGCCGATGAAGAGGTCGACGCCATATTGCCCTGCGAGCTGGCACAGCACGCGGTTCGAGCGCAGGCTGCCGTCGCTGCCGGTGAAGAACACATCGGGGCGTGCCGCGATGTACGCTTCCATGCCCACTTCGCTGCCGAAGCAGTGCACGCTTTCCACCCAGCCCGATTCGATGGCGGGAATCAGCGTGGGATGCGGATTGAGCGTCCAGTTCCGGCAGATCTTGCCCTTGAGCCCGAGCGATTCGCCATAGGTGGGCAGCAACAGCTCGATAGCGGCGGTATCAAAGCCAATGCCATGATTGAGCGACGCGATGCCATAGGGCCCGTAGATGCCCTTGATCACCATCATCGCGGTGAGCACCTGCAGGTCGCCGATATGGCGCGGATCGCGCGTGAAGAGCGGTTCGACCGCGAACGGCCGGTCGGCCTGCACGATCACGTCGACCCACGAACCGGGAATGTCCACGCGCGGCAGTTCGTCGACAATTTCGTTCACCTGAACGATGACGATGCCCTGGCTGAATGCGGCGGCCTCGGCGATGGTCGGCGTGTCTTCGGTGTTGGGGCCGGTGTAGAGATTGCCGTGGCGGTCGGCTTTCTCGGCGCACAGCAGCGCGACCTGCGGAATCAGGTCGACGAACATGCGCGCGTAAAGCTCGACATAAGTGTGGATCGCCCCCACTTCGAGCTGGCCGTCTTCGAGCAGTTGCGCGACGCGCAGGCTCTGCGCGCCCGCGAACGCGAAATCCACGCGATGCGCGATGCCGCGCTCGAATAGCGTGAGGTGCTCGGGGCGGCTGATGCTCGAAATCAGCAGATGAACGTTGTTGAGTTTCGCGGGATCGGCTTTTGCCAGCGAGCGCGAGAGGAAGTCGGCCTGCTTCTGGTTGTCGCCTTCGAGCGCGACGCGGTCGCCTGGGCGGATCAGCAGTTCGAGCGCTTCGGTCATGCGCGCGGTGGGCAGCACGCCGTCTTCGAGCCAGCCCGAAATGGCGGCGAGGCGGCGGGCCTTTTCGTCGCGGCGCGTGGTCCATGAGCGCGGCGCGAGGTCGGGCGAGGTAGGCGTATCAGCTTGAGGCTTCATCGGCGGTTCGGCTCCGTGAGCGGGAAGAGGCCCGCGCTTTCGTGCGGGCAGCGGCGGCGGGCGTCGCGGCGGGCAGCGCGGCGCGCTCGGTCAGAAAACGGTAGATCAGCTCGCCCGTGCCGAGCAGGTGCGCGGCCACGAGCTTTTGCGCGGTGGGCACGTCGCCGCGCTTCACGGCGGCGAGAATTTCGGTGTGCTCAGCATCGGATTCGCCCTTGTATTCGGGAAAGCCGAATTTCAGGCGCAGATAGCGCTCGCCGCGGCGGTGCAGCGCGCTCAGCATTTCCATGAGCTGCGGGCGGCCGGCGGGCGCGTAGAGGTTCATATGGAAGGCCTCGTTGCGCGCGACGTAAAGCGACGGATCGCGCTCGCGCTTGGCCGAAGCGGCGAGCGCGCTTACTTCGCGCAGCGACGCGGTCGTGTGGTTCGGAATGGCGAGGCCGAGCGCGAGGCTTTCGAGCGCGGAGCGGATCTCGTAGATCTCGCGCGCTTCGTCTGCCGAAAGCGACGCCACGCTCGCGCCCTTGTTCACCTCGATCTTCGCCCAGCCTTCGCTCGCGAGCTGGCGCAACGCCTCGCGTACGGGAATTGCGCTGACCGAAAAATGCCGCGCGATCGCGTCCTGGCGCAGCGGCGCGTCAGGCGCGAGCTTGCCCTCGACGATCGCGCTACGCAGGGCGTCGGCGATCATGCGTGAGGTGCTGGTGCGAGGCGTGGCGGCGGCGGGCAAGCCCGCCGCACTCAAGTCGCCGTTGCCTTCCAGGGGAAAACCATTCGTTGCGTTGCTCATGAGATCAAATATTATATATAAAAAGACCGGGGCGAAAGCCTCGAAAACCCGCAAGAGACAAACACAAGAACCACTATAGACGGGCGAGAAGAACGGGGCTTGCAGGGAGTTTCTGAAAAGGGCCGGCACGGGAGCGGTCTGCATCTTGCGCGTATCGTGGCGCGCGTTCGCACTGGCGAGCGCGGGCGAGACACCAAAGGAGAGAGCTTGATGAATTCGATCACCGAGACCGCGCCGCGGGCTCACAGCAAGACACCGCTCAGCCGGTCGCAGATTGCCGGTTTCTGGGGAGCCTGGGCCGGCTGGACGCTAGACGGCATGGACTCGTTCATCTATGCGCTCGTGCTCACGCCCGCGCTCACCGAGCTGCTGCCGCGCTCGGGCTATGAGGCGAGCGCGGCGAACATCGGCCTTGCGGGTTCGATCCTGTTCGCGCTCTTCCTCGTGGGCTGGGGTCTGTCGTTCATCTGGGGGCCGCTTGCGGACCGCTTCGGCCGCACGCGCGTGCTGGCCGGCACCATTTTCATGTTTGCGATCTTCACGGGCCTTTCCGCTACCGCGCAGAGCGTGTGGGCACTCGCCATCTACCGCTTTCTCGCGGGCGTGGGCATTGGCGGCGAGTGGGCGCTCGCGGGCACCTACGTAGCGGAATCGTGGCCCGAGGATCGCCGCAAGATGGGCGCGGGCTATCTGCAGACGGGCTATTACGCAGGGTTTTTCATCGCGGCGGCGCTCAACTACACGATAGGCGTGCACTTCGGCTGGCGCGCCATGTTCCTCACGGGCGCCGTGCCGGTGGTGGTGGCCATCCTCGTGCTCACGCGCGTGGAGGAGCCGGACAAGTGGCGCAAGTCGGAAGCGAGCCACGTGCACCACGGGCACCCGTTGCGCGAAATATTCGGCAACGTCTACCGCGTGCGCACCGTGGTCGCCTGCGCGCTCCTGACCATTGCCATCATCGGCCTTTGGGCGGGCGCCGTTTATGAGCCTTCCGCGGTGATCCAGCTCGCAACGAAAGCCGGCGCGAACAAGGCCGAGGCGATCCGCACGGCGTCGATCGCCACGGGCATTCTCTCCATCGGCACGATCCTGGGCTGCCTCGCGCTGCCGCCGATGGCCGAGCGCATCGGCCGCAAGTGGACGCTCGCCGTCTATTTCGCGGGCATGGCCGTGACGATCGCGGCGAGCTTCGGCTGGGCGTACTACCTCGAGAACGGGCTCGTGCCGTTCATCGCGCTGCTTTTCGTGCTGGGGTTCTTCGGCGGCAACTTCGCGCTCTTCAGCCTCTGGTTGCCCGAGCAGTTCGGCACGCGCGTGCGCGCCACGGCGTTCGCATTCTGCACGTCGTTCGGCCGCTTCGTGGGCGCGGGCGTGAACTTCCTGCTCGGCGCGGCGGTGCTGCATATGCACACGCTGGGTACGCCGGTTGCGCTCACCGCGCTGGCGTTTGTGCTCGGACTCCTCATCATTCCGTTTGCGCCGGAGACCAAGGGCGAAGCGCTGCCTACGTGAATCTTCTTTCGCGGCGCATTCACGAGCGCCGCGCTTTCACGAGCCTCGGCGGCAACAGGCGCCAGCCCAGATTCACGCCGAGGCTCGCTGTAACGATCAGCGCCATGCCCGCGAACTGAGCCATGCTCAACGCGCGGTTGTAGACGATGGCATCGACTGCGATTGCCGTGAGCGGGTACACGAAGAGCAGCACGGCGATCACGGGCGTGGTCAACATCGGCAACGCGCCGTAGATCAGCACGTAAGAAAGCCCCGTGTGCAGCACGCCCATGCCGACGAGCCAGCCCCACTGCGTAGCCGAAATATGTGCGAGTTCGAGCGGCGCGAAGAGTGGCGCGATCAACGGCAGGCAAAGCGTGCCCACCGCGCATTGCGTGAGCGTCAGCAGGTGTGGGCGAAGCCCGCGCAGGCTCTTGGCGATCAGCGTGACGCCCGCATAGAGCACCGACCCGCCCAACGACTCGGCAATGCCGATCAGATAGCTCGTGGGGTCGGAGAGATGCGTTTCTCCGAGCACGCCCGAGGCGAGCACGAGGCCGACGAAGGCAATGCCGATCCAGCCCAGGCGGTCCGCGCCGAGTTGCTCGTGAAAGAGCGCCGCGCCGATCAGCACGACCCAGAATGGCTGCACATGGAACACGACCGTCGCGACGGCGATGCTCGTGCGATGGATCGCATCGAAAAACGCCACCCATTGCGTGACCATCAGCACGCCCGAAATAAGCGCGAGCGAGAGCGTGCGTCGCGTGAACTGGCGTGGCGAGAGCCAGCCCTGCCAGGCGCAATACGCGGCGAGCGCGAGCATGCCGAAGAGGCAGCGGAAGAATACGAGCGTGAGCGCGCCCAGGTGCGCCTCTTCGACGAACACGCCTAACGTGCCCATCAGGAGGCCGCCGCTCGCGAGCATGAGGACGCCTTGCTGGCGGCTGCCGTGATGATCGAATTGCATGGCCGGAGCGGGAATTCGAAAGGAGGTTGAAAACGCGTTCAGTATTCGTCAGTTGCAGGGTGTCGACAAACGAATTAAATTGAAGAATTCCATCAATGCTGCTTATGAATCATGAGCCCCGAGTTCGACATCGATCTGCTGCGCACCTTCGCCGCCGTCGCCGATGCGGGCAGCTTCACGAAGGCCGCGGTCGCCGTGCATCGCTCGCAGGCGGCCGTGAGCATGCAGATCAAGCGGCTCGAGCAGATGCTCGGCACGACGCTGTTCTCGCGCGACACGCGCAATCTCGCGCTCACGCGGCCGGGCAATACGCTGCTCGAATACGCGCGGCGTGCGCTCGATCTGCAGGAAGAGGCTTGGGCGGCGATGGTGCGGCCCGAAGTGACGGGTCGCGTGGTGCTCGGCGCGCCCGACGACTACATGGCGTCGCTGCTTTCGCCGGTGTTGCGGCGCTTTTCGACGCGCTATCCGCATGTGGAGATCGAGATCGTGTGCGCGCAGAGTATTGCGCTAGGACCGATGCTCGCGGACAACAAGATCGACCTCGCGTTCGTTACGCGCGACAACAAGCTGCGTGGCGACTTCGTGCGCAGCGAGGACATGGTGTGGGTGGGGTCGGCTGAAAATTCGTCGGCGCTCTCGATGTCGCCGTTGCCGGTGGGGCTCTACGAGCATGGCTGCGTGGCTCGCGCGCACACGGTGGCCGCGCTCGATGCGGCGCGCATCCGCTATCGCGCCGCGTACAGCAGCGCGAGCCTCATGGGGCTCGTCGCGACGGTGGAGGCGGGCATTGCGGTCGTCGCGCTCACACGCAGCAGCGTGCCGCCGCGTTTCGCGATTCTCGGCGAGGCGCAGGGGCTGCCGAAGATCGAGCCGCTCGACATCGTGGTCGCGCGCAGCGTCAAGTCGAACCGGCCGACTTGCGATTACCTCGCGCAGCAGATGGTGCAGGACCTCTCGCTGCCGCGTCAGCGCGGGTAGACGCTCACTTCGCCGCCCACCGCGAGGCGCACGCGCTCGCCGGTGCGCGGCGTCCGATAGCCGGGCACGCGGGCGCGGACCGTTGCGCTCGCATCGATCAACTGCAACGTGAGCGCGGCGTCCTGACCCTGAAAGGTGATCTCGCGCACGATGGCGTCGAGCGCGCCGTCGCGTTGCGCGGTCTCGGGCAGCACGTCGATCTGCTCCGGGCGCAGCATCACGTCCACGGCGCCATCGGCGGGATTGAGGCCTTGCTGAATCGGCAGCGCGCCCAGCACGCAATGCGCGCGTCCGTTTTCCACCGTGCCGGGCAACAGCACCGCTTCGCCGATGAACGCCGCCAGTTCGCGCGTGGCCGGGCGCCGATACAGCGTTTGCGGCGGTGCGCTCTGCAAGAGCCTGCCGCGCCACAGCACCGCGACTTCGTGGCCGAGCGAGAGCGCCTCGGCCTGGTCGTGCGTGACGAGCACGGCGGTCGCGCCGGCTGCCGCGAGCGCGCGCGCCACGGCTTCGCGCGTTTCGACGCGCAATGCCGCGTCGAGCGAGGAGAACGGTTCGTCGAGCATCACGAGGCCGGGCGAGGGCGCGAGCGCGCGGGCGAGCGCCACGCGCTGCTGCTGGCCGCCCGATAGCTGCTGCGGGGCGCGTGTTGCATAGGACTCCGGAAGACCGACGAGTTCGAGCAATTCGGCCACGCGGTGGTGGGCTCGCCGTTGCGCGCGCGGCAGGCCGAAGACGATGTTCTCGGCCACGCTCAGATGCGGGAACAGCGCCCCTTCCTGCGGCACGTAGCCAATGTGGCGGCGCTCGGTGGGCAGATGGAGGCCATCGCCAGCCACGCGGCGGCCGTCGATTTCGACCGTGCCGGCGTCGGCGCGCTCGAAGCCGCACAGCACGCGCAGCAGCGTGGTCTTGCCGCTGCCCGAAGGGCCCAGCAGCGCGACGAGCGAACCCGAGCGCACGGCAAGATCGATGCCGTGCAGGACCGGATGGCCGTCGAAGGCCTTTTGCAGGCCGGAAATGCGTAGTGTGCTCATGGGCGGGGCGAGAAGTGGCTCAGTTGGCGTCGGGCGGCGTACCGGCCGGCGCGTGGCCCGCGAGCGCCGAGCGGCCCGCGAACGCGAACAGCAGGCCCGAGGCCGCGAGCGAAAGCGCGGTGAGCAGCGCCGCATAGGGCGCGGCGGCCGCGAAGGCGAGCGTGGCGGTATCGGTCCAGACCTGGGTGGCCAGCGTATGCGTGCCGATCGGCGAGAGCAGCAGCGTGGCGTTGAGTTCGGTGACCACCGAGATGAACACCATCGAGGCGGCCGCGCCGAGCCCGGGACCGGCGAGTGGCAGCACCACGCGGCGCAGCGTCGCGAACCAGCCGAGCCCGAGCGCGCGCGCCGTTTCTTCGAGGCGCTGCTGTGCCTGCATGAGCGCCGCGCGCACGCTCACGAGCGCGAGCGGCAGAAAGAGGATCGCGTAGGCCGTAATCAGCAGCGTGGTGCCCTGATAGAGCGGTTCGAGCGCGCGCACCGCGAGCGAGACGATTGCGAGCGCGATGACGAGGCTCGGCACGCCCTGCGCGATGAACGTCGTGCGTTCGAGGAACGTGGCGGCGCGGCTTGGATAGCGAGCGAGCAGATACGCGAGCGGTAGCGCGAGCAGCGTGGTGAAGAACGCGGCGGTGAGGCCGAGCCGCAGCGAGGCGAACGTGGTCGAGACGAGCAACTCGGGCGAAACGTCGGCGGGCGTGATCGCGGCCGCGCCGGGCTGCGTAAGCCAGTAGCCGATCATCGCGAGCGGCACGCCGAGCGTGGCGACGTTGAGCGCGACGAAGCCCGCCGCGACGGGCCAGCGCCAGCGCCCGAGCGCGTGGCGCACGCTCGCGCGCCGGGTGCCGCGATCCACGCGCTCATAGCGCGCGCGGCCGCGTACGCGAAACTCGAGTACGAGGCACACGAGGCACAGCAGGATCAGCACGCAGGCGAGCAGCGAGGCGCCGCCGCCATCGAAGCTCGTGCGGTACTCCGCGTAGATTTCGGTGGTGAAGGTGCGAAAACGCAGCAGCGTGAACGCGCCGAATTCGGACAGCACGCCGAGCGCGACGAGCAGCATCGAGCCGAGCAAGGCGGGCCGCAATTGCGGCAGCACGACGCGCAGGAACACGGCCCAGCGGTTGCAGCCGAGCGCGCGTGCCGATTCTTCGAGCGCCGGGTCGAGGCCGCGCAGCGCGGCGGCCACCGGCAGATAGACGAGCGGGAAGTAGGCGGTCGTGATGACGATGAACGCGCCGAGAAAGTCCTGCAGATCGAGGCTCAGCGAGACCCATGCGTAACTCGTGACGAAGGCCGGCATGGCGAGCGGCGCCGCGGCGAGCAGTGCCCAGGCGCGGCGCCCCGGCACGTCGGTGCGCTCGACGAGCCACGCCACGGCAGTGCCGAGCACGGCGCAAGCGAGCGTGGCCGAGACCGTGATCGAGAGCGTGTTGACGAGCAGCTCGCCGGCAAGCGGACGGAAGATCAGCTCGGCGGCGTCGGCGAGCCCGAACGACAGCGCGCGCCAGAACGTGAGCGCGAGCGGCAGCAGCACCAGCAGCGGGCCGAGCGCGGCGGCCGCGAACAACGCGCGCGGCGTACGCCGCCGCGTGGGCGGGGACAGGGCGGCCGGGGCGTCCATGGGGCCTGACTCCGGCATGGCTTGCGCCGTGGTGACTGCTTCGCTCACGATCTTGCTTCGGACTCCATGGTTTTTACAACAGGCCCGCCTGACGCAACAGACGGCCCGCCTGGCTGTCGTCGCCGAGCTGCTGGATGGTCAGCGCGGGCGGCTTCAGCTGGTCGAACGGCTTGTTGATGGGGTCACTCGCCACGCCGGGGCGAAGCGGGTACTCGAAGCTGATGTGGTCCTGCGCCATCAGCTTCTGTGCGCGCTCGCTCACGAGGTACGCGAGGAACTTCTGCGCGCCGTCCACATTGTGCGCCGACTTCATCACCGCCGCGCCCGAGACGTTCACGAGCGCGCCCACGTCACCATCGGCGAAATGCGCGACGGCACTGCGCGTTTGCTTGTCGCCGATCTCGGCGTGCAGGCGGTCCCAGTAGTAGTTGTTGATGATGCCTGCGGCGACCGCGCCGCGATTCACGGCGGCCACCACGCCTTCGTCGTCGTCGAAGATCTGCGAGTTGGTTTTCAGGCCCTTGAGCCATTCGAGCGTCGCGGCTTCGCCCTTCATGGCGAGCACGGCATCGACGAGCGGCAGGAAGTCGGCGTCGCTCGGCGCGATGCCGACCTTGCCCTTCCACTCGGGTTTGGCCAGGTCGAAAATCGACTTCGGCAGTTGCGCGGGCTGCACCTTGGTCGTGTTATAGGCAAGCACGTTCTCGCGCGCGGTCACGCCCACCCATTGTCCCTGCGGCGAGTTGTAGCGCGCGGGCACGGTGGCGAGCGTGGCCTGTTGCACCGGGGCGAGCAGGCCTTTTTCCTCGAGCAGCATCAGCTCGGGCGAGTTCTCCGTGAAGTAGACGTCGGCGGGCGTCTTCTCGCCTTCGGCGACGAGCTGCGCCGCGAGCGCGGGGCCTTCGCCGCTGCGGATCTTCACGTCGATGCCGGTCTGCTGTTCGAAGTCCTTCGCGAGCTGGTTCACGACCTGCTCGTGCTGCGCGTTGTAGAGCGTGATCGAGGCGGCGTGCGCGCCGAACGGCAGCGCGCCCGCGAGCGCCAGCGAGAGGGCGGCGGCCCGCAGCGGGGCACGCATCGGGAAAAGCTTCATGATCGTTCGTTATCCGTAGTTATCGATTGATTTCAGGCGTTGAACAGCTCCGCGCCGATGAACGAGCCCGGCTTCGCACCCGGCGGGCACGCGAAGATCGCGCTGCCGATGTGCGTCGTGAACTGGTTCATCATGTCGAACTTCGCGAGGCGCTCGTTGATCGGAATGAATCCCGTGCGCGGGTCGCCCTGGTGTGCGACGAAAATGAGGCCCGCGTCATATTCGGTCTCCTGGCGCCACGGCGGCCAGCGCTCGATGTAGAAGTCTGTGCTGTCGTTGTACGAGTACGAGCGGCGCAGGATCTGCGCGCCGTTGTTCGACGCGCGGTTCGAGAGGCGCACGTGCGAGTTCTCGGGAATCAGCGGGTTGCCGTCCTTGTCCTGCGCGTCGAGATCGACTGGATCGAACTCGTTCTTCTGCCCGATGGGGGCGCCGCTGTACTTGTGACGCCCGAACACCTGCTCCTGGAAGCCGAGCTCCATCTGGTCCCAGTGCTGGAGCGTGATGCGAATGCGGCGTACCACCGTATAGGTGCCGCCCTGCATCCATGGCGCGTCCGCGGCCGTGGCCCAGACGAACTCGTTCATCGCCTTCGGGTCCGTGGTGGGCGGGTTGTTGGTGCCGTCCTTGAAGCCCATCAGGTTACGCGCCGTCTTGCCGCGCGGGCCGGAAAGAAAGCCCGCCTGGCCCCAGCGCATCGTGAGGATTCCGTAACCTTGTCGCGCGAGCTGGCGCACCGCGTGGAAGGCCACCTGGGCGTCGTTGGCACAAGCCTGGACGAAGAGGTCGCCGCCCGTCTTCTGGGCGATCAACTGGTCGCCGTTGAAGCGCGGCAGATCGACGAGCGCGGCGGGACGCTTGCTCGCGAGACCATAGCGATCCTTGTCCTGCGAGGTGAAGAGGCCGGGGCCGAAGCCGAACGTCACCGTGAGACCGGCCGGCCCGAGGCCGAGCACGTCGCCGGAATCGGCTGCGGGATGGTCGTCGCCGGTGCCGTCGAGCGAGGCGGCGGGGCGGCCCTGGGTCATCTGCGCCGCGGACTCGGTCCACTTGCGCAGCAGGTTGATGACGTCGGCGCGCGAAGTCGTCGTGAGGTCGAACGCCGCGACATACGTGTGCGCCTGCTGCGGCGTCACGATGCCGCCCTGGTGCTCGCCGTAGAACGGCTCGACGGCGAGCATCGGGTCGGCGGCCATGGCATGGTGCTTCGCCTCGGCGGCCTGGGCCTGGCCGCTTGCGGCAAGACCTGCGCCGGCCGCGGCGCCGAGGCTCGCGCCCAGCGCGGCGCCGGCTTTCAGGAAGCCGCGCCGCGCCGGGCGTGAGGGAGGATTGCGGGTATCGTCTGAGGACATGGTTATTTTGCGAGCACGAGGGTGTTCACGTCGTCTTCTACGTAGTAGAAGCCGTCGCCAGCCGGGGTCAGCGCGATGCCGAAGAGGTCGCCGTTGCCCGGAGGGGTTTGCGCGCGGTCCGTGTCGATCCAGCGCGCGTAAAGCTGTTTGGCCGCGACCGGGTCGATCTCGACGACCTGGCCGTTCAAGGCGTTCGTCACGAGCAAGTGACCCTGGGGCGTCGCGATCATGGCGAGCGGGCGGTGCAGCAGGCCGTCGGCGGTGAGCTGGCGGCCAACGCCGGCGCTCGTGTCGCGCGTCGTCGGGTCTTCGATCACGTTGATGCGGTTGCCGATCGCGTCGGACACGTAGAGCAGCTTGTTGTCCGCCGAAAGCGCGAGGCCGGTCGGGCCGACGAGGAAAACGCCCTTGTCGGCCTGCGCGCCGAAGCCGCTCGCCACCACCGTCTCGCTCTTCACGACCGGCGTCTGGCCGTTCGGGATGTCGAGATCGAGGCGCAGCACGGTGGCCTGCTTGAAGACGGGCGGGTCGCCGTCCGCGCCGCCCACGCCGAAGCCCGCGTTGCTGACGAACAGCGTGGCGTGGTCGCCGTTGTCGATCACGGCCATGTTGCCCCACGGGTCGTTGATGTTAGGGCTGCTGATGGTCTTCGCGATCTTGCCGTTGCTGTCGAGCACGATCAGGCAGCCTGCGCCCTTGGTGTTCGTCGTGCCGTCGTTGCTCGGCGTGCTGCCCACGATCACCCAGCCCGACTTGAGCATCGTCATCGCGATCGAGAGGCCCACGCCGCCGGGGCATTCCTTGAGGTCACGCGGGATCGAAGCGAACAGCGTCATCTGCTTCGTGTCCGGGTGATAGTCGATGATCGTGCTGCCGGTGCCCTGCAGGTTGGCGGCGTTGTTGAAGTTGTCCACCAGCACGTCGCCTGCTTTCACGGTGCCAGCGGAGACCGGCGCGACGAAGATCGCGTACGGGTTCTGATCGCCGTTGTCGGGCACGGTGTTGATGAGCGTGGTGTGGTGCTTGACGTTCTCGAGCAGGCCCTGCGGGTCCGCGTGGGCGACGAGCGGGGCGCTTGCGAGCGTAGCCGCGGCGGCAAGCGCGAGCGCGGACCTGGCAGCGTGCACCGTGTACTGCAGGAGCGTGCGCGTGGCGTGTTTCATACTGGATCTCCGTGCCTCGCGGGATTGCCGCACGTGCGGCGCGGCGCTCATGCCGGAGAGAAAACGCGAGGACTTGAGGTTAGACATGGGACAGGAACGTTGGCAATGGGAGGCGCACTGACTCAGAACGTGATGTTCGTCCGCAAGCCGATCACGAACGTATTGCGTAGCGGCGCTGCCGGATCCTGCGGGTTCTGGCCCGCGCCCGCGTTGAACGTGTACTGCGCGTCGGCCTGAAGCAGCCACCACGGCGTGACCTGATACTGATAGGTCGCTTCGAGCGTCGTTTCCTGCGTGCGAACACCGTAAGGACCACCGAGGAACATGCGCGAATCGAGGTCGAGGTCATGCACGTTGTTGCCGACCTTGATGTACGTGGCCGCGAGGCCCACGCTGTCGTTGTCGCGGCCCTTGAACGGCGCCTTCATCACGATGCCCAGGTTCGCCGCGAGGCTCACGAGATTGCGGTCGCCGGGGGCGCCCATCACGCGCGCGAATACGCCGATGCTGCGCGCCTCGTCCGGATCGGGGCGCCAGATCATCTGGTCGGCGACTGCGTAGATGCTGTAGTTGCCCTGATGCTGCGCGGGAATGCCGCTCGACAGCGGATTCGCGAGCGACAGGCCGGTGTTGTCGAAGCGCTGGTCGGCGAACGGATTGTTGTTGTACCAGAAGCCGAGCTTGTACGTGCCCGGCAGGCCGTGATTGTCCGCGCTCACGAGCTCGCCTTCGGAAGGCTGGTTGATGGCGTACTGAAGCTCGCCAATCCACAGCGTGCCGTTGTGCAGATTGAAGTTCGTACCACTAAGGTTAGTGGGATCGTTGCCGAGCGGGTCGCCGGCGAACACACCGCCTAGCGCGGTGAGCGACGGCGTGATCTGGCCGCGCACGCGCACGCCGAGGCCGGCGAGCGGATAGGCGGGGCCGCCCGAGGGCATGTCGTACGAAGGCAGCGCGGGCCAGCCGAACATCGTGTTGATGAAGAGCGCGCCGTACTGGCTCACGATGAATTCCTGGTCGAGGCTCTGCTGACCGATCTTCACATCGACGCGCTTGTCGAGGAACGACTGCTGATACCAGAGTTCCCACAGGCGCGTGGTAGGCGTGGCTTCGATGCCGCTCGCGGTGTTCAGCGTGCCGAGGTTCGACGTGCTCAGGTTGGTGCCGTGAATCTGCAGGGCGCTCACATTGAACAGGCCGCCGGGAATGCCGAGCGCCTTGCTCGTATCGACCTGGACCGTTGCGGTCGTCAGGCCGTCGTACGCGCCGCCGGTCTTGAGGCCGCCGCGCAGGTTCGCGAGGTACTCGCTCGTTTCCGTGAGCTGGAACGTCACGCCGTACTTGCCGAGCCACGGCCGCAGGCCGCCCATGTCGCCCAGCATGTTCTGCCGCGTCCAGAAACCGGTCCAGAAGTTGGACGGCTGCGCTGCGATGGCGAGGTCGGCTTCCGGGGCTTCGGGGGCGGCGTCGGGGTTTGCGTTGCTCTGCGCATGCGCCGCGCTGCAGGCAAACGTCACGCTGGCGGCAAGCGCAGCGAACGTATGCAGCGCCGGTGCGCGCCTACGTGCCGAACGACCGGTGGCTGCGCGGCGCGAACAGGCCAGCGGGGCCACACGGACTGATCGGGTCGATTCCATCGTATTCCTTACTTATAGGTTGTTCGATTGCGAGATTGGTCGCGTTCGGATTCGTGATTCGCAAGCCACTGAACACCCGTCGTCCACTGACGGCGTCATCGTACTAATCAAGAATGCTATCGTCAACAAAAACGAGAATGATTCTCAACTGATTTACGCCGCGTCATCGGTATTCTTACGGAATACTGTCTAACACCGGGTTGAACATTACAGATCGTCAGTTTTTGGCGATTCAATCGGACGAATGGAGTCGCTTATCATCGTGCTCGTGAACGAACGCTTACCGATCAAGCCGTCCGAAAAGAGTGGCCTCATGACTGACATCACGACACGCTACGAACTGGATCTCGATCCGTACTTCGCCCGCATCGGTTACGACGGGCCGCGCGCGGCGACGCTTGCCGTGCTGCGCGAACTGCACCGGCTCCATCCTCTTGCGATCCCTTTCGAGAACCTTGATCCGTTCGCCGGCCAGCGCGTTTCGATCAAGCTGCCGGACGTTGCCGCCAAGCTCGTGACGCAACGCCGCGGCGGCTACTGTTTCGAGCACAACACCTTGTTCGCGCACGTGCTCATGCAACTGGGCTTTGCCGTCACGCCGCTCGCCGCTCGCGTGCTGTATGGTCGGGAGCCCGGCGCGCGCACGGCGCGCACTCACATGCTGCTGCGCGTGGAGGCAGAGGGCGATCAGTGGCTCGCGGATGTCGGCTTCGGCGGCGCGACCCTATGTGCGCCGCTGTCGCTCTCGACGGAAGGGCAACAGCAGACGCCACATGAACCCGCGCGGATCGTGACGTTACCGGCGGACGAGCGCAAGCTGGAGCTGTTCGATGGCGAGAAGTGGATCGATGTGTATCGCTTCGAATCCACAGCGGCCGAATGGGTCGATTACGAAGTGGCGAACTGGTTCACGTCGGCGTCCCCCGATTCGTTCTTCACTTCCAGCCTCATCGCGTGCATTGCGCGCGAAGGCGGCCGCGCGATCCTGTTCAACGAGCGCTTTACCGGGCGCGATGCGCAGGGACGCATTACGGAGGAGCGTACGATCGCAAATGGAGAGGAACTCGCGCAGTGCCTGCGCGAGCACTTCGGCATCGACCTCGCGCGCGCGGAAGCGACGCAGCGCATCGACGCCGGCGCGCTTTACGAGCGCATGATGGCGCGTGGCGCGAAAGGCTAGGCGCGCACGGCGCGAAGCGTTGCACGAGGCGCGTGCGAGGAGGCCCCCATGACTCATCCGCCAACGACGAAGCCCCTGATGACGAAACTGTTCGTGCAGGTCGTGATCTGGTTCGCGCTGATGGGTGCGTTGCTATTCGGTTCGGCGGGCACCCTGGCGTGGACGGCCGGCTGGTTCTGGTTGCTGGAGTGGGCCGCGTGCGGCGTGTGGATCGGCCTATGGCTCGCGCGTGAGGATCCGGGCCTGCTCGCCGAGCGCCTCGCGCCGTTCGCGCAACGCGAGCAGCAACCGTGGGACCGGGTGTTCATGCTGTGCGTGTCGGTGGGCTTTTGCGCATGGCTGTGCCTGATGGGCATCGACGCCGTGCGCATGCGCTGGTCGAATGTGCCGCTCTGGCTCAGCGTGCTGGGCGCCATCGCGATCTTTATCGACATCTATGCGACGCGCGGCGTTTTCGCGGCGAACCGCTACGCCGCGCCCGTAGTGAAGATCCAGCGCGAGCGCGGGCATACGGTGAGCGACAGCGGTCCGTATGCCTACGTGCGCCATCCGATGTACGGGTTCGCGCTGTTGTTTCTCATCGGCACGCCGCTCATGCTCGGCTCATGGTGGGGGCTCGCGTGCGTGCCGTTCATGGTCGTGGCGCTCGGCTACCGCGCGGTGCGCGAGGAGCAGACGCTCGCGGAGAATCTGCCCGGCTACCGCGCGTATCTCGAGCGCGTGCGCTATCGCTTCGTGCCGGGCATCTGGTAGAGCGGCCGGCTAGCGCGCCTCGGGCGCCGGCAAAGCGTTTGCGTAGCGGCGATAGAGCCACGCGAGCGCCGTGGTGCTGACGAGCGCGAATAAGACGGTGCCGACGCTTTGGCCTACGGCGAGCGCGGTGAGCCAGCCGGGCCTCTGTGCGATTTCGGGCGTGATGCCGGCTCGTCCCAATGCGATCATGATGGCGGTGCCGCACACGGGAATCGGCAGTGCCGTGACGACAACGACGCCGAACATGCTCCAGAAGTGACCGCGCGTATCGCGCCATGCAGCGCCGAGGGCGATGCGGCCGCCAATCGCGACGGCGGGATAGAGCAGTGAGAGGCGCGTGGCCACGAACATCCAGATCGCGATGACCACCAGCGTCAGGAACGCTGAGCCGCCTTGGTGTTGAGGCCGCAGCACGAACCACAGCGCGAGGCCGAGCGCGACGAGCGAAGCCGTCATGACGACGCTGACGATGAAGGTGCGCAGGAGCGGCTTCGCCGCGCCTGGCATGAGCGGCGTGGCCTGCTCGCCGAGCAGCACGAAGCGCGAGACCTTGAGCGTGAACCAGAGGTAGATGAGCGCGTTCAGGATCGAGGCGAGATTGCCGGTCGCCACGAGGGCCGCGGAAGGCGTAACGCCTTCGACTGGCACGGGACGGCCCGCGAGCCCGAACCAGCCGAGCGCCGCGTAAAGCGCGAACGTGCCGGCCACGAGCAGGGGCATTTGCGTGGCGGCTTGCCAGGCGCTCGACCACGTGCGCTTGACGCATTCCATGAAGGTCATCTGTTGCATGTCGTTGTTCACACGGTTGACAGACAGCCTGCAGTCTAACGCGGCGCGGCTAAAGCGGGGGGCGGGTGCGCTGGTGCCGCTCACTTCACGGCAAAGAGCGTGAGGTTCATGAAGACCTTGAACGCGAAGCCGAGCGAGATCGCCGCGCCCACGCCCGCACACCAGAGGAGTACGAACCAGAGCCAGCCGGGCAGCTTGAGGCGCAAGCGGCGCGCGCCGTCATCGCGTGATTCAGTGGTAGTGATGGGAGTCGCCATGACGCACCTTGCCTCTGAAGACCCAGTAACCGAGCGCCGTGTACGCGAGGATGATGGGCAGAATGAATGCGGCGCCTGCAAGCGTGAACATCTGGCTCTCGCGCGGCGCGGCCGCTTCCCAGAGCGTGAGGCCCTGGGGGATCGCATAGGGCCACAGGCTCACGAGCAGGCCCGCATAGCCGAGCAGCACGAGTCCGAGCGCCGCGATGAACGGCGTCTTGTGATGGCGGGCGTGTACGGCCCAGCGCATCCACGCGGCGCAGGCGAGCACGAGCAGCGGCACGGGCGCGAGATGCCAGAAGATGCCCGAGCGGAACCAGCGCTCGGCGACGGCGGGGTCTTGCAGTGGCGTCCACAGGCTCACGAGCGCGATGAAGCCGAGCAGCATGACCGTGAGCGGCCACACGAGCTTGTGCAGGCGCCGCTGCAGATCGCCTTCGGTCTTCGCCACGAGCCAGCAGCAGCCGAGTAGCGCATAGGTCGCGACGAGCCCGAAGCCCGAGAGCAGGCTGAACGGCGTGAGCCAGCCGAAGGCGTCGCCCGCGAAGCGCCCCTCGTCCATGGGAATGCCTTGCAGGAAGGCGCCCAGCGCGATGCCCTGGAAGAATGCCGCGCCCGTCGAGCCGCCGATGAACGCGAGATCCCAAAGATGCTTCGTGCGGTTGGCCTTGGCGCGAATCTCGAACGACACACCGCGGAAGATCAGGCATGCGAGCATGAACACGAGCGGCAGGTAGAGCGCCGAGAGCACGGTCGAGTAGACGACCGGAAACACGGCAAAGAGTCCCGCGCCGCCAAGCACGAGCCAGGTTTCGTTGCCGTCCCAGACAGGGGCGACCGTGTTCATCATGAGGTTGCGCTCCTCCTCGTCGGGGAAGAGCGGAAACACGATGCCGATGCCGAGATCGAAGCCATCCAGCACCACGTAGAGAAGAACGCCGAGCGCGATGATCGCGGCCCAGATGACGGTAACGTCCATTTGCTTGCTAGCCTCGTAACGTTGGATGCGGGAAGCGTCAGGCGTCGATCAGCTGATCGGCGGCGGACATGGGGCGCCGTGCCGTCTGGTTCGCGGCGAGCGCCGGGCGCGCGACGTGCGGCTCACGGGGTTCATGTGGTTCGTGCGGCGTCTGGCCGGGCAGCGCCGGGCCATTGCGCATGAGCTTGAGCAGGTAGTAAATGCCCGTGCCGAAAACGAGGAAGTAGACGACCACGAACGCCATCAGCGAAATACCCACTTGTTGCGCCGTGAGCGGCGACACGGCCTGCGCGGTGCGCATCACGCCGTAGACCACCCAGGGCTGGCGGCCGGCTTCGGTCGTGACCCAGCCCGCGAGCAGCGTGATGAAGCCGGTCGGCCCCATCGCGAGCACGAAGCGCTGGAAACCGCGCGATTCGTAGAGCGTGCCGCGGCGGCGCAGCACCCAGCCCATCACGCCGAGCAAGATCATCAGCAGACCTAAGCCAACCATGATGCGGAAGCTCCAGAACACGAGCGTCGAGTTGGGCCGCTCGTCGGGCGGGAACGACTTGAGGCCCTTGATCTCGCCGTCCCAGCTATGCGTGAGGATCAGGCTGCCAAGGTGGGGTACCTTCACCGCGTAGCGCGTGGTTTCGGCCTGCATGTCGGGAATGCCGAAGAGATTGAGCGCGGTGCCGCCTGGCTCGGTGTCCCAGAGGCCTTCCATCGCGGCGATCTTGGCGGGCTGATATTTGAGCGTGTTCAGGCCGTGCTGGTCGCCCACCATGGCCTGCACGGGCGCGAGCACGAGCAGGAGGACCAGCGCCATCGAAAACATCTTCTTGATGGCGGGATCGCGCCGGCCCTTGAGCAGATGCCACGCACCGGTCGCGGCCACCACGAGCGCGGCCACGATGAACGCGGCGATCGCCATGTGCGCGAGGCGGTACGGGAACGACGGGTTGAAGATGATCTTGAACCAGTCGGTCGGCACGACCTGGCCGTTCACGATTTTGAAGCCTTGCGGCGTCTGCATCCAGCTATTCGAGGCGAGGATCCAGAACGTGGAGATGAGCGTGCCGATGGCGACCATCAGCGTTGCGCCGAAGTGGGCGCGCGGGCTCACGCGGTTCCAGCCGAACAGCATGATGCCGAGGAAGCCCGCTTCGAGAAAGAACGCGGTCATGACCTCGTACATCAGCAACGGACCGGTCACAGGGCCCGCGAACGACGAAAAGCCCGACCAGTTCGTGCCGAACTGGTAGCTCATGACGACGCCGGAAACGACGCCCATGCCGAAAGCCACGGCGAAGACCTTCGACCAGAACAGGCACAGGTCCTTGTAGAACGGCTTGCGGGTTTTGAGCCAGCAGGCTTCGAGCACGGCGATGAAGCTCGCGAGGCCGATGGAGAGCGCGGGGAAGACGATATGGAACGAGACGGTGAAGGCGAACTGCAGTCGGGCCAGGTCGAAGGCGGAGATTGACGTGTGCATGTGCGTGCCTGTTGCTTGCGTGCCGGAAAACGTCGCACTGGGCTGCAGCGGGGGCGCCGAGGTTGCGGTGCGACGGACGTAAGCGTAGGGGAACGGCGGCGGTTTTGCTGCGCTGCGGTGTGCGCCAGCATGTCGCAGCAGTCAATCGATATCTCGCGATAGCGTGCGCTAAAGCATTGATAAAAATCAATTTAGATTGGACGCCCGTTGCGCACGAGGATGGCTCGAACTGCGGTTCACTGCGTCAATACACCGCGCAGCCGCATGAGGTGCGTCAATCTGCCCCGGTACGGGATGCGAAGAATCGTGTGGGGGAATTGAGGCTCGCTTGACCGTGCGAACAGGTGCACGCGCGGTCAAGCATGGAAAAAGAGGAGAGCGAATGAAATGACGATGTCAGCGCGGGTCGCTCCACAGCTTGCCGGCCGTCGCCCAGTTTTCGGGCTTCACGTCGTGAAAGAGGATGTCGACGGATTGCGGTTCGACGCCGAGCACCTTGCAGGTGGTCTCGGTCAGCGCGGCGGCGAGTGCGCGCTTTTGCTCGACGGTGCGGCCTTCGAACATTTCGATGTGGAAAGTCGGCATGCGGGTCTCCTTTGTGGCGGTTAGGGTCGAGATCGAGGATCGGACTCGAAACGTGGGGGGAAGGGGGAGAAAGTCAGTCGCGGTATGACGCGTCAAGGCGGTCGAGCTTGCGCAGCAGTGCGGGCCATTCGAGCTCGCCTTCGATCGCACCGCCGTCGCGCAGTTGCTCCGCCGTGCGCGCGGCCACTTCGGGCGGCGGCAGCACGAGGGGGACGCCCCCGGCCTGCGCCTGCAACTGGATCTCGCAAGCCTTGATGAGCGTCGCCATCAGCACATAGGCCTCGGCGACCGTGCGCCCAGCCGTGAGCGTGCCGTGATTGCGCAAGAGCATGGCCGGATGCGCGCCGAGGCTCGTTGTGAGGCGCGCGCCTTCTGTGGGCGTGAAGGCGAGGCCCTCGTAGTCGTGCCACGCGAGCTGGCCGTAAAAGCGCAGCGCATGCTGCGAAGCGGGCAGCAGGCCGTCGCGCTGGATCGATACGGCAATGCCCGCCGTGTTGTGCAGATGCATCACGCACACGGCGTCGGGCCGCGCGAGATGCACGGCCGCATGCAGTGCGAATCCGGTGGCGTTTACGGGATGCTCGCTCTCGCCAACGATGCGGCCTTCAGTGTCGATCTTGACGAGGTTCGACGCGCGCACCTCCTCGAAGCCGAGGCCGAATGGATTGATCAGAAAGCGGCCCGGTTCGCCGGGCACGGCGGCGGAGACATGCGTGTAGATGAGGTCGTCCCAGCCGTTGAGCGCGATGAGGCGGTAGGCGGCGGCCAGGTTGACGCGCAGTTGCTGCTCCGCGGCGGAGCGCGGCGCGGTTTCGGCGCAGGTGCTCGTCGGGCGATGGGCGAAAGACATGGCAATTCCTTCAACGGATGATGGGCGTATTGGGCGTATTGGGCGTATTGGGCGTATTGGGTGTGTCGCGCGGTGTAGTCGGCACGGATGGCAAACCGAGGCGCCGCGCCGCCGCATGCGTGCTCCAGCTGGCGAGCACGAACGGCGCGCTCATGGCCGGCAGCCCGCAGCGCGCGGCGGCGAGATGCAGGGCCGTGGCGAGCATGGTCGCACAGATTGCGGCGCGTGTGCCGAGCGTGCAGACCGCGAGCGCCGCAAGTGCGCCGTTGAAGCCCGCGAGGCCCGCGCCGAAGGCGTCCGGCGTCGCGCCGCACGCGAGTTCGAGCGCGCTGGCGAGCGCCGCGCCGCCCAATGCGCAGGCCGCCGCGCGCCGCGACGACCACGCGATGCCCGCGAGCACGCACAAGCCCGCGGCTGCGCCGCCGGCGAACGTGGTTTGCGCGAGGCCGCTCAGGACGCCCGCGGCGCAGTGCGCGAGGGCCGCGAGCGGTGCGCCATGCGGGCCGGGGGCGGCCACGTCGAACCAGGCGTCGACGGCGGCGGGAGCGCCGCCTGGGTGCATCGGCAGCCAGATCCACGTTGCGATGAGGCATGGCGCCGAATACAGACTGAGCCGCGCGCGGGAAAGGCGACGCTTCAACGGCTCGGCGAGCCACGCGCTCGCGCCGGCCGCGATGAGCGCGACGGCGGCCGCCGTGGCCGCGTCGTCGATGAAGGTGAACGCCGCGAGCGCGGCGAGCGCGCCGTTGTAGCCCGCGAGGCCATCGCGCACCGTCGCCTGCGCATGGCCGGCCACGACCGCGCAGACATTGGCCGACGTGGTGCCGATCAACGCCGCCAAGGCGAGGCGCAGATCGGTGAGCGCGAGCGCGGCGAGCAAGCACGCGCCCGTTCCCGCATGTGCTTGCAGCACGATCTGACCGAGGCTGCGCAACAGCGCGCCGAATGCGGCGGTATCGGCAGCGGTATCAGCGGTGATGGCGGCGCTGGAGTCAGCGGACGGACGGGCGGGCATGGCAAAAGCGCGGCGAGCATGTAGAGGCGAGCTCGCCCCGGCGCGCCGCGCAGGAGCGCGTGCGGCGGACGAGCGGTCGGTCGGAGTGCCGAGCATAGGCGATGCCGGCGGCTTCGCGCATGCTCGTGCGTTGATAGTCGCTATTTGGCGCGCGTGGGCGCTGCTTGCGTGTATGGGCGTGCGTCTGCCGTGCCACGTCACGCGCGTCATGACGCGTCCAGGCGTACCCGGTTTTCACGCTGCGTTACGATACGCGCACGACGACCACAGCTTTGCATGGGACAGGAGACGAACGATGCGTGAAGTGCGTTGGGCATCCGAGACGGGCGAGGGCATCGAGCATCTGGCGTTCGATGCGAAGTCGGGTGCGAGCGGCGACGTGATCCGCGTGGAAAGCGTGGTGGTCGGCGAGCGCTACGGCAAGTCGTACGGCCTGTGCTACGCGATCGAATGCGATGCGCGCTGGCGCGTGACCTGGGCTGCGCTGCGCGTGATGGGCGGTCGCACGCTCGTGCTCCACGGCGACGGCGAGGGCCATTGGCGCGACGGCGAGGGCCGCGCGCTCGACGCGCTCGATGGCTGCATCGACATCGACATCGCCGCGACGCCGTTCACGAACACGCTGCCGATCCGCCGCCTGCGTCTCGAACGCGGCGAGCGCCGGCCCATTTGCGTCGCGTACATCGCCGCGCCCGAACTCGAACCGAAGCCCGTCGAGCAGGCTTACGTGTGCATCGAGCCCGACCGCGAATACCGCTACGAGGGCATCTTCCGCGATTTCACCGCGAATCTGCGCGTGGACGAGGACGGTCTCGTGATCGACTATCCCACGCTTTTTCGACGGCTTCCGCCGCCTGGGGACCAAGGCTGAGCACCAAGACTGTGAGCGCCAAGACTGAGCGCCAACTGAGCGCAAGCAGGCGAACGCACGAGTACCTCAGGCCGCGCCGCCCGCGTCCTTGCCGAACAACAGTTGCTCGATGAGCGTGTTGTCGATGGTTTCGTTGTTGAGCGTGCGCGCGAGCAACTCACCCGCGAGCAGTTGCGGCGAGAACACCATGTCGGGCTGCAGCAGGCGCAGCCGCTGCAAATTGCGGCTGTCATTCACGAGCGCCACGGTGCGCACCTTCGGCGCGACCTCCTTGAGCGCGAGAATCACGAAGGCGTTTTCGGCGTCGTCCATGCGCAGCGCGAGCGCGGCGAGCGCTGTCTTTGCGCCGGCATCTTGCAGCGTGGCGGTATCGCTCGCGTCGCCGATCACGAGATCGGCGTCGGCGGGGTACATGTGAGGCGAATTGGACGCGACGATCACGGTGACCGGGTAGCCGCGCTTGACGAGCCCCGCGTACACGCTATGCGCAAGCGGCGACGCGCCGACGATCAGGTAGTGGTTCTTGCGGATCACGTTGGAGATGCCTCCCTTCACGATGCGTTTGAGATGACCGCCGATCACCGGGCCGATCACGGCGCTGATCGAGGTGGCGAACACGGTAATGCCGAGCACGATGATCGAGGCCGTGAAAAGCCGCGCGGTGTCCGAGCGCGGCACGATATCGCCGTAGCCGACCGTGGACATCGAGACGATCGAGAAGTAGAACGCCGTGACGAGATTGGTGATCGGCGGCGAAAAATCCGTGCCGAGATAGAGCGCGCCGAACACTGCATAGACGATCAACGAGCCTATGCTCAGGAATGCGAATAAAGAGCCTGCGGCGAGGCTCACGCGATCGAAGCGGCGCCAGTAGTAAACGAGCGCGCACGCGAGCGCGAGCGTGAAGGCGGCGAGCGCGTTGCTGCGATAGTCCCCCCACAGACAGATGCTGGCCGCGCCGGCGAGCAGCACCAGCGAGAGCACCCACGCCATGCGCGCGCGCAGTGCAATGCCGATCGACATCATGGCGAGGCCGGTGGCGATCACCGCCTGGGGAAGGGCCAGCACGCCGAACGCGTTGATGAGCGTGATCGAGTCTTCGAACCAGTTGCCGCGTGCATGCTGGAGCGCTTTCTGCGCGACCGGGCGCACCAGCATCAGGCCGTCGACGACCAGCAGCAAGGCCAGATAGCCGTGCGGCACGAGCCGGCGAGCATGGCCGCGCAGGCGGCGCGCGAACGCCTTCATTGCGGCGTTTGTCGTGCTTGATGGGTTTGCTGCGCCTGACCGCCCTCTTGCGTCTGCACGATGTGCAGCTCGCGCGCGCGCAGCGGCAGCGAGCACTGCGCGTCGTTCAGCGCCTGGCGCACCTTGCGCGAGAGGTCCCAGCGCATCTCCCAGTATGTGTCGATGTTGGCCCAGACGCGCACGTTGAGCACGGCGGTGCTGTCATCGAAGCGGCTCACCATCACTTGCGGCGCGGGTGCGGCTAGCACGCGCGGATCGGCGGCGGCCAGCGTGCGCAGCGCCTCGATGGCGCGGTTCACGTCGTCGCGCACCGACACCTCGACTTCGAGATCGAGCCGGCGCGTGGGATTGCGGCTGTAGTTGCGAATCGAGTTGCTCCACAGCGCGCTGTTCGGCACGTATTCGCAGATGCCGTCGGGCTTGGTGAGCCGCGTCGTGAAGAGATTGACTGCCTCGACGGTGCCCGCGACATTGCCGCCTGCGCCGCCGTCGATATAGTCGCCCACCTTGAATGGCCGCAGCAGCAACAGCATGATGCCGGCTGCGATGTTCTGGAGCGTGCCTTGCAGCGCGAGACCGATGGCGAGACCGGCCGCGCCGAGCACCGCGACGATGCTCGCGGTCTGGATGCCGAGCTGCGAGAGCGCGCCGATCACGGCGACGAGCCGCACGCCCCACACGGCCGTATCGCGCACGATCGGGCGCAGCGTCGGGTCGATGCGGCCGCCGCGCCGTGCGATCCAGTTGGCGACGCGCCGCGAGAACCACCAGCCGAACCAGAGGATCGCCGCGGCCGCGCACGCGCGCGACGCGAGGACGGTGAGCGCGTCCCACAGGAAGCTCCAGTTGGACGGGTGTACCTGGACGAGGAGGGATTGCATGGGCCAAGAGTCCTTGTCTTCGGAGCGCCGGGGTGTCGAGGCGTCGCGCTATCGGCGTGACGGCGCGGCGTCACGGGCCGGTTCCGTTGCGAAAGGACGTATTGTACGAGCGGCGTATCGCTTGCGGTACGCGCGGTGCGCGCACCAACGCCCGCACGGCGCGGTGCGTCAGCCCTCGGGCGGCGTGTGCGCGCCGGGCCCCAGCGTGCGCTGCATGAGCGCCGTGTCGCGCCACTCGCCGTGCTTGAAGCCCACGCCGCGCAACGTGCCGGTCAGCTCGAAGCCGAGCCGCTCGTGCAGCTTGAGCGAGCCGCCGCGCGGGTCGGCGACCACGGCGATCATCTGCCGCCACGGGCCCGCCTCGCAGCGCTCGATCAGCGCGCCGAGCAGCGCGTGGCCGAGCCCGCGGCCGCGAAAGGCCTCGTCGATGTAGATCGAGTCTTCGATGGTGTAGCGGTACGCCGGGCGCGGCCGGTACGGCGTGGCGTAGCAGTAGCCCGCCACGCGGCCGTCGACCTGTGCGACGAGCCACGGCAGGCCCTGCTCGCGCACGGCGGCGTAGCGGCGCAGCAGTTCGTCGAGCGACGGCGGCGCCTCCTCGAACGACGCCGTGCCATGCAGCACGTGGTGCGCGTAGATCGCGGCGATGGCGGGAAAGTCGTCGGCAGTGGCGTCGCGCACGTGCGCCTGCGCTTGCGTGGCGGAATCTGGGTTCATCGAGTCAGCCAGGGCATGGTGATGGAGGTTCGCATCCCTCACTATGCCTTGCGTGAGCGTGCTTTTGAAGCGCGCCAAAAATGCCGCGCCCAGACTCAGACGCGCTGCGTACGCGCTCCACTGCCGGCGGAAGCAGCGCCTGACGCGCGCCCGAACCGCCGCGCCCCGGCCACGCATGCGATCACGACGGCGGTGACCGCGATCATCGCGGGCGGCACGGTCTCGTGCAACAGCAGGGCGGCGAGCACGAAACCGAAGAACGGCTGGAGCAACTGCAGTTGTCCGACACCCGCAATGCCGCCGAGCGCAAGTCCGCGATACCAGAACACGAAGCCGATCAGCATGCTGAAGGACGAGACATACGCGAGCCCCCACCACGAGGCCGCGCCCACGGCTGCGAACGAAACGGGCCGCAGCCACCAGGCGAGCGGCGCCATGACCGGCAGCGAGATCACGAGCGCCCAGCAGATCACCTGCCAGCCGCCGAGGTGCCGCGAGAGCCGCGCGCCCTCCGCATAGCCGAGCCCGCAGACGACGATCGAGCCGAGCATCAGCGCGTCGCCCACC
This sequence comes from Paraburkholderia sp., assembly GCF_035501035.1. Taxonomy (GTDB): domain Bacteria; phylum Pseudomonadota; class Gammaproteobacteria; order Burkholderiales; family Burkholderiaceae; genus Paraburkholderia. The sequence continues at coordinate 35,618 of NZ_DATJWR010000157.1, forward strand.
GGCGAGGCGTCGAGGCCGTGGCGCAGCGCGAACGCCACCACGGCCGCGCTGCCTGCCGCGGAAAAGAGCCAGAAGGCGGGCTGCGGACGCTCACCGCCGCGCAGCACGCCGAACACCGCCGTGGCGAGCGGTAGCAAGCCGATGAACACGATGGCATGCGCCGAACTCACGTGCTGCAGCGCGAGCGCGGTGAGAAGCGGAAAGCCCACCACCACGCCGAGCGCGACGACGACGAGCGGCCCGATCTCCGCGCGCGTGGGCCGCGCGGCGCGCAGCGAGAGCAGCAGCACTGCGCCGATTGCGCCGGCGATGGTTGCGCGCGCGCCGGTCAGGAACACGGGGTCTAGGCCGAGCACGGCGAGCCGCGTGGCGGGCAGCGAGCCGCTGAAGATGAGCACGCCGGCGAGGCCGCAGAGCCAGCCGTCGGTGGTGGAATCGAGCTTCTTGCGCATGGGCTGTTCGCGATCTGGAAAGGAAACATCGGACATGTTGCCGATGATGCACGCCGCGCTCGCTGGCGGTAAGCTACAGATCAGTACAATTTGTTCAAACTGTATTGGACACGGAGCAGTACAGATGAAAGACAGTACGAGGACGGGAGCCCAGCCCATGACGCGCGTCGAGCAGGTCATGGAAGCGCTGCGCGAGCGCATCGCGGCGCGGGCGCTGGCTGCGGGTGCGCGCGTGCCGTCCATCCGCACGATGTGTGAGCAGCTTGGCGTATCGAAGTCGACGGTGGTGGACGCCTACGAGCGCCTCGTGGCCGAGGGCGTGCTCGTCGCGCGGCGCGGTGCGGGCTTCTACGTGGCTGGCCACGCGCCGCCGCTCGCGCTCGCGGCGCTCGGGCCGCAGCTCGACCGCGAGATCGATCCGCTGTGGCTCACGCGCCAGTCGCTGCAGACCGAGGCCGCCACGCTTCGGCCCGGTTGCGGCTGGCTGCCCGCCTCGTGGTTGCCGCAGGACGCCGTGCGGCGCGCGCTGCGCGCCATGGCGCGCGACCCGCGCGCGCAGCTCACCGACTACGCCTCGCCGCTCGGCCTGCCCGCGCTGCGCCAGCAGCTCGCCTGGCGGCTCGGCCAGCATGGCGTGGCCGCCGCGCCCGAGCAGATCGTGCTCACCGACGGCGGCACGCAGGCGCTCGACCTGCTATGCCGCCTGCTGCTGGAGCCGGGCGATACCGTGCTAGTCGACGATCCGTGCTACTTCAACTTCCAGGCCTTGCTGCGCGCGCACCGCGTGCGCGTGGTCGGCGTGCCGTACACGCCCTCGGGACCGGACCTCGCCGCGTTCGAGCGCACGCTTGGCGAAACGCGTCCGCGGCTCTACGTGACGAACTCGGCCATACACAACCCCACCGGCGCCACGCTCGCGCCTGCCGTTGCGCATCGCCTGCTCAAGCTCGCCGAGGAGCACGATCTGCTGATCGTCGAGGACGACATCTTCGCGGACTTCGAGATCGAGCCCGCGCCGCGCCTCGCGGCCTTCGACGGGCTCGCGCGCGTCGTCACGATCGGCAGTTTTTCGAAGACGATGTCGGCGGCGGCGCGCTGCGGTTTCATCGCGGCGCGCGCGGACTGGATCGAACCGCTCGTCGACCTGAAGCTCGCGGTTGCGTTCGGCAATGGGGAGATGGCGGCCGAGCTCGTGCACCGGCTGCTCGTGGACGGTACCTATCGACGGCACCTGGACGGGTTGCGCGCGAAGCTCGCCGACGCAATGGGCGAGACCCTGCGCAGGCTTTCGGCGCTCGGCCTGAGTGCCTGGACCCGCCCGCAGGCGGGTCTGTTCGTATGGGCGCAATTGCCGGACGGGCTCGACGCCGCGCTGGTCGCGCGCGACGCGCTGGCGCAAGGGGTGGTGCTCGCGCCGGGCAACGTGTTCAGCGTGTCGCATAACGCGGGCGCGTATTTGCGCTTCAACGTTTCGCAGTGCAACCGGCCGAAGGTCTACGAAACGTTGCAGCGCGCGATGGAGCGCGTGGCGCAGCCTGCCTGAAACGTGAAACTTGAAACGAAGAGGCGGGCAGGCCGCGCCGGCGCGTCAGGGCTCGTGGCGCAGATACCCTTCCTTCGACGGGTCGCGCATGCGGTACGAGACGATCAGCGAGATCGCGCAGATTACGGTCACGTACCAGTAGAACGTGGTTTCGCTGTCGATCGACTTGAACCACAGCGCGACATACTCGGCGGAGCCCCCGAAGATCGCGTTGGCGACCGCGTACGAGAGGCCCACGCCCATCGCGCGCACTTCGGGCGGGAACATCTCGGCCTTGATGAGACCGCTGATCGACGTGTAGAAGCTGACGATCGCAAGCGCGATGGTGATGAGCGCGAACGCGGCGACCGGGCTCGACACGTCCTTGAGCGCGTGCATGAGCGGCACCGTGCCGATGACGGCGAACGAGCCGAACAGGATCATCGACGTGCGGCGGCCGATCTTGCCGGAAAGCGCGCCGAACACCGGCTGCATCAGCATGTAGACGAAGAGCGCACAGGTCATCACGCTGCTGGCGGTTTTCGCGTGCATGCCGGCCGTGTTGACGAGGTACTTCTGCATGTACGTCGTGAACGTATAGAAGATCAGCGAGCCGCCCGCCGTGAAACCCACCACGGTGAGGAACGCGCCCTTGTGCTGCCACACGCCGCGGATCGTGCCCGCATCGCGCTTGTGGCGCGATTCGCTCGTCGAAGTTTCATCGAGCGACTTGCGCAGGTACAACGAAATCACCGCAGCGGCCGCGCCGATCACGAACGGAATGCGCCAGCCCCACGCCTTCAGCTCTTCCGTGGAGAGCGTCTGCTGCAGGACCGTAACCTCCGCCGCGTACGGGTTCGCGAGACCCCTGCGGGCCTGCGGCCCCGCGATTTTGGCTAAATGTAATGCTCGGTAGTGAAAATGTATGAATGGCGAGGCGGCCCAAATGAGGGCCGGTATCGGGGCGGTATCGGGGCGGTATCGGGGCAGAACCGGGGCAGAACCGCGGCAGAACCCGGACAAAACCCGGACAAAACCCGGACAAAACCCGGACAAAACCGGGACAAAACCGGGACAAAACCCGGACAAAACCGGGCCGCAATCGGGGCACGAACGTGACGCGGTTCGTGACCACAGGCATAAGCCCTGGTCACGAAACCGGCGCGGGAGGGAAGAGGAAAGGGGCGGGTCAGTGCTGCTTGCGCAGCGGCAAATCGCGCAAGAACCAGGAGAGTGCGAACGAGAGCACCACCACGCACGCGGCCGAAAGATAGACCGTGTGCAGCGCGCCGGCGAACGCATCGAGATACTGCGCGTGCAGCTTGGGCGGCAGATGGTGGATCACATCGGGCGTGAGCGGCTGCGGCAGTTCGACGTCCGCTGTGAGCACCTTTTCGAGCCGCGCGTGCAGCCCGTGCGAGAACACCGCGCCGAACGCGGCGACACCCACCGAGCCGCCTATGGAGCGGAACAGCGTCGCGCCCGAGGTGGCCACGCCCATGTGGCGGAACGCCACCGCGTTTTGCACGGCGAGAATCAGCACTTGCATGACCATACCGAGGCCGCAGCCGAGCACGCCCATGTACAGATACATGCGATGGATCGGCGTGCCGATCTCGAGGCGCGCGAGCAGCATCATAGCCACGGCCACGAGCGCCGTGCCCGCAATCGGGAACATGCGGTACTTGCCGATCTTGCTGATGATGCGGCCCGTGACGACCGACATCAGCAAAACTCCACCCATCATCGGCAGCATCTGCATGCCGGCCTGCGAAGGGGTGGAGCCCTTCACGACCTGCAGATACAGCGGCAGAAAGGTGACCGAGCCGAACAGCGATACGCCCACAATGAAGCCGATCAGGCTCGACAGCACGAAGGTGCGATCGCGAAAGAGTTCGAGCGGCATGATGGGCTCGACGGCATGCTTTTCCTCGTGGATGAAACCCGCCACGGCCACCATGCCGAGCACGAGCGTGAGCCACAGCTGCGGCGAATTCCACGGCAGGAGCGAGCCGCCCTCGCTCGTGAAGAGGATGAGGCAGGTGAGGGCGGCGGCGAGCCAGCCCGCGCCCATGTAGTCGATCACGTGCTTGACGTGCGCGGTGCGCGGCTTGAACACGGCGCCGATCACGGCGAGCGCGAGCGCGCCCAGCGGAAGGTTGATGTAGAAGATCCAGCGCCACGACAGATGCTCGACAAGAAAGCCGCCGAGCAGCGGCCCGATCACGGTCGCGAGCCCGAACACGCCGCCGAACATGCCCTGGTACTTGCCGCGTTGCGCGGGGGGAATCACGTCGCCGATGGCAGCCATTGTCACGACCATGAGGCCGCCGCCGCCGATGCCCTGCAACGCGCGCAGCGCGATGAGCTGCTCCATGTTCTGCGCGACGCCGCAAAGCGCCGAGCCGACCAGGAAGATCACGATGGCGGCCTGCAGGACGATCTTGCGGCCGTAGAGGTCGCCGAACTTGCCGTAGAGCGGCACGACGATCGTCGAGGTGAGCAGGTAGGCGGTGACGACCCACGAAAGCCGGTCGAGCCCGCCCAGCTCGCCGACGATGGTCGGCAGCGCCGTGGAAACGATGGTCTGGTCGAGCGCGGCCAGCAGCATGACCAGCAAAAGCGCCGGAAACAGCAGCCGGATGGGTGGATGACCGCCCGCAATGGCGGCGGCCGGGGCAGTGGGCTGCGCCCCGGCAGTGGCGGGCGCAGCGTGTTCGGTGCGGGAATCCATCGTGTGCATCGATCTTGAAATTAATTAACTTGGAGATTAATATTAGGGCAATTATTCCATTTGGTCAAAGTTTGAAAAGCAACGGTACGGTAACGCTATGAAAGTGCAGCAAACGCCCATGGGCACGGACATCGCCGCCACGGCACCCGCGCGCCGGCCCGGCCGGCCGAGCGGCGGCGTGGGCGGCGCGGAGCAGCGCACACGCCTCATCGAGGCGGCGCTCGCGCTGTTCGCGCGCCAGGGAATCGTCGACACGTCGCTCGCCGCGATCGCGCGCGAGGCGGGCGTCACGCCCGCCATGGTCCACTACTACTTCAAGACGCGCGATCATCTGATCGACGTCCTGATCGACGAGCGCTTCATGCCGCTGCGCGAGGCGCTTGGCGATATCTTCGAGCAGCATCGCGACGATCCCGTGGCCGCGCTCACCGCGGTGGCGCGGCGCTTCGTCGAGATTGGGCAGCGGTATCCGTGGTTTGCGCCGCTGTGGGTGCGCGACGTCATCAGCGAGGGGGGCGTGCTGCGTCAGCGCATGTACGAGCGCTTCGGCCGCGAGAACCAGGAAAAGGCGCACGCGGCGATCGTGCGCTGGCAGCGCGAGGGAAGGCTCAATGCGGCGCTCGAGCCGTCGCTGCTGTTCCAGTCGCTGATGGGCCTCACGCTGCTGCCTCTCGCCGCTGGCCCGATGTGGCGCTTCGATCCCCAGAAACATCGCGTTGCCGCGGAAGATATCGCGCGCCATGCAGTCGCACTGATCACGCAGGGCGTGGGGCCGGTGCGCGCGGCGGGTTGATCGCGGCGCCTTGCGGCGGCCATGAGCGGTCGCCTCGCAGCGCGCCGTTGCGGTGAAACGCCGGCAGGCGAGCGCTGTTTCGTGCGCCGACACCCCGTAGCAAGTGCGGATTTTTTGCTGGTGCGCGGGGCCCGCCGTGTTACGCTGCGAGCCTTCGCGGCACGGTCCATGCGCCGTTCTCCGCACAATCGTTTCCGGTCGAGGCCCGGTCTGCGTCCTTCTACTTCTTCTGCTTCCTCCCGCGCCGCGCCCGCGATCGTCTGGTTTCGCGACGATCTCCGGCTCGCCGACCAGCCTGCGCTCGCGCAGGCGGCGGCCACCGGCCTTCCGCTGATCTGCGTCTGGATCCACGATCCGCGCGCCTCGGGCGAGCGCCCAGAGGGCGGTGCGGCTCGCTGGTGGCGTCATGAGTCGCTGCGTGCGCTGCAGGCGGCTCTCGCCGCGCGTGGCGGCGAGTTGCTGCTGCTGCAAGGCGACGAATCGGCGACGCTCGATGCGCTAGTCACGCAGACGGGCGCTCAGGCGGTGTACTGGAACCGCCGCTATGGCGCGGCGCAGCGCGAAAGCGACGGCGCACTCAAGACAGCGCTGCGCGCGCGCGGCGTGAGCGTGGAGAGCTTCAACGGGCAGCTCCTCAACGAGCCGTGGACTGTCCTGAACCAGGCGGGTGAGCCGTTTCAGGTCTTCAGCGCGTGGTGGCGCGCCTGCCTGCGTCTGGGCGACCCGCCGCCGCCGATGGGTGAGCCGGAGCGGATGATTTTTCAAACGCTGCCAGCAAGTCTTACCCAGCGCGCATTGAAGCTCGACGAGCTGGGTCTCGCGCCGCGCGCGCCCGACTGGTCGGGCGGCCTGCGCGCCACGTGGCCGGCAGGCGAGGAGTCGGCGTTGGAGCGCCTGCGCGCATTCCTCGCCGCAGACCTCGAAGCCTACGCCGGCGAGCGCGACGAGCCCGGCGACGCCGCGACGAGCCGCCTTTCGCCGTATCTGAGCGTGGGCGCGATTTCGCCGCGCCAGGTCTGGGCCGCGTTGAAGGCGGCGGAGCATGCGCGCGGACCCGGCGCGGCGCGGCGCGCGGCCAGCGCGGAGAAGTTCGCGAGCGAGCTGGGCTGGCGGGAATTCTGCCACTACCAGCGCTACCACTACATCGACCTGGCCACGCACAACCTGCGTCCCGCCTTCGACGCCATGCCGTGGCGCGAGGACCCGGCGGCCCTGCGCGCGTGGCAGCGCGGGCTCACCGGGTATCCGCTCGTCGATGCCGGCATGCGCGAACTCTGGCACACGGGCTGGATGCACAATCGCGTGCGCATGGTGACGGCGTCGTTCCTGACCAAGCATCTGCTGATCGACTGGCGCGCGGGCGAACGCTGGTTCTGGGACACGCTCGTCGACGCCGATCCGGCCAGCAATCCGGCCAACTGGCAGTGGGTGGCGGGCTCGGGCCTGGATGCGGCGCCGTTTTTCCGCATCTTCAATCCGGTGCTGCAGGGCCAGAAGTTCGACCCGCGCGGCGCCTATGTGCGGCAATGGGTGCCGGAGCTCGCGGGGCTGCCCGATGCGCTCGTGCACCAGCCGTGGAAGGCGAGCGCGCAGCAACTGGAAGCGGCGGGCGTGCGGCCCGGCAAGGATTATCCGCAGCCGATCGTCGAGCATGAGCTGGCGCGCCAGCGCGCGCTCGAAGCCTATGTGAAGACCGGCAAGGCGAACGGTCGCGCTCTCTCGAAACAGGGCGGCAACGCGTGAGCGCGGCATTCATCGGCCTGTCTTGTGACGCGGATATCTTGCGCTGCGCACGGGAACCCGAGGGCATTAATATTGCTCTATCAGGACGGTCCGCGTTGGCGAACATCCGGCATCGCGCCGGGCTCGCAGCCTTGCGTGGCGGCGGCCGGGCGGGACCCTGGAACCTGTTATCTGCGTGGACAGGCCTCGCCGCAGCAAGCCTGGCCGCGCACTCGGCCTGACAGACAGAAAGGCATTCAAGCAAAGACAATGAACGCAGTACACAAGCTCGACCGGACGACCATCGTCCTCGTCGAAGACGACCCGCAAAGCCGGGCGTCACTGACTTCGCTGCTGGAAGCGGAGGGCGCGCACGTCGTGGCGGTCGAAGACGCCGAAACGGGCGTCGAAGCGGCGCTGAACCTGCACCCCGACGCCGTGGTTTGCGATCTCGACCTGCCGGCCATGGACGGCTTCTACCTGATCCAGCGCCTGCGCGACTATGAGATTCGCGGCGATCATGCACCGACCGTCGCCGTCGCGCTGACCGGCCACACCGACGAAAGCTGGCGTTTGCGCAGCATCGGCGAAGGCTTCCAGCATTTCATGACCAAACCAGCCCGGCCCGAGGAACTCGTGGCGCTCCTGAGCGACGCGATCGACGCGCGCCATTCGCTATGACGCGGCGGGCGTAGCGCCGCGAAAGGCGGGAGCAGTCTGGATGGCGAGACGCCGCGAAATGCGGCGCGGCCAGCGTATTGCCGCGCGCAGCGCGGCGGGTCGGCAACGTCGGATTGATCCCGGGTTGGCCTCTGATTAGCCCTGGGTTGGCCAGTTGGCCGATCAGCGATCAGGAATGCGCGGCGGCCTCGGGCGCCGCGGCCGCGCCAGGATGGTTGGCCAGGTTGGCCTGGCTAGCCTGGCATTGCGCGCACAGGCCCTTGAGTTCGATGCCGTCACCGGAGAGCCGATATCCCGCGGCTTCGATCTGCGCGACGAGCGCCTGGCGCAGCTTGGGCTCGTGCAGTTCGGTGACGTTTCCGCACTGCTGGCACACGACGAGAATGCCGTGCTGGCACTGCGTGAGATCGTGGCAAACGGCAAAGGCGTTGATCGATTCGATGCGGTGAACGAGCCCCGCCGTAAGCAGGAAATCGAGCGCCCGGTAGACCGTGGGCGGCGCGGAGCCCGGATGGATCTGGCGCATTTCGTCGAGCAGCGAATACGCCTTGGTCGCGCGGCCGGAGGCGAGCAGTAATTCCAGCACCTTGCGGCGGATCGGCGTGAGCTTTTCGCCGCGTTCGCGGCAATAGGCGTCGGCCATCGCGAGCGCGGACTCGAGCGACGCGCCCACGGCGCCCTCATGCGAATGGGCATGCGCGTGGCCGTGATCGTGCGCGTGGTCGTGCGCCGCGCCGTGCATGGCCGCAGCGTCCGGGGACGGTTTTGCTGTCTTCATGCCTGCGATTATACGGGGCGCGCCGCCGGCCCGGCCGCGCGCGCTACCCCGCAGTTGTGCCTCATTTGCGCTCAATTGCCGCTCAGTTGCCGCTCAGGTGAGCGGCAGATCGATGTATTTGCGAAAGCCCTGGCGCTGCGCGATTCGCTGATACCAGCGTTCGAGATTCGGCAGCGGCTCGCGCTCCACACCCTCGAGCCCGAACCAGCGCCGCGCGAATGAGCCAAGCACGATGTCGGCGAGCGAGAAGCGTTCGTTTTCGAGGAAGAAGCGGCCTTGCAGATGATGGTCGAGCAGCGTCCAGAGTTTGCTCACCTGATCGAGGTCGGCAGCGAGTTGCGCGGTGTCGCGTTTTTCCGGTGGCGTGCGCACGAGCGTGAGAAAGACCGGGCGCTCGGTGGGCGCGAGCGTGCCGATCGACCAGTCGAGCCAGCGCTCGATCGCGGCGCGCACCTTCGGGTCGCTCGGGTAGAGCAGGCTCGACGGACCGTACTGCATCGCCAGATAGCGCAGGATCGCGTTCGACTCCCATAGCACGAAGTCGCCGTCCACGAGCGTCGGGATCTTGCCGTTCGGATTCATGGCGAGGAACGAGGGCTCGTTGAGCTGGCCGAACTGGCCGCCGGCGTCGATGCGCTGGAACGGCAGCACGAGCTCGTCGCAACACCACAGGACTTTCTGGACGTTTACCGAATTGGCGCGTCCCCAGATCGTGATCATCTGGCGTGTACTCCTTGCAATGGGGAAAAAGGGCGCAGCTCAAGCGCTGCGCCGCCACGATACACGATTCGACGCGGCTTTTCCTGGCGGCACCCCGCTGCCTGCGTCCTGCTGCTTTGTGCGCCCCGCCCCACCGGGTGCGGCGGCGGCCGGCGGACTCCATGCGGGCCGACATGCGTGGCGTACCCGGCGTGTATCCTTCGGCCGACTATGCGCAAGCCTCGCTTTTCGTAGAATAGGCGCTGCGCGGCGCCAGGCGTTCCGCAGCCATGCCTGATCCGTGCGGTATCGCGCCCTCTATCCGCATCCGGCCAGCCGGCGCGGAAGCGACCCGACGCAAGACTCGCCCCCAAACCCGTCCCGAGATTCGCTCATGGCCCGCATTGTCCCCGACGACTGGCAGCATCTCGAAGCCACCGGCGCCGCCGCCCGCGAGCGCGAAACGCTCGCGACGCTCGCGCGCGGCCTGCCGAACGGCTATACCGTCTATCACGGCGTGCACTGGACCCGCGTTTCCGAGGGCTTCTCGGTGTTCGGCGAGGCCGACTTCGTGATCGTCAGCCCGGCCGGCCGCGTGATGATCGTCGAGCAGAAAACCGGCTTCCTGCGCGAAACGCCGGGCGGCCTCGTGAAGGCGTATCTGCAGACCGAGCGCAACGTGGCGATCGCGCTTGCGCGCACGGTCGAGGGCCTGCACCGGCGTTTCACCGCGGCGTTCGGCGCGGGCACCTACGTGCTCGAAGAGCTCTTTTATTGCCCCGACCATGTGGTGCGCGAGCCGGCGATCGCGGGCGTGAATCCCGCACGCATCGTCGACGCCACGCGCAAGGCACGGCTTGCCGCGATC
>NZ_DATJWR010000158.1:0-7121 GCF_035501035.1 Paraburkholderia sp.
TTTGCGGCAGTCGACTATGCGCGGTCGTGAACGGATCCTTCGCCGAACGTACCTTGCGAGGTGATTTTGTCGTGTCCCACTACTACAAGGTCACCCCGCACACGCAGCTGCTGGGATGGCCAATGCTCATATCATGGGATATACGACGTCGACTTTTCCGTACGTATCGAGCCAGAGCCGCGGTGAGGCATGCCTGCAGTCCTTTAGCTTGAAGGAGCGCCATGCCGTTGCACTGCTTCCGAGGCGTGGCCCAAAAAGCAACAAAATCTGATGCTATAATTGATGCGGAATGGCATCAAATCGGAGGCTAAATGCGAACCACCGTTACGATCGACGACAACCTTTACGAGCGCGCTCTTGAGCTGGCCGATCCCGACATGGATAAGGCAGATCTGTTTCGGGTGGCAATGCAGACGTTTGTTCGCGTGCAGGCTGGTAAGCGTCTGGCAGCCTTGGGTGGCGCCGCGCCCGATATGCCCGACATCCCGCGGCGCCGATCCGAGCCTGCGACGCAATGAGCGTCCTCATCGACACATCCGTATGGGTTGAGCATTTCCGTCGAGCCAACACGAGGCTTGTTCAACTGATCACCAGCGACCAGGCGCTGACGCATCCGGTCGTTCTTGTTGAACTCGCCTGTGGCACTCCGCCAGCACCTCGCGTCCGGACGCTCCACGACATAGGGCTGCTGCAACATTCGACGCACGCGACATGGACCGAGGTGATGGAGTTGATCGAGGCGAGACAATTTTACGGTCGAGGCTGTGGCAGCAGCGATCTTACGTTGCTTGCGTCAACTTTGATGACTCCCGGTGCGTCGATTTGGACCTTGGACAAGCGCCTCGCTCAGCTCGCCGGTGAGCTCGGCATCGCGTACATGCATGACATCCACTAGGCGCGTCACTCGGCTTCGCGGTACATGCCTTTCCGGCGCGCTCTTTATGGGACGCGAGCTTCTTCCGGCGCTACGCGCCGAGCGCCATCGACTTCGATAACCGGCCAGGCGCTTCGGCCGACCACTTCTGGTGGATTACCGATGCCGCTCGGTTGGTGCGTTCTGGTACGCCTTTGCCTCCGCCTGGCTGCCGGCCTCGCTGCTTCGACAACAAAACCAGCGCCAGTTTGTCAGTTTGTCGATGCGTGGTTTGCCGCCAGCCGCCATTGGGAACTCGCGCTGCATTTCAGCAAAGGCCTGGCCGGCGGTCCCGCCGGAGCGATTGACGCGGCGCGCAACACGGCGATGAACTCCGACGTCGCGGATGCATTCGCCTGGGCCGTGACCGCGGCAAATGGCCCGCCGACGTTCCCCGGGCTGCCCCCACCCGATCTCGCCAGGGCCTTCGCATCTCGCTCCCGCGTCACCAGTGCCTTGGCAGCCCTGCGCGCGGTCGCGCCCGCCACCGGGACCTATTTAAACGAGAGCGACTATTTTCAGCCGGACTGGAAACGGACATTCTGGGGTGCAAATTACTCGCGGCTTCTGGCTGTCAAGCAGCGCTACGATCCAGCGGGTCTCTTCACTGTGCACCAAGGCGTCGGCAGCGCGAGCTGAGGCGCCGCCGGGCGTTGTCCCCGGGGCGGCGTTCGGCCCCTGGGCCCAAGGTCACGCCCCGCCCATCCACACGTTCCGTAATGTGCGGTAGCTCACATTACGGAAATCAAGTTGAAAGTCGCGTGACCTATCACTCCCGTCAGACCGCTCTTCCTCCGCTTGCACACTGACGGTACTGATTCCGCGTGCCACGCGTTCCAGCACTAACAGGCTGGGAAGGCCACGTCCTTCCGATGCTGTGACAAGGCGGAGGATCCTCAACCATGGTCCCCGAACCGCAGCCAGATCCCGAAAGCGTCGCGGCACGCGCACCGGCTCGAGCCACTCTCCTATACGTAGAAAGTCAATGACGCCGGATAGCCCCGTGCTCGTCCTGACGATCTCGTCGAGTCGCGCGGCCACAGCGATGTCGGCGATTGATTTCGAGGTTCCCACAAGCCAGGGATGGTCGGAAAGAAGCGAATCCAGCGAATGGCCAAGAAAATTCTCCCTCGATGGGATGATCGCCCTCCCCCTGTCTAAACTCACGTCGAATCTCGAGCAGCGAGCCCCTCTACACCATCCGGCTCAGGAAAGCCTCTGGCCTTCGTGACCAATGCAAGAATTCCACGCAACGCATTTCTGGCCGATCTCCATCAAGTGATGGAGGCCAGTGGACGCCCGCGAAAATATACTGGGCGTGTATTCCGTTTGTATATCTTCAACTCAGTCCTGCATGACGCAAAGCTGACTGCTTCGAGCAGGACCTCGTTAGATACAGGGGGAAATGAACGAAGTGAAACGGCTTGTTTTGGCACCGCTCGCGCTGGCGTTACCGGGCGGTTCCCCTACCGCCGAGGTCAGTCGGATGTGCGGCGAATGCTCCTGTTCGCGCCGGTTTTCACTGCATCAATGCGTCATCGATTCCGCTGGCAGACGAGAAGACTTGTCGCACCATACGTGGCAATCGTTGGAGGTAGCTCATCATGAAAACCCTTGCTCAAACTGTCGTTATCCTTACTGTCATGGCGGCTCCGGTTGTCGCATTCGCACAATCGAACACCGACCTGACTTCCGCGCAGGTCCGCGCCGAGCTGGTGCAACTGGAACAGGCGGGCTATCGCCCCGGTGATGGCGACAATACGAACTATCCGGCTGATATCCAGGCCGCCGAAGCGCGCGTGTCTGCGCAGAACGGCGGTAGCAGTTACGGCGGGGTGGTCAGCGGGACGTCGGCGTCTGGTGGGCCCGCGGCCTTTACCGGCATGAAGCCGATTTACTTCGGTCAGTAAGCCGTTGCATTGACGAACCGTCTTGCAAGGTCTCGCGGGCCGCGCCCCGCTTTTTGATCCAGGCCACAACGTACATACGGAGTACGTCATGTGGGTAGTCGCCGACGTTCACATGTATTCCGTTAGCGCGGCAGCCGCCGCGCTAACGCTTCGCACAACACCTCACAATGACACAGGGCAGCTATGACGCGCTGATCGTGGGCGGCGGCCTTGGCGGCGCCGCGCTTGGCCGTGCACTGGCGGCCGCCGGGGCGCACACGCTCATTGTCGAGCGCGAAACCACGTTCAGGGACCGTGTGCGTGGCGAGGGCGTGTTCCCGTGGGGCGTGGTCGAAGCCGGCGCGCTCGGGATTGATCGTCTGCTGCTCGATGACGGGGCGCACGTGGTGCCCTTCTGGAAGCGCTACACGGGATGCCGAAGCGATTGCCGGGATCTTGCTGCGACTACCCCCGTGCACACCCCGTGTCTGGATTTCTATCATCCGGCAATGCAACGCACCCTGCTGGATGCGGCGGAGGCATCGGGAGCAACGGTGTTACGCGGTGCCGAGGTCGTGGGGATCGCCCCCGCAGACGCGGCGGGCCATGCGCCGATTGCCGAGATCCGGACGGATGGCGGCAAGCATCGGGTGAAGGCGCGGCTCGTGGTCGGTGCCGATGGGCGGAGGTCGACCGTGCGCAGAGTTGCGTGCTTCAAGCTGAACCAGGATCCCGGGCGATTGGTTGTGGCCGGCCTGCTGTACGAGGGGCTCGACGCGCCGGAGGACGCCGTCCACCACTTCCAGTGCCCGGCGTTGGGCCAGACTGCACTGATCTATCCGATCGGCAGCCAGCGGTTTCGAACGTATTTTGTCTCATGGATCGGGCAGCGCGCGCGTCCCATCAGTGGGAGTGGGCACGTCTGCGAACTCCAGGACGCGTGTGTCGACTCGGGCGTGCCGCGCGACTGGTTCGAGCACGCGCGCGTCGTTGGCCCGCTGGCGGCATATCCGGGTGCGGATAGCTGGGTCGATCATCCCTGCAACGGCGGCGTGGTGCTGATCGGGGATGCGGCGGCGGCGAGCGATCCGGCTTGGGGATCCGGGCTCTCGTTGACGCTGCGTGACGTCAGGGTGCTTCTCGACCGTTTGCTTGCGAGCGATGACTGGGACGCCGCTGCGCACGCGTACGCTTTTGAGCACGACCGCTATTACGGCGCGCTGCACCGCGTGCACGATTGGCTCACCCAGTTGCTGTACGAACGAGGAAAGATGGCTGACGAGCGCCGTGCCCGTATTCTGCCGTGTTTAGCCACGGAGCCCGATCGTGTGCCCGATATCCGAGGGCTGGGTCCCGAGGCGCCGTCGGATGAAGCAGCGCGCCGGCGGTTTTTCGTTGAGGATGGCTCTTTGCCTCCCGCCTGAGCGCGCCACCGCGAGAGAGGCCCGCTGCCCGAATGGCGGACCCGGCATTGCCATCCATGCCGTCATGCGAGGTAGAACCGGCTGGACCGATGCGCTCGCATCTATGCCACATTCTGCCCGTCTCGATCAAAAAAACGATGACAAAAAAGAAGTGAAGACGTGCCGACAATCGCCGCTGCAATCGACCCTGATGCAAGCGGGATGAAGATCTTCAGGAAGCCCTTAATCAGCACGCGCCGGTCCATGCTGAGGATCGACGCGATGAACAGATAGAGAAAATTAGTCGATTTCGTGAACTCCGTGGTGAGTCCGAGAATCGGCTTGGGCAGCAGGTGATAGTAAGCGAGCGCGGACGGAATGAAGGTCGCACAGATCGCCGCCGCGCCGATATTGCGCAGGATCGGCAGGCGCTTGCCGATTTCCGCACAGGTGAAACCGAAGAACGCCAGCACGGCGATGCCATCGAGATCTCGTCGGGCATCTTGCCGTTGATCGCGAAGCCGGCGATCAACGCGAGCAGAATCACATAGACCGGTAACGGAATGACGCCGATCCGGTATTCCATCAGCTTCCACCAGCCCTCCGGCCAGAAGCGTGGCTTGATGTCAGGCTGCGCCGCGGGTACCGGCCGCGAAGGGTGTGGGCTATGCGAAGTAGTGTGCACGGAATGTCTCCTGCACGGTCGGGGGCCGAGGCCGGTCGCGCACGGCGATCTCGCGATCGAGTGTGCTCCGGCCGTTGCGCTGATCAGTGGATGGGCTTTATGCGACGAATCGCACGTTCGCCTGGGCAGTACGCGTGTCGAGGTTCCGACCGCGATTCAGGTGGTCGTCTATCTCGGCGGCACAGCCGATCATCCGGCCATACAGGAACACCGTGAAAGCGGCTGTCTCGAGCGCGCTTTCCGGGAAGCTGCCCGCCCGATAACGCGCCCACATCATCTTCAGCAACACCGACGCGATGACAGCATCGACATTGACGGCGAACACGTTGCGTGTGACGTTCTCGTCGTACAGTGCCTGGACCAGTGCGCGGTAGTACTCGTGGAAGACGTTGTACTCTTCCCGCGCCTCGAAACGCTGACGCACGAATGCCTCGCGGGGATCGACGTTGACCGGTTTGCCCTTGAACACCGGGTGGTTGATACACGGCAGCGCGGCCTGCTGTGCACCGAGTTCCTTGCGTTGCGCCCGCTCCTCGCCATAGGCACGTGCGAAGTCCGATGCCATCGTCTTCAGGTCGAGGCCGTGCGCCGGGTCGCCCGGATCGGCCATCGCTACACCCCTGAACCGCTCCAGCAGGAACGCCACGCCCTCGAAACCGTTGCCACCGTGCGCATAGCCGGCATGGGTGAGGAAGCCGACCATCGCCTTGTTCAGTTGCACGCGTTCCGGCGTCTCGGGGCCGTCCGCGGATACCGCACCTTTCGCCCCCTGCGCGGAAATCGCGCCCGGTCCATTTGTGAGCAGCAACCCCACGAGTGTCTGGAATCCAAACAACTCGGTCTCATCGGGCGTGCTCCCGAGTAACGCGGCGCAAGCGACTTCAGTCAGCGAGCGCTGTCCAAGAATCTCGTCCATCGCAATGCCGCAGAAGCGTGCAGGTTCATGCTGACCGGCATCGACCGACGCGCCGATCAGCGTGCCGAACAGATGCACCCACCACGGCAGAGCCTCGACCGTCGTGCGCGACACGCGCTTGCGCATGAGCGGCCCCCACGCAAGCGTGGTGGTGATAGCGGCGAGCACCGCGGCGGCGCTCGGCGGCCCATCGAGCGACTGCAGATAGCGGATGAAGGCAGACTTCGCCCCTCTTTGTGCGAGGCCGGCGAGCATCGCCTGGGCCTTTGCGTCAGGCTCCCTGCCTATAAGCAGTGCGCGAGTCGCGGGATCGGCACGTAGCGCGGCCGTATCGAACCCTTCGTCGAGCGCGTCGCGCAGTCCAGCCGACGTGCCGAGATCGACGAGGGCCCGCACGGCGCGGCACGCCGCTTCGGCACGGCGAGGACCGACGATACTCACGGCAGCCGCGAGTACGCTGTTCGGCGCGTTACCCGCCTCGCGCGCGGCCTGCGCCGCCGCCAGCGTTGCGTAGCCATGCAGGTTGATCTGCGCGCCCACCGCCACGCTGACCAGCTTCGCGTCGTTCGCGCCCCCCGCTTCGTGGAGCAAGGCCAGACACAGGTTCGACTCGAGCGAACACTGCGAGGCCTGCAGCACCGACACTCCATGCAGGCTGGTCACCTGGGTGCCCGGATCCATCTGCGACGCCCCCGACGCGTCCTTCATATTCTGACGCGGCAGCAAGATGCCGACCTGCTGGTTGAGCGTGGCGATCTGGACGTCATACGGCGACAGCGCGGTAACCACCGGCAGGTCGAGCGCGGCAGGCAGCGCCAGTCCGCGCGACGAGCGGAACCACGGCTTGAGTGCGAGGCTGCCCTCCGGTGCAAAATCCGGCCGGGAGCCGTTTTCGCGCATCACTGCGGTAAGCGCCGCCGGAATGTGAGCGATATTGGTGACGAGCGCGCCTCTTGCGCTGCACGCCGGATCGTCCGGCGTGAATGCGCGATCGACGTCGAACTTCTCCATGAACCAACGTTCCTTGGCAACGGCGTCGTCGTGACCGCCAGCGAGCGCCCCTGCGTGGCCGACCGCACGCGTCAGCTTCTGCTTCCAGCGCCCGACCACGCAGGCCACCACCGGCTTGCTGAAGTCCGCATCGAACTCGTAATAACCGCCGGGCTCTGAGTAAAGCACCGCTGCCTTGCTGCGCGCGTCGTTGGCGAGCGCAAAGGCAAACTCCGGCGCGGCGAAATGAATGTAGACATCCTTGCCGCTCGACATGAGCGTGGTCGTGCCCCAGCCAGCCATGCGCAGATACGTGGCAATCGTC
>NZ_DATJWR010000159.1:0-8380 GCF_035501035.1 Paraburkholderia sp.
GCGCGAATTCGTCATAGGGGGCGATGACCACGCGGATATCCGGATGGGCGCGGTAGGCGGCAGACGCCTGATTCGCAACGGATTGTGCGATTGGATTGTCCACGGTGCCCCAGTGCGCCTTTTCCTGAATGCCCGGATGATCGCGCTTGAACGCTTGCCAGACGGCATCGCGCCGGTCGAGCGGCGCAAAGCCCGCTACGTACACGTAGCCTGCGGAAAACGCGCTGCCGTTGTCCTTGACAGCCTGGGCGAGCAGCAGCGAAGCGAGGTCATGGTCGCTCTGCTCGATTTGCGGAACCTTCGGATTGGCCAGATTGACGTCGAACGCGACGACCTTGATGCCCTTGTCGAGCGCCTGCTGCACGACATCCTTGAGCGACTCGGGCAGGCCGTGATTGACGATGATCGCGGAGACGCCCAGGTTGATGGCCTGCTGGATCTGGTCGCGCTGCTCCGCCGCGTCCTGGCGCCCTTCGTAAATGCGCAGGTCGATGCCGAGCGCCTTCGCCTGCTTCTGCGCGCCCGCCTCATAGGCCTGGAAGAAGTCGCCCTCGGAAAGATAATTGACCAGCGCGATCTTGACTCCGCCCTTGTCGAACGGCGCCGGTGCGCCCGCCAATGTGGCGGCCTGCGCCGTCACCGTGCCGAACAGGCCCGCTGCACAGAGTGCCAGCGCGCCGTTGCGAATGTGCCGTTGAATCGATGTCTTCATGAGGTTCCCGTTTGTGCGTTGTAGTTAGTTCCAGGCGTGACGTGCCGGCTTGACGCCGTTGAGGTAGTAATTGCCAACGAGGTGATACTTCCAGCGCACCGGATCGTGCAGCGTATGGGTTCGCGCGTTGCGCCAGTGGCGGTCGAGGTTGTGCACACCGAGTGTCGCCTGCGTGCCGGCCAGCTCGAACAGCTTCTCGCCCGCCAGCAGTGCGACTTGTGTCGTGAGCACCTTCGCTTCTCCCACGGCGACCGAGGCGCGCGCCACGTCGTCCTCCGTCGCCTCGCCCTGCGCTGCGAGTACGTCGAGCAAACGTGCGGCGCGCTCAAGCAAAGCCTCGGCGGCATGCAGCTGGATATGCAGATGGCCGACTTCGCGGATCGTCAGCGGGTCGTCGCTCGCACGCTCCACGCCACTATCGACCCACGGCCGCGAGCGCGAGCGCACGAACGCGAGCGTGTCGTCGATCGCCGCGCGCGCGATGCCCGCGTCGATGGACGCCTGGATGATCTGCGAGAGCGGACCGTTGAGCGTCGGCTGCTCGGACACGCGATGCGCCGGCAACACGAGCCTTGCGGGCACGCGCACGTTTTCGAGCGTCACCGTTCCGCTCGCGGTGGTGCGCTGCCCGAAACCGGACCAGTCGTCGACCACACTGAGTCCCTGCGTGCCGCGCGGAATGTAAGCAAGCCAACCCCTGCGGTCCTCGTCGAGCCCGAGCACGGGAACGTAGTGCGCGAACAGCGCGCCCGTCGAATAGAACTTGGTGCCGTCCACGACGTAGTGATCGCCGTCACGGCGCACGCGCGTCTTCAGATCGAGCACGTGCTTCGTGCCCTTCTCCGAGAAACCATTGCCAAAGCGCTTGCCGGCGAGGACTTCGCCGAACAGCTCGCGCTTTTGCTCGTCGCTGCCGGTGAGCGCGATCACATCGACGAGGCCGAAGTGATTCTGCGGCAGTTGCCCAAGCGAAGGGTCCGCGGCGGAAATGCGCTTGATGACTTCCGTGAGCGTGACGTTCGAGACGCCCGCCCCGCCATATGCTTTGGGCACTGTGATTGCCCACAGGCCCGAGCGGGAAAACCACTCGATCTCCTCGTGCGGCAGGCGCCGCTCACTGTCACGCAGCGAAGCGCCCTCGACCAGCCGCGCGGCCAGTTCCGTTGCGACCGCGATCGCTTCGCTATCTGTGACGATCACATGCGCGGTTTCCGTTGTGGGAGCAGCGCCCCGTGTCTCGCTGCCTGCCAGTGTCTCTGCCATGATTTGCTCCGCTCGATTTGATTGTGTGATTCGCTAACCGCAAAATTGTCACGAAAGTGCCGGACGGCTGCCGGCTTCAGTTGCGCCCTTCGGCGCGGCGCCCGATGCTGAACGTGAACGCCAGCGCCACGACCAGCAACGCCCCCTTGATGAAGTCCTGCAGGTAGTAAGGCGCGTTGAGCATCGTGAGGCCGTTGAGCAGCACGCCGACGAACACCGCGCCGATCACCGTGCCGGGCACATTGGGCCGCTTCGCGCCCCACACGGCGTAGCCAACGAGCGCGGCCGCCACAGCATCGAGCAGCAACGAATGCCCCGCGCTCACGTCGCCTCGTCCCACTCGCGCGGCGATGAGTAGTCCGCCGAGCGAGGCGATCGTCGCGGAAGCCACATAGGCAGCCAGCCGGTAGCGGGCCGTTGGCGCGCCGGCCAGCCGGGCCGCCGTCTCGTTGCCGCCGATCGCATAGACCACCCGGCCCCAGCGCGTCGAGCCCATGACGAACGACACGAGCACGGTCAGAACGAGCAGCACGAGCACCGGCACCGGCACCACATCGAAGAGGCGCGCACGGCCGAGCGCGAGAAACGCATCGGGAAACGTGCCGTTCGCTTCGGTGCCGTCCGGCAGGACCGTGCCGGTCGCGAGCGAGCGGCCACCAGTGGGAATCAGTTGCAGTCCGGCGAGCAGGAACAGCGTGCCGAGCGTGGCGAGCTGGTCCGGCACATGCAGGCGCGTGATCAGCAGACCGTTGAAGAGCCCCGCCACCACGCCCAGCGCGAGACACGCGAGCACGGCTTCCCAGCCGTTGCCGTGCCACACCACGAGCACATAACTCGCGGCCATCTGCGCCGAGGCGGCGACGCTGCCCACGGAAAGATCGAAGCCGCCCGCAGCGAGCGTGATCGTCACGCCAATGCCAAGCAGCGCGACGATCGACACCGCCTGCAAGATGCTGAACAGGTTCGCGACGTTCAGAAACGCAGGCTCGCGAACTGTGAAGATGACGCCGAGCGCGGCGAGCACGAGCAACAGGCCACCGCGTTCGAGCGCGACGAAAAGACTGTGCCGCCGCTGCCGCGTTGCTTCGCGCGTGGGTGAGTTGCCAGCTGCTGCCGTGGGTGTGATGGATCTCATGAGTTGGCCAGTGAAAAGGGTTCTTCGACGTCATCATGCTCGATGGCGCCGCGGTCGAACATGACGATGCGGTCGGCGACTTCATGCGCCTCTTCGAGGTCGCTGACGAAAACGAGCGTCGCGCGCGAGTCGGCACGCTGGCGCAGCGCGGCGGCAATATCGGCCCGGGCGCCCGCATCGACACCCTGGAATGGTTCGTCGAGCAACAGTAGCCGCGCTGGCTCGGCGTGCCAGCGCGCAAGCAGGACCTTCTGCTGGTTGCCGCCTGAAAGCCGCGCGACGCGGTCATCCGGACCGGAGCAGCGAATGCCAAATGTCTCGATTGCGTCTCGCGCCTGCGCGGCTTCGCGATCGCGCGGCAAACCCACGCCGCGCTGCCAGCGAGCGAGAAACGGAAAGCTGATCGTGGCGGCGATCGATGCGAACGCAACGGTGTCGGGAAAGAGCGACGTTCGCCACCGGTCTTCGCCCGCCAGGAATACGCCCGCGCGGATCGCGTCGGTTGGCGAGCGCGGAGCCCAAGCGCCGCCATAAAGGCGCATTTCGCCCGCAGCCGCGCGTAGCGCGCCGAATATCACCTGGGCAAGCCTCGACTTGCCGGCGCCCACCGGGCCAACAATCGCGACGATCTCGCCTTGCTGCACGTCGAGATCGAACGCGTCGCCATGCGCCGTGAGTCGCAGGCCGCGCAGCAGCAACGCAGGTTCCGCGCCAATCCGGCTCGTGCGCGGCAACGCTCGCACTTGCGGCAGTGGGCGGCCGATCATCGCCTCCAGCGCCGCGTCGAAATCGACGGGCGCGTCATGCTCGGCCACGATGCGGCCGTCACGCAGCACCGCCACGCGCGAAGCCAGCCTTCGCAGGTCGCCAAGCCGATGCGAGACAAGCAGCACCGCGACACCCTCTTCGCGCAAGCCGTCGACGAGCGCATGCAGCCGTGCGGCTTCGCTCGTGGAAAGGCTGGCCGTCGGCTCGTCGAGAATCAGCAGCCGCGGGCGCGAAGCCAGCGCCCGCGCGATCACCACGCGCTGCTGGCCGGCGAGAGAAAGCGAACCAAGCGGCGCACCAGGATCGACTTCGAGCCCCACGCGCGCGGCCAGCGCAGCCGCACGCAAGTGGCGGGAGGCGCGCGGCGTCCACCACTGCGCCCCGCCGCCGCAAAGTTCGTCGAGCAGAAGATTGTCGGCAACGGACAGCGCGGGCACCACTGCGTCGGCAATGCTCTGATGCACCGTCGCCACGCCCAGATGCTTCGCCGCCTGGGGCGAATCCGGTGCATAGGCGCGCTCGCCGAGTGTGAGCATGCCCTCGTCCCGCGCATACACACCACTCAGGATCTTTACGAACGTCGATTTCCCGGCACCATTCGCGCCCATCAGCGCGACGACCTCGCCGGCGCGGATGGAAAAATTCAGCCGCGACAGCGCGAGCGTCGCGCCAAAGCGCTTCGTAATCGAGTGGGCAGTCAGGATCGGAGCAGACATCGACAGATTAGCCGTTTGGAGAATCGCTAGTGGACACTGCTGCTCATCCTAGCGACGCGCGGGAGGAAGCCCAACGAAGCGATGCTCATATTCATGCGTCTGCATTTGATAAGGCTAGCTACAGAATCCCGTGTGAGAACGACACGAAATATCCGCTGGCGCAGCATCTTTGACGTCGCAGCGAACGACTTGCAGAAGCAAATCGGGCCTGCCGATATCGATTCATCAATCGATTATTGGAGCCGCGCCTAAGGGGTTTCTATACTCATCTTCTTCACCGCCCGGTACGCAATCTCTTCGTCTTCATCCTCATCCGAGAACGAACGCATGAATGTTTCCCGATCCAATGACGCGCTCTCGACAGGCGCCGACTACGAAGCCCTCGCCGCCCGCTTCCGGCCGATCTTCGCGGACATCGCGCGCGAAGCCGCCGCACGCGAGCGCGCGCGCAGCCTGCCGCATGACGCGATCGCCGCGCTCAAGCAAGCGGGCTTCGGCGCCGTACGCATTCCGGTGCGTGACGGTGGCGCGGGCGCCTCGATCGCGCAGTTGTCGCAACTGATCATCGAACTCGCCGCCGCGGACTCGAACCTGCCGCAGGCGCTACGCGGCCACTTCGCCTTCGTCGAGGACTGGTTGAACGTGCCTGCCGGTGCCGATCAGCGCGCATGGTTCGATCGATTCCTGAGCGGCCAGCTCGTCGGTAATGCGTGGACCGAGGCCGGCGATGTCGCGCTCGGCCAGATCAACACGAAGGTCGCGCGCCGCGATGGCGGCTTCGTGCTGAATGGTTCGAAGTACTACAGTACTGGCAGCCTCTATGCGGACTGGATCGACGTGTTCGCTCAGCGCGAAGAAGACGGCAGCGACGTGATCGTGGCCGTCGCGGCCAGCCAGCCCGGCGTGCTTCGCGAGGACGACTGGGACGGCTTCGGCCAGACGACGACGGGCAGCGGCACGACGGTGTTCCGCGACGCGGTGGTTGAGGCGCGCAACATCATCGACTTCGGCCGCCGCTTTCGGTATCAGACCGCGTTCTATCAACTCTTTCACGTCGCCACGCTCGCAGGCATCGCCGAAGCGGCCAGCCGCGATGCCGCCGCTCTCGTGCGCGGCCGCAGGCGCGTCTACAGCCATGGCAATTCCGCTCGCGTGAGTGGCGACGCGCAAATCCAGCAGGTGATCGGCGAGATCGCCTCATGGGCCTATGGTGCAAAGGCCGTTGCGCTGCAGACTGGAGAAGCCGCACAGCGCGCCTACGAGACGCGCTTCGAGGGCGACGACGATGCCGAGCGCGCGGCAAACGTAGCAGCCGAAATCGCCTCCGCGCAGAGCCAGATCGTTGCCTCCGAATTCGCGTTGCGCGCGGCGACGCATCTGTTCGATGCGCTCGGCGCGTCCGCCATTCGCGCCGACCACGCGCTCGACCGGCATTGGCGCAACGCACGCACGGTGTCGTCGCACAATCCACTCGTCTACAAGGCGAAGATCGTGGGCGACTGGACCATCAACGGCACCGAGCCGCCCTTCGTCTGGCAGACCGGCAACGGACCGGAACGCGGGAGCAAATGAACGTCATGAGCAAAACCATCCGCCTGAACGCCTTCGAGATGAACTGCGTGGGCCACCAGTCGCCAGGCCTTTGGACCCATCCGCGCGATCGCTCGTGGCAGTACAAGGATCTCGCCTACTGGACCGATCTCGCGAAAATACTCGAGCGCGGCGTGTTCGACGCGATCTTCATCGCTGACGTGATCGGCTACTACGACGTCTACAAGGGCAGCAACTATCACGCGCTGCATCAGGCGGCGCAGATACCCGTAAACGATCCCCTCCAACTGGCCGCGCCCATTGCGATGGTGACGTCGCATCTGGGCATAGGAATCACGGCGTCTACCAGCTTCGAGCACCCCTACACGTTCGCGCGCCGCCTCTCGACGGCCGACCATCACACGCAGGGGCGGCTCGCATGGAACATCGTGACGTCGTATCTCGAGAGCGGCGCGAAGAATATCGGGCAAGGCGGCCTGCGCGACCACAACAACCGCTACGAGGTGGCGGCCGAATATGTCGAGGTGCTCTACAAGCTGTTCGAGGGCAGTTGGGAAGACGGCGCCGTGGTGCGCGACCGCGAACGGCGCGTGTTCACGCATCCCGAAAAGGTGCACGAGATCGGCCACAAGGGAAAATACTTCGAAGTGCCGGGCTACCATCTTTGCGAGCCTTCGCCTCAGCGCACGCCGCTGCTGTTTCAGGCAGGCGCATCGGGCCCCGGAAAGACGTTCGCCGCGCAGCATGCCGAATGTGTGTTTGTCGCCGCACTCACGAAAACGCTGCTGCGCGACTATGTGGCGGACGTGCGCCGCCAGGCGGCGCTCGCCGGGCGCGATGCTAACAAGCTGCTGATCTACAACCTCGTCACCGTGATCGTCGACGAGACCGATGCAAAGGCACAGGCGCGCTTCGAGGAGTATCAGCGCCACGTCTCTTACGACGGCTCGCTCGTGTTCATGTCCGGCTGGACCGGCATCGACTTCGGGCAATACCTGCCCACCGACACCGTCAGGCGCGTGGAGACGAATGCGATCCACTCGGCCGTCGAACATCTATCCGGCGGCGACAAGACATGGACGATCGACGCGCTGGCGAGATGGGGCGGTATCGGCGGAATGGGCCCGGTATTCGTGGGTTCCCCCACGACGATCGCCGATATCCTGCAGGAGTGGGTCGAGGCAACCGGCGTGGACGGCTTCAATCTGGCCTACGCGCTCGCGCATGAGACCTTCGAGTCCGTCGTGGAGTACCTCGTGCCCGAGTTGCAGCGCCGCGGCGTGTATCCGCGCAACTACGCGCCGGGCACCCTGCGCGAAAAGCTGTTCGGCGGCGGCGCGCGATTGCCCGACGAGCATCCGGCGGCGCGTTTTCGCGACATTGAGCGGGTGAAGCGCGAATCCGCCGTGCAGACGGGTGAAGCAGTTCCCGTCCCGGCCGCGTGAATAAACATAAGCAACCCAAAACAAATGCGTTAGTCTTAGAGGGGCGCACTTCTATACTCGTCGCATCGAGTGGCCGCGTACGTGCTCGGCCTCATCTTTCCTCGCGTCAACCCTCAGGACATTTCCATGACGACCTCGAATCAACGCACCGCCGACCATGCGATCGATCGACAATTCCTCGACCGCTGGTCGCCCCGGGCCCTCACTGACGATACGCTGCCCGAAGCCACGCTCCTCACGTTCCTCGAAGCGGCGTTGTTGCCTAAAACGGGCGTAGATACAAAGTGACCTCTGTGTTGTCGATCTCAGGCGATGCGGACGGACTGCGGGCGTGCAAGGGCTGCCATGCGGTTGAGCACGCCTGCACGAATCGATACTTCGGTCGCCTGGGAGCCGATCTCGCGAGCCCACAGGCAGGAGCCCGTAAGAATCTTGAGCCGGTACATCAGAGTCTCGGCCAGCGAGCGTCGGTGGTAGCCACTCGCCTGCTTCCATTCACGCCTGCTGTTTTTTGTGATTGCGTTGATGGCAGCATTGCGCCAGGCCGCGCCGGGTGTGCTGTCTGTCCACGGCGTGGCGCCCTCACGCGGTGGGATCGACGGGATAGCTCCGTGCGCAGCAATCTGTGCATGGCACGCCTTGGTGCCATAGGCGCCATCGCCACCGATGATATCTATTGCCACGTCAGCGGGAATCTGGCCGAGCAATTCGGGGAGAACTTCCCCATCGCCTTCGTCCTGATGGGGCATCAGCGCGGCGCAGATCTGACCGGTGTTCGCGTCCATCGCCA
>NZ_DATJWR010000160.1:0-4870 GCF_035501035.1 Paraburkholderia sp.
GCCTTCATGCCGACTTCAGAAATGATGGCCCGCACGTCCTGCGCGAAGGCTTCTTCCAGTTTCCGCCGCGCGAACTCGACGCAGTCTTCGCGGTCGCCTGCGCTCGCTGCCGCTTCGGCGCTAGCCTTCGCGGCCAGACCGAATGCTCCAACTGCCTCATCCCACGTCAGGCCGAGCTCCATTACCTGCTGCGCAAGCTTCCCGGCTACAAGACCGAGTTTCGTCATAAGTTCGTTATCCATCGGGCCATTTTCCTTACCAAACCGATCCCGCAGGTGCGAGAAATGCTCATGGGTGTTCCGGCCACGCTAGGCATTCGCGCTCGGCGGGCACCAGGCCCAGCGCGTCTTCGACCGTTTCGACTAACGGTCTCGACGTGGCAGCGGCCAGTATCGACCCGGTTGCCAGCGGCGCGTGGGCTGGCGTAGATGCCAGAGTGTCGGCAGTGCGCAACGGGGCCCCTTTCGCCGTTTCCGGCGGCGTTCATCCGATCGGCCCATTCAAGGTCATGAGCCGGACATCGCTGGGGCGCGGAACCCAGAGCGCGGCGGCGCTGTCGACGGTCGCCTTTCGTGTGCCGCTCTTCGAAGATCTCCACTACATCTCCCCCGCCCTCCCCGGTCGCCACTCCGCACAGCTCCGCGAACCTGCGCATCCAATTAAACGATATGTCGGCACGCTCAACGCGCCAGGCAGACCGACTCGCTTACGCTCTGCCTCCTTGCCGAATCACATAACATTCGTCGGCGGCGTCAGCAAGAGAACAGACAGTTGCGCCCAAAGGACCCGAAGCATTGGATCTCGACGTACAAGTGGTTGCGCTGGCATCGCAGTGCTTTTCCTGCATCATCGGGTGATCCAGCCACCCCGATGTCTGGCTTTCCAGTTGTTTGAATGCTGCTGCGCAACCGGGACCAGATGCCAGCGCAACGAGATCGCACGTCGTTCCGCGGTCAAACGGCAGTAGGCGATCGAGTCGACTCAGTTGTAGCCCAGGATCGCGGCTGCCTCGACATCGGGCCGATCGATCGGGTTGCCGGCCAGTGAGCCAGTTGGCGCGAGCAGTAGGGAATGGTACGGCAGCACGAAGTTCGCGCTCCTCGTGTCGTCGTCTCGCTGCGTGTTTTCCTGCGCGTAGCTGCTTTCGGGGTGGATCATTGATGCTCCTTCTGGTTTGTCAATAATTTCAGATCAGCCGCTTTTACGGATGAATGTCGTTTGTTTCGATCCCTTGCTTCGCAACTGTCACGTTCGCAGAAGCGATCGCCGTCATGTTGATGATGCGTCGCACCGTCGTCGCAGGCGTGAGAACGCGCACCGGCTTCGACGCACCCAGCAGGAACGGACCGACCGTAACGCCTTCGCCGCCAGTCACCTCCAGCGGGTTGCAGGCAATGTTGGCCGCTTCCACGTTCGGCACGATCAGCCGGTTCGCTTCGCCCGTGAGCGGCGGCCCAGGGACAACTGCTTGCGGATCAACTCGGGGAGCGCCGCATCGCCATGCATTTCGAGTTTCTGAACTGTTCGTGACGCCGCACGGTGAGGCCTCATCTGCCGTGGGAAGCCGTCGACGGGCATGGCATCGAACTCGACATTCGTCTGCAGGAGCGGCGCGACAGCTTCTTCAACGGTAATAGCGCCTGCAATATAGTTGCTTAGGCAACGTTTAAAGTTTGACATCAGCGACAGCACGCGAGAATTTCCGCAGCGCGTACACGAGCAGTCGTGACCGGATGTTGGCGGATACCGGGAACGTATGGCGCTCGCGTCTTGCTCAGGGACATGAAGGCGCCGGATCCGGTTTCCCTTAGCATTGACCCGGTCAAGCGGGAATTGCAATCTGTCGTATCTCACACAACTACAGCGGCTGAATGTTTGCCGCCTGTTTGCCCTTCGGCCCCTGCTTCATCTCGAAGCTTACCCGCTGGTTTTCCTGCAGTGACCGGAAACCCTTTGCCTGGATCTCTGAGAAGTGCGCAAACAGTTCTTCACTACCGTCGTCCGGCGTGATGAACCCGAAGCCCTTCGCATCGTTGAACCATTTCACTGTACCCGTTGCCATTTTCTGAAATTCCTGAAAAAAATTGCGATGAAGT
Organism: Paraburkholderia sp.; assembly: GCF_035501035.1. Lineage (GTDB taxonomy): Bacteria > Pseudomonadota > Gammaproteobacteria > Burkholderiales > Burkholderiaceae > Paraburkholderia. The sequence continues at coordinate 2,097 of NZ_DATJWR010000160.1, forward strand.
CGAGACGGCTTTTCGTCAACCGAATCTCCAGCTTTTTACACGATGAATCTACTACGGACACCACGTGCCATGGAGAAAGCCAGGCAGCCCAACGTACCGTTGTTCATCCATATTCAAGGCGCAAGTGCGTCGTCTATGGCCCGCTGCCCGGCACTGAACCCCGCCATCAATGCGTCGACTTCCGTAGCGAAGGGCTGCTGGTTAGCTGCCAGCAGGCGTAGCGGCGCAACCATTGGCTGACTCGTGCCCACCCTTCTGATGTGCACCACGGCAATGAACCCGCGTGGCAGCAGCAACGTCACGTTATGAGACGTTTCGCGGATGGCTTCCAGTTCGACCGCAACCTCGAAATCCCTGTACGCATAATTTCGTTTCATTCCCTTTCCCCCCTCCGCAACCTTGACGAGCGATCAACTCCCCCTGTATTTCACCCGTCGTGTCAAGGGATCCGGCACCCACAACCCCGGTCGCGCGCGCGAGGTGCTGCGCTACATTTGCGCCACGCATCCTGTCTCCTTCGTTCCAGATCACTCGGCCTCGCCCCGCTGCGGCAGGTCGCAACGGGGCAACGCGGATTCAGGTTGCATTTCACGTTGACCGGTGACCACGTGGACGCCCGCGGGCATTCGCGTCATGCGTCGCCGCCTCGCGTTTGATTACGAGGCCTGCGCCGTCATGCAGGTGCAAAGCAAGCCGACAAGACTGCCCGCCTTTATCCCGCGAGGCGGCCGTAAAAGCTTACCCCTGTTACCCCTGCAGCCGCCTCCACCATCGATTGCGGCCATCAGGACGCCAGCAGGACAATCCCGTGTCCGGTCAGGCAATCTGCAGGTCGAGACTGCCAGCAATCGAGCCAGGTACCGCGATCGGGCTTTCCTCCGTCTCGTGCAGGCTCCTCTGAGCGCATGCATTCGCCGAAGCCACCGCCGTCATGTTGATGATGCGTCGCACGGTCGCCGCCGGCGTGAGGATAGCGAGTGCATCGCTGCGCGAACGTTGAGTTGCGGTTGGCTGAAGGCCAGCGCCTCCTGAGCGTGATGTGTCATCCTGTCGTGTTTGAAAGTTTGTCAGTTGAGCGCGCGACGTTTCAACGCCGATTGTCGGCGCGGGACGTGGCGTGCTGCCTGAGGTTACGCAGCAACCGCGCCCTTCGTTGCTCGCGCCTGTAGTGAGCGAGCGCCGCGGGTAACGCGACGGCGAGTGTCGATACGCCGATCGCAAGGCCGATCCATGTTTCTTCGCCCATGCCATTCCCTGTGATGGAATACCGTGACGATGCCCCGCTGCCGCCAGGCCGGAAGCACCGCGAGGTGGTCCAGCGGGCACAACACCGGAATGTGGCCTGGAAGCGCAGGTTGACCTCCAGGCCCGGCGCCAGCCCTTATTGCATGTGCTGACCGCCGTTGATCGCGATATTGGCGCCGGTCACGAACCCGGCATCATCGGAGCACAGGTAGGCGACCAGCGCTGCCACTTCCTCGGGCTTCCCGAGACGCCCCATCGGAACATGCGGCAGGACCTTCGTATCGAGGATCTCCTGCGGGATCGCCGTCACCATCTTCGTCGCCAGGTAGCCCGGCGAAATGGTGTTGACGGTTACGCCCTTGCGCGCGACTTCCAGCGCCAGCGACTTGGTGAAGCCGTGCATGCCGGCCTTGGCCGCCGCATAGTTGGTCTGCCCCACCGAGCCTTTCGAGCCGTTGACCGAAGAAATATTGACGATGCGCCCCCAGCCGCGCTCCACCATACCTTCACAGATTGGCTTCGACATGTTGAATACGGAATCCAGGTTGGTCCGGATAACGGCGTCCCAGTTGACCTTGTCCATCTTCTTGAACGTCGTGTCCCGCGTGACACCGGCGTTATTCACCAGGATGTCAACCGGGCCAACCTCAGCCTGGATCTTCGCCGCACAGTGCTGGCATGAGTCGTAATCGGCCACGTCCACCGGGAAGGCTCGAAACCCGTATCCCTGTGATTCCATGCTGGCCAGCCACTCATCTGCGCCCGTATTGCTGGGGGAGTACGTGACGACCACTGCATGGCCTGCATCATGCAGCTTCTTGCTGATCGCCTCGCCAAGGCCGCCCATCCCACCTGTCACCACCGCAATTTTTTTCGTCATGCTAATGATCCGTAATCCTGTTGTCTGTGAGAGCAGTAAATTCCCGGTGGCATCGGTTGTCTGCCACCGGCGTTTCCACAATGCACTGCCACTTCCGGCGCAGGCCGAAGGCAGTGGCCCAGCATTGCTCAATCACGCGCGTTTTTTCTTTTGAGACTGCGCGAATACAGTGCGGTTCGCCTGCGAAGCCACCATCCGCCTCGCAAACGCCCCGCGACATCCGGGGTTGAATGATCAGGCACGCTCGAGCGCGAGCGCCACGCCCATGCCGCCGCCGATGCACAGCGAGGCCAGACCGCGCTTCGCGTCGCGGCGCCGCATTTCGTGCAGCAGCGTCACGAGAATACGGCAGCCCGACGCACCGATCGGGTGACCGATCGCAATCGCCCCGCCGTTCACGTTGATCTTCGACGTGTCCCAGCCCATCTGCTTGTTCACCGCGAGCGCCTGCGCCGCGAACGCCTCGTTGATCTCCATGAGATCGAGATCGTTCACTGTCCAGCCCGCGCGCTCCAGACAGCGCTTCGAGGCCGGCACCGGGCCCATGCCCATCACCTTCGGGTCCACCCCGCCGCTGGCGTACGCCTTGATGCGCGCAAGCGGCGTGAGCCCCAGCGCCTCGGCCTTCTTCGCCGACATCACCACGACC